>NZ_JBITER010000059.1:0-31761 GCF_044455345.1 Streptomyces sp. NPDC051286 | reverse complement strand
CGGGGGGGGGTTGTGTTGGCGGCGCCCCGCCTCCCCCCCTCGGTCGCCCACCCCCGGGGGGGGGCCCCCCCCCCCGCCCCCCGCGCGCCCCCCCCCCCCCCCCCCCCCCCCCCCCACGGCCGCACGTCGTTGGAGGCGCTGTGAAAGGTAGGTTCGCGTTCCGTGTGCGGGGGAATCGTCCCTCAGCCTTCGCCGAAGGTCACAGCCGAGGCAACTCGAGTGAGCACTGCCGCCGAGACGAACCGTCGCAGAATCCGACGGGCCGTCACGAAATTTTGAGGCCGGCGTCCCGAGTGGCGCCGCCCAGAATCTTCCTGCTATGTGAACTCTTGCCTCGATATACGCGTGATGGTCACTCGCGGGTGCTGAGGCACCGGCTTGCCAGGGTCGGCGACTGCGAGTTCAACGGGCCATGAACCACCTGGGTAGACGCCGACGACATCGGTACTGACGCGTGCTGTCGCGCTGAAGCCCCCCGAACCCTGTACACGAATGTCGACCTCGTAAAGTGCCCGGTCCGTGCCGGTATTGACGATCTCCACGGGCACGGTGAATCCCGCGCTGGTGCGGACAGGGGTATAGACCTTGGCGTCCCCCTTTGAAGCGATTACTTCCTGGGAGTTCTGGTTGACAGCATTGGTCGAGGACGGCTGGGGGCTCGTCGACACTTCTCGGGCGGCGTTGGACGTCCGCTCCTTGTCAATGGAGTCGGCGGAACCCGATGAACCAGCATGGGCGGACGAGCTAATGGCCGGCGCGGAGGTCGCCTGCGTGCCGCCGCAGCCTGCCACGAGGGGGACCGATGCCAACGCCGCGACTGTCAGCGCCGCGACCGGGCCTCGGCCCTTTGTGCGGCCGCGCGAGTCAGGGGGGTCAACTAAAGGGGAGAACATGGTCAACCTGACTTTCGATGAGTCTGGGGGTTCTGACGGGCTTTCATTCAAGCAACCCGTTGGTGCATACAGCCCTGAGGAGACTGCGGGGCTCCACGAGTCTCACTTCGTACGCGGGGCCTGTTTACCGCGCCCATGGAGGGTGCGGCCAGGTCACTGTGCTGATGAAGAGCAGTTCGGCCCTACCGGACAGGAAACAGCAACTGATCGACCTGCCTGGGTGTCTGCACGCGTGAGGCCGCCCAGGTTGGCCGTGTCAGCGGAGTGCGGCGGCCCCGACGAGTTCCTCCAGCACGTCTTCCATGGTGACCAGACCGATGACCGTCCCCTTGCTGCCGGTCACGGCGGCCAGACGGGTGTGGGCGGCGCGCATGGCGGTCATGGCGTCGTCCAGCGGCGTCTCAAGGCCGATCTTGGTGATCGGGTGCAGGGAGGCGCGGGGGAAGGGTTGGTCACAGTGCTCGGCGGCGAGGGCGTCCTTGATGTGGAGGTAGCCGAGCAGCTCGTCTCCGGGGCCGGTGACGGGCAGGCGGGAGTAGCCATGCTCGGAGGCGGTGCGTTCGAGCTGGCGGGGGGTGGTGTCGTGGGCGACGGTGGCCACCCGGGCCAGGGGCACCATGATGTCGCCGACGGGCCGTTTGCCGAGTTCGAGGGCGTCTTGGAGGAGTTCGCCGTCGGCAGGGTCGAGCAGGCCGGCGGCGGAGGAGTCCTTGACCAGGCGGGCGAGTTCGTCGTCGGTGAAGACCGCGGCCACCTCGTCTTTGGGCTCGACCTTCAGTAGCCGCAGGAGGCCGTTGGCGAAGGCGTTGATACCGAAGACCACCGGCCGCAGGGCCCGGGTGACGGCGACCAGAGGTGGGCCGAGCAGCAGTGCGGTCTGAGCCGGGGCGGCGAGCGCGATGTTCTTCGGCACCATCTCGCCGATCAGCATGTGCAGGTAGGTCGCCAGGGTCAGGGCGATGACGAAGGCGATCGGGTGGATCAGGGGCTCGGGTACGCCGAGTGCGTGGAAGGGCGGCTCGAGCAGGTGAGCGATCGCCGGTTCGGCCACTGCGCCCAGGACGAGGGAGGAGACGGTGATGCCGAGCTGAGCGGTCGCCAGCATGACGGAGAGGTGCTCCAGTGCCCACAGGGCCGCCTTCGCGCGCCGGTTGCCCCTCACCGCAGCGGGTTCGATCTGGCTGCGGCGTACCGAGATCAGGGCGAACTCGGCGCCGACGAAGAAGGCGTTGGTGACCAGGGTGAGGGCACCGATCAGGAGCTGGATCGCGGTCATCGGGCCTCCTCCCCGGAAGCGGTCTTGTCAGTGTCGGCAGTAGGCGCGGGTGCGGTGAGGTGGATGCGGTCGGCGCGGTGGTGGTCTATGTCCAGGACCGTCAGGTCCCAGCCGTCCACGGTGATGGTGTCGCCGGGGGTGGGGATGCGTTCGAGGTGGGTGGCAATCAGGCCGGCCAGTGTCTCGTACGGCCCCTCGAGGGCTTCGAGGCCTATCTCGGCAAGCTGGTCGAGTCGGATCGAGCCGTCTGCTTCCCACATTTTGCGGCCCTCCGGGTCGGGCCTTTCGATCAGGTCGGGGACCTCGTGCGGGTCGTGCTCGTCGCGGACCTCGCCGACGACCTCCTCGATGATGTCCTCGACGGTGGCGACGCCGGCGGTGCCGCCGTACTCGTCGATGACCACGCCCATGGTGCGGGCCAGCCGCAGTCGGCCGAGGAGGGTGTCGACCGGGAGGGAGTGCGGCACCAGCAGTGCGGTGGTCATCAGCTCCGTGACCAGGGTCGTGGCCCGGGCGTCGTCGTCGAGGGCAAGGACGTCACGGATGTGGAGGGTGCCGATGACCTCGTCGAGGGTGTCCTTGTAGACAGGGAAGCGGGAGATGCCGGTGGCCAGGGTGAGGCCGGCGGCATCGGCGGCGGTGGCGTGCACCTCCAGGGCGCGGACGTCCACGCGTGGGGTCATCACGTTCTCCGCGGTCAGTTCACTCAGGTGGATGGTGCGGACGAACAGCTCGGCGGAGTCGGCCTCGATCGCGCCCTGGCGTGCGGAATGGCGGGCCAGTGCCACCAGCTCCTCCGGGGTGCGGGCGTGCGCCAGCTCCTCGGCCGGCTCCATGCCGAACCGGCGCACGACGCGGTTGGCGGTGTTGTTCAGGTGGCGGATCAGCGGGGCGAACGCGGCGGTGAAGGCCCGCTGCGGGCCGGCGACCACCTTGGCCACGGCGACGGGGCGGGAGATCGCCCAGTTCTTCGGCACCAGCTCGCCGACCACCATCAGCACCACCGTCGAGGCCACCACGCCCAGCAGGGTGGCGGTGGTGCCTACCGCCCCTTCGGGCAGGCCGGCGGCGGTCAGCGGGCCGTGCAGAAGGGCGGAGACCGACGGCTCGGCGAGCATGCCGATGACCAGCGAGGTCACGGTGATGCCCAGCTGGGCGCCGGACAGTTGGAAGGTCAGGCGCTTGACGGCCTTCAGCGCGCTGTCGGCGCCGCGTTCACCGGCCGCGACGGCAGCTTCGAGTTCGCTGCGTTCGGCGGTGGTCAGCGAGAACTCGGCCGCAACGAACACCGCGCACGCCAGCGTCAGAGCGAGGGCGAGCAGGAGGAGCAGTAGCTCTGTCACCGTGCCACCCCCGCTCCCGGCTCAACAGTTTTCGGGCTGGGTGTGGCACGGCGGCAACTGGGAGGTTCACCCATTGCGGGTCTGGTGCTCCTTCTCCTTCTCGGCCGGCCGCGGGTGCGGCCGGCAGGTGCTGGTCGGTGAGACAGTGTCACCGACACAACGGTAAAGCGGTCGTAAAAATGCCACTTCGGGCGCCCTGAGCTCCCGACAGCGAGCGCTTTTCAGACTTTCCACCCGAAGGTGCCGCGAGGGCATCACCAGAGCCTGTCCTGCCCCTATTCTTCTACAGCGATGTAGAGGGCATGGGGCGGGTTCCAGCCGGTTGCACGTGCCTGAATGCTGGTCAACTGCCTCTTGGGAGGGGCTTGTCGTGGCTTCGAAAGGTGCCGGCAGCTCCCGTCTCCGCGCTCAAGGGCGTCTTCGACCGGAAGGGCGAGCTGCTGAAGGAGGCGTTCGGGATCAAGACTGTCGCCGACCTCGCCGATCTGAAGTACGCCCGCTGGGCGCAGGCGCTGGTCACGCTCGACGTCGCGAAGTAACACCCCTCCGGGCGGGGCAGGCGCCGGCTCCATGGCGACGCCTGCCCCCGTCCGGTTCTTTGAAGATCACGTACACGAGAAGGGGAACGCCGTCATGGTGTTCAAGAAGCTGCTCGGTTCGCTCGGTGTGGGCGGCCCGCAGGTGGACACGGTCCTGGACCCGATCGCCGCCGTCCCTGGTGGGACCCTGTCGGGTCAGGTCAACCTGAGGGGCGGGAACGCCGACTTCACCATCGACCACATCACCCTGGAACTGGTCGCCCGCGTGGAGGCCGAGCACGACCACGGCGAGTCCGAGGGCACGGTCGTCTTCCACCGCACGACCGTGGGCGGCAGCTTCCGCCTGGCCGAGGGCGGGCTGCGCTCGGTCCCGTTCGCCTTCCCGCTGCCGCACGAGACGCCGATCACCGAGCTGTACGGGCAGCCGCTCGGCATCATTCTCGGCGTGCGGACCGAGCTGGGGGTGGCCGGCGCCAAGGACAAGGGCGACCTCGACCAGCTCGCGGTACGGCCGCTGCCCGCCCAGGAAGCGATCCTGGAGGCCCTGGGCCAACTCGGCTTCGCCTTCAAGTCCGCCGACCTGGAGTACGGGCACATCCACGGCACCGGCCAGCAGCTGCCCTTCTACCAGGAGATCGAACTCACCCCGCCCGCGCAGTACGCCCACCAGGTCAGCGAGATCGAGGTCACCTTCCTCGCCTCCCCGGCAGGCGTGGAGGTCGTCATCGAGGCGGACAAGCACGGAGGCCTCTTCCACGGCGGCCACGACGCGCTGACCCGCTTCTCCTACGGCCACCACGAGGCCGCCGGCCGCAACTGGAACGCCGAGGTCGAGACCTGGATGAACCAGCTCCTCGGCCACGACCCATACGGCCACACCCCGCACATCCCGCACGCGGCGCACGACCCGTACGGGCACAGCGGGTACGGCACGCACGCCGACAAGGGTCACGGCCACGGCGGACACCAAGGCCACGACGACCACGGGCACCGCTCCGGGCCCGGCATGGGCACCGCCATCGCGGCCGGCGCCGCGGGCCTGGCCGTGGGTGTGGTCGGCGGCATGGTGGCCGCCGAAGTCGTCGACGAGATCGGCGACTTCTTCGAAGGCGAAGACGAGGACGAGGGCGGGGACGACGACGAGTAGCCTGCACGGCCAGTAGCTCCCGTCAGGGTTCTGGCAAGGCGCCGTCAGACCGAAAGGATGGCGGGACGACCTCCGCGAGATGACTCCTGGCGACCTGGTCAGCCGGGCCGGCCCGGCGTCACAGCGGAGGGCCGACCGCGGTCCAGCCAGCGGTCGGCCCTCGGAATCTCTGCCGGGCGTGGCTACTGCGTGGGCGGCTTGGTGTCGTCGTACGAGGACGTACCCGCGTCCAGCAGGGGCTCCTGGGTCTTCAGATGGGCCGGGGCGAAGGCCCGAAGCACGTGGTAGCCGGTGATCACGACGATGGTGCCGAGGGCGATTCCGCTCAGCTCGAAGTTGTCGGTGATTTTCAGGCTGACCCCGCCGACGCCGATGATGATGCCCGCGGCGGCCGGTACCAGATTCAGCGGGTTACGGAGGTCGACGTTGCCGCTCATCCAGATCTGGGCGCCCAGCAGACCGATCATTCCGTACAGGATGACGGTGATGCCGCCGAGGACCCCGCCCGGGATGGCGGCGACGACCGCACCGAACTTGGGGCAGAGGCCGAACAGCAGGGCGAAGCAGGCGGCGGCCCAGTACGCGGCGGTGGAGTAGACGCGGGTGGCGGCCATGACGCCGATGTTCTCGGAGTACGTGGTGTTGGGCGGGCCGCCCACGGCGGTGGAGAGCATGGAGGCCACGCCGTCCGCCGAGATGGCGGTGCCGAGCTTGTCGTCGAGCGGGTCACCGGTCATCTCGCCGACGGCCTTGACGTGCCCTGCGTTCTCCGCGATCAGCGCGATCACCACCGGCAGCGCGACCAGGATCGCGGACCACTCGAAGCTCGGGGCGTGGAAGGACGGCAGTCCGATCCAGTCGGCCTTGGAGACACCCGACAGGTCGAGCCGCCAGTGGTCGACCACCTCGGCGCCGCCCGCCGGTGAATGGATTTTGCCGAAGACCTGGTCCAGGACCCAGGACAGCACATAGCCGAAGACCAGGCCGAGGAAGATCGCGATACGCGAGAAGAATCCGCGCAGGCACACGACGGCCATTCCGGTGAACAGCATCACCGCCAGCGCGGTCCACTGGTCCTGCGGCCAGTACGTCGATGCGGTGACCGGTGCGAGGTTGAAGCCGATGAGCATGACGACGGCGCCGGTGACCACGGGCGGCATCGCCGCATGGATGATCCGAGCGCCGAACCGCTGCACCGCGAGACCCGCGAGGAAGAGCGCCGCGCCGACGACGAAGACCGCCCCGGTGACGACAGAGCTGTCGCCGCCACTGGCCCGGATGGTCGCGGCCACGCCGACGAAGGAGAGCGAGCAGCCCAGGTAGCTGGGCACCCGGCCGCGGGTGGCCAGCAGGAAGATGGCCGTCGCGACACCCGACATCATGATCGCGAGGTTCGGATCCAGACCCATGAGCACGGGAGCGACGAACGACGCGCCGAACATGGCCACTACGTGCTGGGCGCCGAGCCCGAACGTACGGGGCCAGGAGAGCCGCTCGTCGGGCCGGACCACGGCCCCCGGTGCGGGGGTCTTTCCGTCGCCGTGCAAGGTCCAGCGCACGCCGAGGCCGCCCATGGTCGCTCCCTGTATGTCCGTGCGGTGCCCGGTGCTGTTCGTCCGGCCCGGCGCGTTCCGCGGAAAAGATCAGCGTCATGGTAATGCCGGAGCGTCCGTTGACTCGTGTCGGGGTCCGTTTGCGTCGGCCTCGACCGGGTCCCATTCATGAATCGTGCGCGAGGCATGGTCACACCGAACAGGCGGCTCCACGCCCGCACAGTCGTGAACGCCATTCGCACGGTTGATTCTGTGATCGGGGTACTCGATGCGTGGAAGACCCCGTCGGCGTTTCGGGCCCTGTGGCTTTAAACCGACCGGCACATGGGGGGTGGGAGAAGGAGCGGGGCTGGGTGCGTGCAGCTGCAAGGCGGAGAAGGGAGGCAACGCGAAGGGGGGTCCCCCCATGCCTTCGGGGCTATGGGGGAGTTGTTGACCGACGACAACGCCGCAGATGTGCGTGCCCAGCCCCGCGACGCCGCCTCCCATGTGCCGGTCGGTCTTATTCACGAGTAGTGCCGTCAGTTGTTCATGGGTTTGGGAGGTACCCAAATCCATGGGCGGGTGATGTTCGCGAGTTTTGGCAGCGCAACCGATCACCGCCGGGCGGTCATGGTCGTCGGGTCAGCAGACGCCGAGGTCCTGCCAGACACCCCAGTCGCCGGTGGTGCCGGGCGTCTCACCCTTCGTCCACCACTTGGCCTTCCACTGGTGCGAGCCGTAGCCCACGGTCGCGCCCGCGCCGTACTCCGCGGTCGTACTCCAGGCGGCCGCCGAGCAGGTGCCACCGGTCGGATCCGGGCCCGGGCTCGTCGACGGGCCGGGGCTGGTCGATGGGTCGGGCGACGGGCTCGTCCCCGTGCCCGGCTCGACCACCGTGGTGCCGCGCGCCAGATCGGCGGTCAGGGCGTACGACTTCCCGCCGAAAGCCACCGTCCAGTTCGACGGCGTGGAGGTCGGCAGGTAGTAGACGAAGTCCACCTGTACCGAGGCGCCGGGCGCCAGTGTCTGCCAGGTGGGCAGTTTCAGCGAGACGCGGTTGTAGTCGCCCTTCAGACCGCCGATGTTGTTCGCGGCGGTGTGGCCGCTGCGGACGCTCGTCGTGTTGAAGCCCGACTGGTCCTTGGCGTTGGCGGGGGCCGACGTCGAGTAGTCGAACTGGAACTCGGTGCCGCCCGGCAGCGTCGTCTTCGTGTTGTTGGTGATCTTGAGCTTGGGGCTGATCGGGTAGTTGGAGTCACCGAGCGGGAACTGGCCGAAGGACACGTCGATGTCGAGTGCCTGGGCCGGCAGATCGATGGTGGACCGCTTCGCGTCGTACGGGGTGGCCGACTTGAACCTGTCGTACATTGCCGTGGTGAGGGTGGAGCCCCGCTCGGACTGCCCCTTGGCGGCGTTCCAGCCGTAGTTCCCGGCGAGCTCCCAGACCATCGTGCCGCCGATGCCCCTGTCGACGACGTAGTCCGCCTTGGCGGACACCGACTGCTCGGCCTCGGTGGAGAGGAAGACCTTCTTCTCCGCGTTCCACAGCCAGGGGGCGACCAGCGTGGAGTCGTACTTGCGGACGTATGTGCCGGTCAGCTCGGTGCCCGCGGTGAACCCGTAGTCGGTGACGTAGTCGCCGACGATTCCCTTCTCGAGGTTCTTCGCGTGCCACATCAGGTTGGAACCGGCCGGTGCCTCCTGGCCGTTGGCGTCCTCGTCGTGCCAGAGGTTGTCGATGCCGACGGCTCCGTCACCGCACTTGGTCAGACCGGCGCCGGCCGGGCAGGTGGTCGTGGCGGCCTTGCCCCACAGTCCGTCCGTACCGCCCTGCACGTTCTTGAAGCCGCGGGTGTAGTACGGCAGACCGATGTTGATCCGGCCGGCCGGCATCGAGCCGCGGAAGTAGTGGTACGCCCAGTCGGTGTTGAGGTAGCCAGTGCCGCCGTACTGCGAGGTCGAGTAGACGCTCGCCTGGGCGAGTTCGGCGTCCTTGCCGTCGTCGAAGAGTGCCGCGTTCGGGCCGACGTACTCGTTCCAGGCGCCGTGCAGGTCGTACGACATGATGTTGACGTAGTCCAGGTACTTCTGGACCTGGAAGGTCTCCATGCCGCGCAGCAGATAGCCGGAGGACGGTGCGGCGACGCTCAGCAGGTAGTGCTTGCCGTCGGCTGCGGACGCCCGGTCGAGCTTCTCGCGCAGGGTCTTCACCAGGGCGCCGTAGGGCGACAGGACTCCTGGTCGGCAGCGGCCGACGGGGTGGCGGCGAGCGAGCCCATCAGCAGTCCGGCGACGGCTACGCCGGCTGCGAGCAGGGTGGCTCTCGCACGAGTGGGGGACAGTACGTGTCGTTCCTCCTGGGGAGGTCGGCGGAACACAACTGGTAAGGGGGTGGGTCGTGTTGGGCCACGGGCGTGCGCACACCGCGGGGCCGTTCCTCGGAGGTGACGCAGAGATTAAAAGGACTAGACCACTGAGTCAATAGGTCTGGACCATCCTTCGCGGGATGTCCGGATACGACCCCGTACGGAGGGCTCCCCAGGCCTGTCTGTGAGCCACTCCACAGGCACTCCCTCGCATGGCCCATGAGCGGGCGTGGCACACTGACCGTGTACCAGTAGCAGCGCACTCCGGGGTCGGTGCAATTCCGAACCGGCGGTTATAGTCCGCGACCCGTCCGCATCCAGCGGCCGGTTGACCAGGTGGGATTCCTGGACCGACGGTTAAAGTCCGGATGGGAGGCAGTGCGCGGCGGGCCGTCACAGGTACGCCGCCGTCGGCGGACGCATGTCCGGGATCCCCGGAACACGTGCGTCCGTGTCTTCGGTTTCGGCGTCCCCTGTTGCGTTCCGCTTCATCTGTCGTCATCGACAGGCCCCGGAGTCCGTGCCCGAAGAGGCAGGAGGACCCGGTGGACACCGCAGCCGACATCACCGCCATGCGCCGAGCGATCGCGCTCGCCGCCCGCGGACTCGGCTCCACCAGCCCCAATCCGGTCGTCGGATGCGTGATCCTCGACGCCGAAGGACAGCCGGCCGGTGAAGGCTTCCACCAGCGGGCCGGCGGGCCGCACGCCGAAATCCACGCCCTGCGCGAAGCAGGCGAGAAGGCCCGTGGCGGCACCGCCTACGTCACCCTCGAACCGTGCAACCACACCGGTCGCACCGGCCCCTGCGCCCAGGCGCTGACCGAGGCCGGCGTCAGCCGTGTCGTGTACGCGGTCGCCGACCCGAATCCGCAGGCCACGGGAGGCGCGGACACCCTCCGTGCCGCCGGGGTCACCGTGGAGCAGGGACTCCTTGGCGAACTCGCCGAGGCGGGCAACACCGCCTGGCTGACCTCGGTGCGGCTCGGCCGTCCGTACGTGCTGTGGAAGTACGCGGCGACCCTCGACGGCCGGATCGCGGCCGCCGACGCCACCAGCCGCTGGATCACCTCTGCCGAGTCCCGCGCCGACGTCCACCGGCTGCGCGCCGAGGCCGACGCCGTCGTGGTCGGCTCCGGCACCGCCCGCACGGACGACCCCCAGCTCGGTGTACGTGGCATTGAAGGCGCCGTGCAGCCGCTCCGGGTCGTCGTCGACACCGACGCCACCGCGGTACGGCCCGGCGCCCGCGTCCTCGACACCACGGCGCCCACCCTGGTCGCGGTCGCCGACGACGCCGACACCGGCTGTCTTCCCGAGGGAACCGTCCTGCGACTGCCGCGCGCCGCCACCGGCCGCGGCCTGGACATCCCCGCCCTGCTTGCCGCCCTGCACGGGCGCGGCGTCCGATCCGTACTCCTCGAAGGCGGCCCGACCCTGGCCGGGGCCTTCGTCGCGGCGGGAACGGTCGACAAGGTCGTCGGCTACCTCGCCCCCGTGCTCCTCGGCGCCGGCCCCGCAGCCCTCGCCGACGCCGGAATCTCCACCATCGCCCAGGCGTTGCGCCTCGATGTGACCGAGACCGTACGTATCGGCCCCGATCTGCGCATCACCGCCGTCCCCGGCCCTGCCCGGAAGGGAAACTGAGTGTTCACCGGAATTGTCGAAGAACTGGGTGAGGTCACCGCCGTCGAGAAGCTCGGCGACGCCTCCCGATTCCGCCTGCGCGGTCCCGTCGTCACCGAAGGCGCGAAGCACGGCGACTCCATCGCCGTCAATGGCGTCTGCCTCACCGTCGTCGACCTCGGCGATGGTGAATTCACCGCCGATGTGATGGCGGAGACCCTGAACCGGTCCAGCCTCGGCGCGCTGGAAACCGGCTCCCGGGTCAACCTGGAGCGCCCCATGGCGCTCGGCGGCAGGCTCGGCGGACACATCGTCCAGGGACACGTCGACGGCACGGGCCGCATCGTCGAGCGCAAGCTCTCCGAGAACTGGGAGATCGTGAAGATCTCCCTCCCGGCGGAGCTGACCCGCTACGTGGTGGAGAAGGGATCGATCACCGTCGACGGCGTGAGCCTGACCGTCGTCGACGCCGGGCCCGACTACTTCACCGTCAGCCTCATCCCCACCACCCTCGCCCTGACCACGCTCGGCATCAAGGAACCCGGCGACCCGGTCAACCTCGAGGTGGACGTCATCGCGAAGTACGTCGAGCGGCTGCTCGGCGACCGGGACCGGGAGGACACGAAGTGAGCGCGGTCGGCTGGCTCAACTCGGAGGCCTTCGCGCTGTTCGGCCAGCACATCAAGTGGTCCGACATGATCGGCAACACGGTCGGTCTGGCCGCCCTCGCGCTCGGCTGGCGGCGCTCCCTGTGGACCTGGCCCGCACAGCTGCTCTCCGGTGTGATCCTCCTGGTCGCCTTCGCCTCCGCGCACCTCTCGGGCAGCGCGGGCAAACAGCTGGTGGTCATCGGCGTGGCCGCGTGGGGCTGGTGGTCGTGGAACCGCGGCAGGCAGCAGGCCCAGGACGGCTCCATCGCCGTGCGGTTCGCCACCTGGCGCGAGCGCGCCTGCCTGGCCGGCGGCGCGGCCCTCGGCACGGTCGCCGTCGGCGGCCTGTTCACCGCGTTCCCGACGCTGTCGTGGGACCCGTGGCCCGACGCGTACGTCTTCGTCGGCACGGTCGTCGCGATGTACGCCCAGGCGCGCGGCATGGTCGAGTTCTGGTTCGCCTGGCTCCTGGTCGACCTGGTCGGCGTACCGCTGAACTTCGCCAACGGCTTCGCCTTCTCCGGCTTCGTTTACCTCATTTACGGCGCCCTCGTCCTGTGGGGCATGCGCGACTGGTGGCTGCGTACGCGGACACCTGCTCTGGAAGGAGCCACGGCATGACTGCCCAGCCCACCTGGTTGCACCGGGAAGACAGCACGGCCGAGGACCTGTCCCTCGACCCCGTCGAGCAGGCGATCCGCGACATCGCCGCCGGCCGCCCCGTCGTCGTCGTCGACGACGAGGACCGGGAGAACGAAGGCGACCTCGTCATCGCCGCCGAGAAGGCCACCCCCGAGATCGTCGCCTTCATGATGAGCGAGTGCCGCGGCCTGATCTGCGCCCCCATGGAGAACGACGAGCTGGAACGGCTCGACCTGCCGCAGATGGTCGCCCACAACACCGAGTCGATGCGCACGGCGTTCACCGTCTCGGTCGACGCCTCCGCGGCGCACGGCGTCACCACCGGCATCTCCGCCGCCGACCGGGCCACCACGCTCCGGATGCTGGCGGGCGGCCGGGCCGGCGCCGGCGACTTCGTGCGCCCCGGCCACATCTTCCCGCTCCGGGCAAGGACCGGCGGTGTCCTGGTCCGCAACGGCCACACCGAGGCCGCCGTCGACCTGGCCCGGCTCGCCGGGCTCCGCCCCGCCGGAGCGATCGTCGAGATCGCGGGCGAGGACGGCGCCATGCTGCGACTGCCGGAGCTGGTCCCCTTCGCCCGCAAGCACGGCCTCACCATCATCTCGATCGAGGACCTGATCGCGTACCGCCGTTCCGTCGAGCCGACCGTCCGCCGCGAGGCCGAGGTCCGGCTGCCGACGTCGTTCGGAGAGTTCACCGCGTACGGCTACCGCTCCACCGTCGACGGCATCGAGCACGTCGCGCTCGTCCACGGCGACCTCGGTGACGGCGACGACATCCTCGTCCGGGTCCATTCCGAGTGTCTGACCGGTGACATCTTCCAGTCCCAGCGCTGCGACTGCGGCCCCCAGTTGCACGCTTCCATGCAGCGCATCACCGAAGAGGGTCGCGGCGTCGTCGTCTATCTGCGCGGCCACGAGGGCCGGGGGATCGGCCTGCTCTCCAAGCTGCGCGCGTACGAACTCCAGGAGCGTGGCGTCGACACCCTCGACGCCAACCTGGAGCTCGGCCTGCCCGCCGACGCCCGGGACTACGCGGCAGGCGCCCAGATCCTCAAGGACCTCGGCGTCCACGGCGTCCGGCTGATGACGAACAATCCCGACAAGACAGCAGCGCTCCTGCGGCACGGTCTCGCGGTCACGGGACGCGAGCCGATGCCCGTCCAGGCCGGCCAGCACAACCTGCGGTACCTGCGCACCAAGCGGGACCGCATGGGACACGACCTGCCCTGGCTCGACACCGCCTCGGTGTCGACCTGCGGCAACCAGTAACGAGCACGGAAACGAGCGGTAGGAGAGACATGAGCGGCAAGGGCGCACCCGAACTGTCCGTACGCAACTGCGGTGACCTGCGAGTGGCGGTGATCGCCGCCCAGTGGCACGAGAAGGTCATGGACGGCCTCGTCGACGGCGCGCTGCGCGCCCTGCACGAGCTCGGCATCGACGAGCCGACCCTGCTCCGGGTCCCCGGCAGCTTCGAGCTCCCGGTCGTCGCCAAGGTCCTCGCCGGCCGTGGCTACGACGCGATCGTCGCCCTCGGCGTGATCATCCGCGGCGGCACCCCCCACTTCGAGTACGTGTCCCACGGCGTCACCAACGGGCTCACCCAGGTCGCCGTCGACACGGGTGTCCCGGTCGGCTTCGGCGTACTGACCTGTGACACCGAGGAGCAGGCGCTCGACCGGGCCGGGCTCGAAGGTTCCAACGAGGACAAGGGGCACGAAGCGGTCACCGCGGCCGTCGCCACCGCCGCCACGCTACGCACCGTCAGCGAGCCCTGGCGCTGAACGGGGGTGCCGGACCCCGTACGCTAAGAACCATCATGGCGAACAAAACCTTCGAAGAGCTCTTCGCCGAGCTGCAGCTCAAGGCCGCCAACGGCGACCCCTCCACCTCCCGCACTGCCGAGCTGGTGGACAAGGGCGTCCATGCCATCGGCAAGAAGGTCGTCGAGGAGGCCGCCGAAGTCTGGATGGCCGCCGAGCACGAGAGCAAGGACGCCGCCGCCGAGGAGATCTCCCAGCTGCTGTACCACGTCCAGGTGATGATGGTTGCCCGCGGAATCTCGCTCGACGACGTCTACGCCCACCTCTGAGCACAGTTCCGCACCCCGCACGTCACGTCCGTAGAAAACCCCTTCGCACAAAGGAAACCTGACCTCATGCTGCGCATCGCCGTCCCCAACAAGGGTTCTCTGTCCGGGCCTGCGATGGCGATGCTCCATGAGGCCGGCTACCAGCAGCGCAAGGAGTCCAAGGAGCTCGTCCTCGTCGACCCCGACAACGAGGTCGAGTTCTTCTACCTGCGCCCGCGCGACATCGCGATCTACGTCAGCTCCGGCCGTCTCGACATCGGCATCACCGGCCGCGATCTGCTGCTGGACTCGGGCGCGCAGTCCGAGGAGATCCTGCAGCTCGGCTTCGCCCGCTCCACCTTCCGCTACGCCACCAAGCCGGGCACGGCCGCCGGGCCGCAGGACTTCGACGGCATGACGATCGCCACCTCCTACGAGGGCATCGTGGCCAAGCACCTCGCCGACGTCGGCGTCACCGCCTCCGTCGTCCACCTCGACGGCGCGGTCGAGACCGCCATCGAGCTCGGCGTCGCCCAGGTCATCGCCGATGTGGTGGAGACCGGCACCAGCCTGCGCAACGCGGGACTCGAAGTGATCGGCGAGCCGATCATGAAGTCGGAAGCCGTCGTCATCCGCCGGACGGGCGCGGCCGAGGACGACCCCAAGGTGCAGCAGTTCCTCCGCCGCCTCCAGGGCGTCCTGGTCGCCCGCAGCTACGTGATGATGGACTACGACTGCCGCGTCGAGCACCTGGAGCGCGCCGTCGCCCTCACCCCGGGCCTGGAGTCGCCGACCATCTCCCCGCTGCACCACGAGGGCTGGGTCGCCGTCCGCTCCATGGTCGCCGCCAAGGAGGCCCAGCGGATCATGGACGACCTGTACGAGCTCGGCGCCCGCGCCATCCTCACCACGGCCATCCACGCCTGCCGCCTCTGACGGCCGTACCGCCAGCGATCACCCCCGGAAGACAGAAGACCACCATGTCCACCCCCGCCCCCCGGCCCGAACTTCCCACCCTCCCGGTCACCTTCCGGCCGACCCGCACCCGGGTGGTCCTGCTGACCGTGGGAGCGGCGATGTTCGTCGTCATCACCGTCATCGCGATGAGCTTGGAGCAGCTCGGCCCGGGGGAGCGGGTCAGCTTCATCTTCACCGCGCTGCTCTTCTTCGCCGTCCTGGCGCTGCTCAGCCGCCCCAAGGTCGTCGCCGACGACCACGGGGTGACCGTGGTCAATCTCACCCGCACTCGACGGCTGTCCTGGGCGGAGATCCTCCGCGTCAACCTGCGCGTCGGCGACCCGTGGGTCTTTCTCGACCTCAGCGACGGGACCAGCATGCCCGCCCTCGGCATCCAGCCCGGAATCGGCAAGGAACAGGCCATTCGCGACGCCCGTACGCTCCGCACACTCGCCGAGAACCACGGCACCTGTACGGAGAACGGCTGAGCCCCCTGCCCCGCACGGCCACTTCTTGATTACTCTGGAGGGCGGTGGCGCCCTGTGCGCCCCGCCCCGCACCAGAGGCCCCAGGGCCGGCGGGGCTTTCCTGCGACCCAAGGAGTGAATCCCTCCATCAATGGACGGATCGTCCGGTAGTACCTGCGCCGCCCCTTCCCAGGAGGCGGCGGCATGACCATCCCCCTGCTGCTTCTGAGTGCAGCATTCCTTCTCATCCTCGCCAACGGATTCTTCGTGGCGGCCGAATTCGGGCTCGTCACGGTGGAGCGGCCGGACGCCGAGCGCGCCGCCGCCGAGGGCGACCGGCGGGCCCGTACCGTCGTCGACGCCCTGCGCGAGCTCTCCTTCCAGCTCTCCGGCACCCAGCTGGGCATCACCATCACCTCACTGGTCGTCGGCATGCTCGCCGAGCCGGCCCTCGCCCAGCTGCTCGCCGGACCCCTCACCGCGACCGGCATCCCCGACGGGGCGGTATCCGGCGTCAGCGTGGTGATCGGGATGATCGTCGCCTCCGCAGTCCAGATGGTGATCGGCGAGCTCGTACCGAAGAACTGGGCGGTCTCCAGGCCGCTCCAGGTCGCCCGGTTCGTGGCCGGCCCCCAGCACCGCTTCGCCGCTGCTCTGCGGCCGGTGATCACGCTGCTGGACACCGTTGCCAACCGGCTGGTCCGCCTGCTGGGCGTCGAACCCACCGATGAGCTGGCCTCCGCCCGCACGCCCGGTGAACTGGTTTCCCTGGCCCGGCACTCCGCCGAGGCCGGCACCCTCGAACAGGACACCGCCGATCTCTTCGTGCGGACCCTGTCGCTCGCCGGACTCACCGCGCAGCACGTCATGACACCGCGCGTGAAGGTCAGCGCCCTGCAGTCGACCGCCACCGCGGCGGACGTCCTCAATCTCACCCGCGCCACCGGCCTCTCCCGCTTCCCGGTCTACCGGGACCGGATCGACGAGGTCGTCGGCATGATCCACCTCAAGGACGCGCTCGCCGTGCCCGCCCAGGAACGCCTGCGCACCACCGCGGGCCGGATCGCCGTACCGCCCCTCCTCGTACCCGAGACACTCCCGGTCGAACAGCTGCTCCAGCGCCTGCGCAAGGAGCAGCCGATCGCTGTCGTGGTCGACGAGTACGGTGGCACCGCCGGGGTCGTCACCCTGGAGGACATCATCGAGGAGCTGGTCGGCGAGGTCAGGGACGAGCACGACGCGGAAGGTGCCGACCGGCCCGAACTGGTCGCCGCCGCCCCCGAGGACGGCCGTCCCGCCTGGGACGCCGAAGGCAGCTGCCGGGTCCTCACCCTGCGCCGGATAGGCCTCGACGTACCGGAAGGACCGTACGAGACGGTGGCTGGACTGGTCGCCGATCTGCTCGGGCGGATCCCCGCCCCCGGCGACCGGGCCGAGCTGCCGGGCTGGCGGATCTCGGTCCGCCAGGTCGGTCACTACCGCGCAGAGCAGGTCCGCTTCGTACGCATCGCCGAAGTGGCCGAACCGGTCGACGAGCCGTCCGCCGCCCGTGGTGTCCTGGAGGCCGCCCGGTGAGCGTCGTCCAATTGCTCTTCGCCGGGCTCCTCGTCCTGGCGAACGGCTTCTTCGTCGGTGCCGAGTTCGCACTCGTCTCCGTACGCCGCAGCCAGATCGAACCGATCGCGGCGGCCGGGTCCGGCAGGGCCCGCCAAGTGCTCTACGGCCTGGAGAACCTGCCGCAGATGATGGCCGCAGCCCAGTTCGGCATCACCGTCTGCTCCCTGACCCTCGGAGCCGTCGCCGAACCGACCGTCGCTCACCTGCTGGAGCCGGTCTTCCACGCGGTCCACATCCCCGAGGAGCTCATTCACCCGCTCGGCTACGTGCTGGCGCTCGTCCTCGTGGTCTTCCTCCACCTCGTCATCGGCGAAATGGTCCCGAAGAACCTGGCGATGGCAGCCCCGGAGAAGACCGCGCTGTGGCTCAGCCCGGCTCTGGTCGGCTTCGCCCGGCTGTGCCGTCCCGTCACCAGGGCGCTGGGCGCCTGCGCCCGTCTGGTGCTCCGGCTCTTCCGCGTCGAACCCAAGGACGAGGTCGAGGCCGTCTTCACCAGCGAGCAGCTCAACCGGCTCGTCGAGGACTCCGGGCAGGCCGGACTGCTGGAACCGGAGGCGCAGGAGCGGCTGGAGGACGCCCTGGAGCTGGGCAGCAGGCCGGTCACTGATGTGCTGCTCGCCAGGGCAGCCCTGGTGACGGTGGACCCGTCGGTCACCCCGCACAGGATCGAGGAGCTGACCGTACGGACCGGCTACTCGCGTTTCCCCGTCTGCGCGGAGGGCGGCGGCCCGTTCATGGGGTATCTGCACGTCAAGGACGTCCTCGACCTGGAGGACAGTGAACGCGCGGTCCCGCAGCACATCTGGCGCCCGATGGCGACACTGCGCGCGGAGCTGCCCCTGGACGACGCCCTGACGGTGATGCGTCGCGCCGCCACCCATCTGGCCCAGGTGGCCGACGCATCGGGCCGGATCCTCGGCCTGGTCGCGATGGAGGACGTCCTGGAAATGCTGGTGGGCGAGGTGCGCGACCCGGCGCACCGGGTCTCGATACCCCGCCGGACGGTGGACGTGGCACCGGCAGCCCCGGTCCCGGACGAACTGCAACCACTGGCAACCGCATCGGGCCCGTCGGCCCTCTCGAGCCTGTCCGGCGATTGAGAACGGTCGTGCCAGGTCTCCTCGCCGGACGGGCGCTCAGTGCAGTCCGTCCGGCGATCCAGGGCAGACCGCCCGTCGGGTGACGCCCGTCACGATGACACCGCCCACCCGGCCGACAAGGTTACGGCCTCCCCCGCGACAGGGAGTGGGTCAGCGAGCGGCGTCATGTGGCTTCGGTGGCAAGGCGGAGGAGGGAGTCGACGCGGAGGGGGCACCTCCCACGCCGTTAAGGCTGTGGGGGAGTCGGTGACTGACGACAACGCCGCCGGCGGAGTCGCAGGGCGTCGGGAGCCCACTCCCTGTCGCGGGGGAGGCCGTTACAGAGTCGGAGGCTCCTGCTGCCCCCGGTCAACCGGCCCCCGGCCGGACAGCACTTCGCCGTACGCCTGCATGAGATCCGGCAGCCGCAGTGTCGCCAGATCGTCGCGGGTGGGCACCGTCGCGTACCCGGAGAGCCGCAAGTCCCGGTACGCGCAGCTCTTCTCGTACAGCGTCCGCAGGAACCGTCCGTTGCCCAGCTCGTCGATCCAGCCCTGGTCGACGACATGGCCGCTGATCGAGCGCAGCTCCTCCAGGGACTCCTCGTCCCACACGTCGTCGTTGTCCGCGGCCAGTACCTCACCGATCGAGGTGAGTTCCAGCGGCCGGTAGCTGGGGAAGTCCACCCGCGTGGTGAACCGGGAGGAGAGTCCGGGGTTGGTGGCCAGCAGCCGGTCCATGCCTTCGGGGTAGCCCGCGAGGATGACGACGAGATGGTCCCGGTTGTCCTCGGCCCGCTTGAGGAGGACCTGCAGCGCCTCGTCCCCGTACGCGTCACCCTTGCTGTAGCCGGAGTTGGAGAGGCTGTACGCCTCGTCGACGAACAGCACTCCACCGAGCGCCGAGTCGATCAGCTCATTGGCCTTGACCGCTGTCTGTCCGAGGAACTCGCCCACCAGATCGGAGCGTTGGGCCTCGACGAGATGGTCCCCACCGAGCAGCCCCAGCGCGTAGAAGACCCGGCCCAGGATGCGGGCCACTGTGGTCTTCCCGGTGCCCGAGGGGCCGGAGAAGACGAAGTGGCGCTTCGGCGGCTGGACCGGGAGCCCCTGACCGGCCCGCAGCCGCGCCATGTTCAACTGCGCGGATAATGCCTTGACCTGGCGCTTGACCGGTTCGAGGCCGACCATCCGCTCCAGCTCCGCCAGCGCCGCGGCGAGCAGCGCCGGATCGCTGGGCCCTGCCGGGAATGCCTGCGAGGACTGGCCGGGCACGGCGGTCTTCTTCCGTGCCCCGTCTGTGCGAGGAGGAACCCCGGCGCTCGGCAGGTTCTGCGGATCGCCGCCGGGGCGTAGTTCCCGCCCGCCCACCGGATCGGTGCCGAGCAGCGGTTCCCCGTCCGGCAACGCCTCTGCGGCCGTGGAGTCGGCGCCCAGCCCGGTCAGCGACACGGAAGCGAGATCCGCCGCCTCGTCGGAGCCTTCGAGCCCGTCGTAGTCCGCGATCGCGGCGAGCCGCGCCGAGGTGTCCATGAACGCCGGGTCGATCCGGTGCACCGCCCGGTAGAGCGGCAGGGCGGCCGCGCTGCGCCCGGTGCCCTCGTGCGCGCGGGCCAGCCAGTAGCGCAGCTCCTTGCGCTGCGGCTGTTCGCTGCGGCAGCGCATCAGCGCGGTGGAGAGCAGCGGCTCGGCCTGCCCGTACATCTCCAGCCGCACCCGCGCCATCCCGCCGAAGAGTCCCGCCTCGATGCCGAGCAGCGGATCGTCGACGAGCTGTTCGGTGTGGCGGACCAGCTGTTCCCAGTCCTTGACCAGATACGAGCGGCAGGCGTGCAGAAACCGCACCTGAGGGTCCGCGTCCACGGGTGGCAGTCCGGCCAGCGCGCGGTCCAGCTCAGGGACATGGCGTCCGTCCAGCCAGTGCGAGGCATGCGCGAGCAGCAGGTCGCGCGGGCTCTCCAGTACGGGCTGTACCCACCAGCCCAGCCAGTACCAGGAGTTGAGCGTGCGCCGATGGCGGGTGCGCTGTTCGCCGAAGCGCTCGCGGTGGCGGTACATCCGCAGCAGCGCGGTCGTCGTGTCGATCCGCAGGGCATGGAGGCCGAGCCAGCCGTCCGCCATGCCGGGATCCAGCCGCACCGCCGTTCTGAACTCCTCCTCGGCCTGCGGATAGGCGCCCATCGTGTAGGCGTCCACGCCGCGCAGCCAGGCGAGGTCGGCCGGGGCCTGTGCGCCCTGCGTGCCGATGTCCATCAGGTCCCCCACAAGCCGTGCCCCCAGGTTGTCCCGTCGCACGACCCGTCCGTCCAGGCGGGCCGAACCATGCTGCCGTGGACGGGAATTGACCGCACCGAGAGGCATCGTACCTGCGCAGGTGGTGCGCGACTAAGGGCGCCGCAAGCGGAACGGGGACCGTGACCGAGGGTGAGCGGAATACGGTGAACAGCCGTACGAAGGTGGGTGCGGGGACAGAACGAAGCCCCCGATCACGGGGGAACAACCGGGGGCTTCGCGTCTGTGAGGGCTCCGAAAAGCCGCACATTGAGAACGTAAGACCTGTACCGCCCCCGGGTCAAGCGGAGTTGAGGCACTTCCGGGCCGTTTTCCGACTGGTCAGTACGTTGCGCCCGGACGCTCACGGTGGGTGACGGGGTCGTTCGTTCCTGCTGTCGCGCGGGGTCCTTCCAGCCACTCGTACCCCACAGGCAACTGGCGTACCAGAGCATCCGCGTACGGGCGCGACGGATCGGCGGCGAAATGTCGTTCCTCGGCCGCGGTCCACCCGTCCCAGAAGGCCGAAAGTGCCGGCCCGTCCCGCCGTCGGCCCCGCTGCCAGGACGCCAGGGGGTCGAGCTCCATCCACCACAGCCGGGCGAGATGCGGGCGCAGGGCCCGGCGGCCGGCGCCCACTCCCTCGATCAGTACCACCGGCGCCGGTTCCAGCGTCTGCGGTGGGCCGAGGCGCCGGGCTGTCCAGTCGTACGGCGCGTAGTGCGCGGTCTCCCCGCGCGACAGCGGGCCGATCACCTGGTCCCGGAGCCGGTCCGCCCAGCCGAACAGCTCCTCGTGCGTGGCCAGGTCGTCCAGATGCAGCACGGGCGCGTCCCCGAGCGCCACCGAGAGGCGGGTGGCGAGAGTGCTCTTGCCCGAGCCCGCATGACCGTCGACGGCGATCAGCCGCACGGGTCCGCAGGACGGCGGCAGGGTGATCAGGCGCGAGGCGAGGCGGGCGAGGTCGTTCATGCGGACCAGCGTACGAGGCGATACGAAGCAACCGCAGGTCACGCCAGTGGACCAGACCAATATTTGTTCCGCGGCGCGAGGTGAATCGCTGGCCCAATCCGGCCGCGAACCGCAATAGTTGGCGCACTGTCGTGCATCCGCAGCCCCATTCCGCCAACGACCGGGGGTCTCGCCCATGAACAGACCGACTTCACGCAGAACCGTGCTGACTGCCGCGCTTGCCGTGGCGGCCGGCGCCGGGACGGCGGCGTCCGCAGGCTCCGCGGCCGCCGCGCCCTCGCTCGCCCCGCCCCGCAGGCCCTCGGCTGCCGCATCCCTGGTGGACAACCATTCCTGGCGTTCGTACACCGACTGGCGCAGCGGTTCCGGCGCCGGCACGCGCGCCGTCGCGGGCCGACGGCCCGGACTGGTGATCGGCACCCCGCAGGGACGTACCGACTACACGGACCCGCACACCGGGAAGACGGCGGCCTGGGAGTACGCGACCTGGACCTCGCCGCGCCACCGCTCGTCGGTCCCGGCCACCGAGGTGATCGCGTCCTGGAACGCGGACACCCCGGCCGGCACGTGGATCCAGATCGAGCTGTGCGGCCGCTACTCGGACGACACCGAGACCCCCTGGTACGTGATGGGCCGCTGGGCGGCGGGCGACGGCGACATCCGCCGCACCTCCGTCGACGACCAGACCGACGGCAGAAGCTCGATCTGGACGGACACCTTCTCGGTGGACGATGCGGCGAGCGGGCTGCGGCTGGTCTCCTACCGGCTGCGGCTCAGCCTCTACCGGACCCCGGGCAGCCGCCTCACGCCGACCGTGTGGCGGCTCGGCGCGATGGCCTCGGACATCCCCGACCGGTTCACCGTGGAGCCCAGCACGCCGGGCCTCGCCAGGGAACTGCCGGTGCCCCGCTACTCGCAGAATGTGCACGCCGGCCAGTACCCGGAGTACGACAACGGCGGTGAGGCGTGGTGCAGCCCTACCTCCTCGCAGATGATCATCGAGTACTGGGGGCGGAGGCCCACCGCCGAGGATCTCGCCTGGGTGAAGCCGGGCCTCGCGGACCCGCAGGTCTGCCACGCGGCGCGCTTCACGTACGACTACCAGTACGAGGGGTGCGGCAACTGGCCGTTCAACGCCGCCTATGCCGCCACGTACGACGGCATGAGCGCGGTGGTGACCCGGCTGGGTTCGCTGACGGACGTGGAGACGCTGATCCGGGCCGGCATCCCGGTCATAACGTCGCAGTCGTTCCGCAAGGAGGAGCTGACCGGGGCCGGGTACGGGACCTCCGGCCATCTCATGACCGTGATCGGGTTCACGGCGGACGGCGACGTGATCGCCAACGACCCCGCCTCGCCGAGCGACGAGGCCGTCCGCCGGATCTACCAGCGCCACGAGTGGGAAAACATCTGGCTCCGGACCAAGCGGTACGACGCAAACGGCAAGGTCAGAAGCGGTACGGGCGGTGTCTGCTACATCTACTGGCCGGCTGACCCGGCACCGAGTCAGCGCCGTGCTCTGCGGTCGCTCGGCCTGCTGTGAGCATGTGCGGCGCTAGGGCCGCCTCAACCATCTGACGGCAGCGTTCCCGGCCGTCCTGGGTGAGGTGGCCGTACTTGTCCACCGTGACCTTGATTGAGCGATGCCCGAGCCAGCGAGATGGGCCTGGGGTCGGGCCGCATGGTCTGCGGCCCGACCCCAGGCGCGTTTCATCGACGGCGCTCTGAGCGCCGGACGGATGCGGGTGCTCAGGCGGCGGTGTCGCTGTCTGCCGTGGCCGCCGGCCAGCCCTCGGCCGAGACGGTGGAGGTGTGGGCGGTGCTGCGTAGGGCCTCGTCCTCGCCGCGCAGGTCCTCGACGTCGGCGAGGAAGTCGGCGATGCGGTCGTTGCTCATGGGTGTTTCCGCCTTTCGGTCTCGTTGGCTTCGGCTCGTGCCCCGTGCTCTGGTGAGTGCCGGGGGCTTGGGCGGTGATCTCGCCTTGGGCATGGCTGGTCTCCCTTGTCAGGGCTGGATTGCTGCCGCCGTGGTGCGGAGGGCGTCGTGCAGTTCCTCCATGCCGGGGCGGTCGGCCGCCCGGTCGGACAGGTCGCGCTCGGCTTGGTGGCCGCAGGAGTGGGTGATCTGACAGATGGTCTTCACCCCCGGCGAATTGCGTTGGATGCGTGATCCAGAGCTGGACGAGCTGTTGTAGTGCGGCGTCATGTCATGCTCCTCTCTTCGTTGTTCAAGGCTTTGGCCTGCTGCATTGCGCACAGATGTGGACCTGATGCATGATTCGCGCGACTGACGGATGGGTTCGAGGGTGTCCCGAGGCGATCCGGGTGAGGCGACGGCTGATCTCGTGCTGTTTCGCGGCGTGACGCTGCTGCACCCTGAAGACGCCGTCTTCGACGCAATGCTGGAGGGTTGGGCGCGGCAGCAGCGCAGCGGTCTGCGCCTGGCGCCGGACACGCTCAGCGACCGGCTGGGCGTGGTGCGGCGATTCGACGAGGAGGGACCGCAGCCATGGCCAACAGCGCACTCCTGGTGATGGACGTCCAACGGGACGTCGTGGACATCGCCGACGACGGTTCCGGATATCTTCGGCGGCTGCGGCGGGCAATCGACGGTGCCCGCGCGGTGGAGATTCCCGTGATCTACGTGGTCATGCGGCTACGGGCAGGTGATCCACAGGTCAGCGCTCGCAGCAAGGTGGTAACCAACGTGGTGCGGGCCGGCCTGTTCACCGAGGGTGCCCCCGGCACGGAGATCCATCCCGAGGTCGCGCCCGAGCCGGGCGACGTCGTGGTGGTCAAACGGAGGGCGAGCGCGTTCTCCGGCAGCGACCTGGACCTGGTGCTCAGGGCTCGCGACATCGACAGCCTCGTGCTCACTGGCATCGCCACCAGCGCTGTGGTGCTGTCCACCGCGTGCCACGCCATCGACCTGGACCTGGGTCTCACCGTCCTGGCGGATGCCTGCCTCGATACCGACCCCGAATTGCACCGGGTAGTCACCGAGAACCTGTTCCCGCTGTGGGGGGATGTTCTCGCCGTCGAGGAATGGCTCGACACGATCGCACCCCAGTAGCGGCAGGCCGCCCTGCCCGTCGCGTGCGGGCCATGGCCGCCGCGATGGCGACGTGGCCAGTCAGTCAGTGGTGGCAGGCGTCGACGGCCCCGCAAACCGCACAGCCATCCCCCGGCTTCCAATAGCTCGGCTTACCAACAACGGCCATCCGGAGGCCCCCTCTACGGCGCGCATCGCGATGCGG
This sequence comes from Streptomyces sp. NPDC051286, assembly GCF_044455345.1. Classification (NCBI taxonomy): domain Bacteria; kingdom Bacillati; phylum Actinomycetota; class Actinomycetes; order Kitasatosporales; family Streptomycetaceae; genus Streptomyces; species Streptomyces sp. NPDC051286. The sequence continues at coordinate 7,054 of NZ_JBITER010000059.1, read as the reverse complement.
AAGCCGATGTTCGGGGAGGCGGCGGCCGCCAGGGTGTTCGCGAGGAACACGAGCATGACGTTCACGAGGAGCCGTCGGTGGCCGTACTTGTCCCCGAGCAGGCTCAGTACCGGAGTGAGGACGGCTTCCCTGTCACCCCGTGACGGATACCGTCCGATCGGGCATACTCGACCCGCCACAGCCGCTGGCCAGCAACTCTCGTAATCCGGGAGGGCAGCAGCGGTTTGGGTACCAGTGCTTTTCCGGGCCCCCGTCCGGAGATCCCCCGGCGGAGCCGCGCACACCCCGCACGCGCACCGCCGCAACGCCCGACAGGGAGGAGAGCGCCGTCATGTCCGACCGTGCCCCGCAGTTGGTGGAGCGTCGTCTGCCCACCGAGGAGTCCAGGCAGCTCGTCGCGCTCGTCCGCGACATCGTCCAGCGGGAGATCGCGCCGAACGCGGCGGAGGAGGAGGACGCGGGCCGGTTCCCGCGCGAGGTCTTCACCCTGCTCTCCGAATCCGGACTGCTCGGTCTGCCGTACGACTCCGCCCACGGCGGCGGAGACCAGCCCTACGAGGTCTACCTCCAGGTGCTCGAAGAGCTCGCGGCCGCCCGGCTCACCGTGGGCCTCGGCGTCAGCGTCCACTCGCTCGCCTGCCACGCCCTCGCCGGATACGGCACCAAGGAGCAGCAGGCGGAACACCTGCCGGCGATGCTGGGGGGCGGCCTGCTGGGGGCCTACTGCCTCTCCGAGCCCGCCTCGGGCTCCGATGCGGCCTCGCTCCGCACGAAGGCCGTACGCGACGGTGACGACTGGGTCATCACCGGCACCAAAGCGTGGATCACCCACGGCGGCATCGCCGACTTCTACACGGTTCTGGCGAGGACCGGCGTCGAGGGTGCCCGTGGCATCACCGCCTTCCTGGTCCCCGGCGACGCCGAGGGACTGAGCGCGGCCCTCCCCGAGAAGAAGATGGGCATGAAGGGTTCGCCCACCGCCCAGCTGCACTTCGACGGTGTGCGGGTGCCGGACGCCCGCCGGATCGGTGAGGAAGGGCAGGGTTTCGCCATCGCCCTGTCCGCACTCGACTCCGGGCGGCTCGGCATCGCCGCCTGCGCCATCGGTGTCGCGCAGGCGGCCCTGGACGAGGCCGTCGGATATGCCACCGGGCGGCAGCAGTTCGGCCGCCCCATCGCCGACTTCCAGGGGCTGCGGTTCATGCTCGCCGACATGGCCACCCAGATCGAGGCGGGCCGTGCGCTCTATCTGGAGGCGGCGAGGCTGCGCGACGCGGGCAGGCCGTTCTCCCGGCAGGCGGCCATGGCCAAGCTGTTCTGTACGGACACGGCCATGCGGGTCACCATCGACGCCGTCCAGGTGCTCGGCGGCTATGGATACACCCTCGACTTCCCCGTCGAGCGGCTGATGCGCGAGGCCAAGGTGCTGCAGATCGTCGAGGGGACCAATCAGATTCAGCGCATGGTCATCGCGCGCCACCTCGCGGGTCCCGAGACCCGCTGACGCGCAACGGCCGGTCCGACCACACGGGCGTCGTCATGATTCGGTTCCACTCCTGGTCATGACGGCCCGGCAGGGTCCTGCCGGTGGACTCCCAATGGCTCAGCATCGCCCGGTAGATGGGCGGATCCGTCGAATGCGGCACCGCGCGCGGCGCTGACGGAGCGGACGACGAGGGGGGTACCGGCTGCGAACCGGGCTGCGGAACCGATTCTTCGGGGGCCGGAGCGGCGAGACGGCGACGACCGGGGCCGGCCGTGGATTGCAGCAGGGTCATGCCAGGCCAACGCCGTGGGGCGGGGCCGGGTCACTGCTGCGAGGATTCGAGCGCCCGTTCGCCAGGTTCCCCTGCCGCGCGAGCGTGGCTCGATCGCCCGCACCACGCCGGCCCGGCCGTCGTGGTGCGGCACGTGTGTGCCGGGCGTCTGCCGGAGGAATCCGGCAGACGGAGAGCGCCGCCCGTCACTGCCTTCGAGGTGCGTCAGGCGGCGTCAGGGCGTCTCAGGCGGCGTGGCGGCGGATCTGGTGCGGCACCCGCAGCGGGCGCGAACCCGCGCCACCGGCGTGCGAGAACGGCTGCATCCGCCAGTCGAGCCCCTGGGGGAGCGTCAACAGCAATCCCATCTCCTGTTCCTGGAGTTCGAGCGACTCGTCGGCCGGACGTGCCTGCGCGGCGTCGCGACCGGTTCCGGCGCACACCGTGAGGACGAACGGGTTCCACGGTGTCGGGCACAGCGCGTGTTCCGGCAGCACATCCTCGTCGGCCAGCAGCGCGATCGGCTGCGCACAGTCCGGGCAGATCACCCGGTACATCTCAAAAGTGTCGTACGCGTCGGGAGCGGAGTCCTCGACGGGTTCAACAGGCTCCGGTTCGGTACGTCCGGTGAGCTTCAGGCTCTGCATGGAGAATCTCCCCCTCGGGTGGGCCGACAAGGCGTCACGGCCTCGACCACAGCAAGCACTTCCCGTCGCGCATCCGCCGTAACCGCGAGGTGGTCGGCTACCCGCCTGTAAACCTGTGGCATTCATCACATGCCCCATGCGGGTGCCCTGTTCGGGGCCCCTACGACTGTGCCTGGAGGGACCCGGGGCCATAGGTTGATCCGCATGGAGGAGCTGGACCGTCAGATTGTGGAGTTGCTCGTCAAGGACGGGCGGATGAGCTACACCGACCTGGGCAAGGCCACGGGCCTGTCCACCTCGGCCGTTCATCAGCGTGTCCGTCGGCTGGAGCAGCGCGGGGTGATCCGGGGCTATGCCGCGGTCGTCGACCCCGGGGCCGTCGGGCTGCCCCTCACCGCGTTCATCTCGGTGAAACCGTTCGACCCGAGCGCACCGGACGACATCGCCGAGCGGCTCGCCGGTGTGCCGGAACTGGAGGCGTGCCACAGCGTCGCGGGCGATGAGAACTACATCCTCAAGGTGCGCGTCGCGACCCCGCTGGAGCTGGAGCATCTGCTCACCCGGATCCGCTCGCTGGCCGGGGTCTCCACCCGCACCACCGTCGTCCTCTCCACCCCGTACGAGGCACGCCCCCCGCAGATCTGAGGGGGGCGCGGACGGCGCCGCTCCGCACAAGGGTGAGACTGGTGCCATGACCGAGAGCACCGCCCCCCAGAGCGAACACCGCACCGTGCTGCTGCGCGGTGGAGACGTCCACAGCCCCGCCGACCCCTTCGCCACCGCCATGGTCGTCGAACGCGGCCATGTCGCCTGGGTGGGTTCGGAAGGGGCCGCCGACGCCTTCGCGAGCGGCGTCGACGAAGTGATCGACCTCGAAGGGGCCCTGGTCACTCCCGCGTTCACCGACGCCCACGTCCACACCACCTCGACCGGCCTCGCCCTCACCGGGCTGGACCTCGCGGGCGCCCGCACCCTCGCCGAGGCCCTCGACCTCGTACGCGCGTACACGGCCGCGCACCCCACGGACCGGGTCGTCCTCGGACACGGCTGGGACGCCACGCGCTGGCCGGAGCAGCGCCCTCCGTCGCGCGCCGAGCTCGACGCCGCGGCCGGCGGCCGGCCGCTCTATCTGCCTCGGATCGATGTGCACTCCGCCGTCGTCACGACCGCCCTCCTCGATCTGGTTCCCGGCGTCACCGCGCTGGCCGGCTTCCGCCCCGACGCCCCGCTGACCGGCGCCGCCCACCACGCCGTGCGCGCTGCCGCCCATGGTGCGATCTCGCCGCAGCAGCGTGCCGAGGCGCAGCGTGCCGCCCTGGACCACGCCGTCTCGCTCGGCATCGGCAGCCTTCATGAGTGCGGCGGCCCCGACATCTCCGACGAGGAGGACTTCACCGCCCTGCTGAAGCTGGCCGCCGGGCGGCCGGGACCGCGGGTCTTCGGCTACTGGGCCGAGCAGGTCGCGGACGAGAAGGATGCCCGCAGGATCCGTGAACTCGGCGCGATCGGTGCGGCCGGTGACCTGTTCGTCGACGGTTCCCTCGGCTCGCACACCGCGTGCCTGCACGAGCCCTACGCCGACGGACCGGCCGGCGGCAGGGGCGCCGCCCACCTGGACGCTGCGCAGATCGCCGCCCATGTCACCGCCTGCACCGAGGCCGGTCTGCAGGCCGGTTTCCACGCCATCGGCGACGCGGCAGTCGCCGCCGTCGTGGCAGGGGTCCGGGCCGCGTCCGAGACGCTCGGGCTGCCCCGGATCCGCGCCGCACGCCATCGCGTCGAGCACGCCGAGATGCTCACCCCCGAGACGATCGCCGGTTTCGCGGAGCTGGGTCTGACCGCCTCGGTCCAGCCCGCCTTCGATGCCGCCTGGGGCGGCGAGGGCGGCATGTACGCCCAGCGGCTCGGTGTCGACCGGGCCCGCACCCTGAACCCGTACGCGGGCCTCCTGCGGGCCGGTGTGCCCCTGGCCTTCGGCTCGGACAGCCCGGTGACCCCGTTGGACCCGTGGGGGACCGTACGGGCCGCTGCGTTCCACCGGACGCCGGAGCACCGGATCTCCGTCCGGGCCGGTTTCACCGCGCACACCAGGGGCGGCTGGCGGGCCGTCGGCCGCGACGACGCGGGCACCCTCGTTCCCGGCGCCCCCGCCGACTACGCGGTCTGGCGCACCGAGGAGCTCGTCGTCCAAGCCCCGGACGACCGGGTCGCCCGCTGGTCGACCGACCCGAGGTCCGGGACGCCCGGCCTGCCGGATCTCACCCCGGGCGCCGAACTCCCGGTCTGCCTGCGGACCGTGATCTTCGGACAAACTGTCTACGTGCGGCCGAACGAGTGACGTCCCGATATTTCGTACCGCCGATCGAAGGCGCCCGTGCTTCCCCGCGACCTGCGTATCTCCGGTACTGACCAGGTGATTTCGGTAAACGTCGCAGGTCAGACGGGTATTGACAGGAGGCGCCCACGGGCCGGTAGGTTCGGCTGAGTCCACCACAGGACGTCCGACCGGTTAAACCTCCACGCAGTCGTCGAATGCCGCTGGGTCATGGGGTGGTGTGCCGCACCGGCGCACCACCACTGACAGCCAGGTTCAGCGCCCGCGCCTCGGGGGCGAGGGAAGGTGTGAACCGGACGGCAGGTGCGACCCGGGTGGGGCCCGGACGTTCAGTAGACAACGGCTCTCGGTCGACCCGCAGCCAGCGGGTTCCAGGTCGGCCCGAAGGGCGCCGGGCCCCGATCCGCAGTTCTGTCCGTACTTCCCTCCTTCTGTCCGGGCCGGCGCCCGACAGCTGCCCACCACGTCGCTCCCAGGCCCTGATGTGATCGATATGGTGTGCACCTGTGTACGGACGTGAGGGGCAGTAAGTGAACGACGGCGGTCAGAGGCGATACGGCCCGCTCGGCAAAGCCTTGGTGATCATCCCGACCTACAACGAGGCCGAGAACATCAAGCCGATCGTCACCCGGGTGCGCGCCGCTGTACCGGAAGTGGACATCCTGGTTGCCGACGACAACAGCCCCGACGGCACGGGGAAGATCGCCGACGAGCTCGCCGCCGAGGACAGCCATGTCCAGGTCCTGCACCGCAAGGGCAAGGAGGGGCTCGGCGCCGCCTACCTCGCCGGGTTCCGCTGGGGCATCGACCACGGTTACGGCGTCCTCGTGGAGATGGACGCCGACGGCTCCCACCAGCCCGAGGAACTGCCCCGGCTGCTCACTGCCCTCAAGGGCGCCGATCTGGTGCTCGGCTCCCGCTGGGTGCCGGGCGGGCGCGTGGTCAACTGGCCCAAGTCCCGCGAGATGATCTCCCGCGGCGGCAGCACGTACTCCCGGCTGCTTCTCGGACTGCAGACCAGGGACGTCACCGGCGGCTACCGGGCCTTCAGGGCGGAGACCCTGAAGGGGATCGGCCTCGACGAGGTCGCCTCCCAGGGGTACTGCTTCCAGGTCGACCTGGCCCGTCGCACCATTGACGCGGGGTATCACGTCGTCGAGGTCCCGATCACCTTCGTGGACCGCGAGATCGGCGACTCCAAGATGAGCCGCGACATCCTCGTCGAGGCGCTGTGGCGGGTCACGGCCTGGGGTATCACCGCCCGTACGAACCGGGTCCTGGGCCGCAAGTCTTCCTGATCACCCCTTACGGTCTCCCTCGTGACAGGGAGTGGGCTCCCGGTCACGGGGGAGGCCGTTATCCCGCTCGGGCATCCGTCCAGGCACACTGGGGACCATGATGACCGGCACCCCGCCCCAGACCGCACCGCGGCGCTCGCGCGCCCGTACCTTCATCCCGCTCGCCATCGCCGCCTGGGCAGTGCTGGAGATCTGGCTGCTGACCCTGGTGGCGGACGTGGCGGGCGGCTTCACCGTGCTGCTGCTTCTGATCGGGGGCGTCGTGCTCGGGGCCGTGGTGATGAAGGCGGCCGGCCGCCGGGCCTTCCGCAACCTCACCGAGACGCTCCAGCAGATGCCGGGCCGGCCCGGTGAGGCCGCGGCGCCGCCCACCGCCCCGTCGGGCAGCAAGGGCAATGGCTTCCTGATGCTCGGCGGGCTGCTGCTCATCATCCCCGGGATGATCTCGGACGTGGCGGGACTCCTGCTGCTGGTGCCGCAGGTCCGTGCGACGCTCGGCCGGTACGCGGAGCGGTCCCTGGACCGCCGTATGCGCACCGCTGCTCCCGGCAGCTTCTCCGACGCGTTCCAGCAGGCCAGAATCCATCGTCCGGATGGAAAGGTGGTCCAGGGCGAGGTCATCCGCGACACGGAGACCCGGCCGGGCCCGCGCCCCGACGGCGGCCCGCGCCCCCCGCTCACCCCCTGAGCGGGTTCTCGTCCGAAGCCGCCCACGGGACGGGACCCCGTCCGAGTGGCTGTCCTCAACCGCCGGACGGGCTCTTCGCCTGTCCGGCCTTCACTCTCACGCCCGGGACGGAGAAATCAAACCCGAACGCGGAGACGGAAGAGCAGGCCACAGGGCGACCACGGCATCCACCCGTACGCGACAGAGCCGCGGGGGGGGGGGGGGGGGGGGGGGGGGGGGGGGGGGGGGGGGCGGCCGCCCCCGGGGGGGGGGCGGGGGGGGGGGGGGGCCGCGGGCCGGCGGGGGGGGGGGGGCGCGCCGCCCGCCGCCGCCGCCCCCCCCCCCCGGGG
>NZ_JBITER010000058.1:0-32713 GCF_044455345.1 Streptomyces sp. NPDC051286 | reverse complement strand
GATCTACTCCAAGGCACCTGCGGCCAGTTGTCGCACGGGTCAGGCTCGGGCCCCCTGCGGCACACCACGAGTCTCACAGTTGTCGCAGATCAGGTAGACGTCGAGACGGCCGGGGACCTCCATGTCGAGCTCGGCCAGGAACTTCTGGAACTCCACCGCACGGTGCCGTCGGTGGAGCGAGCCGATGACCTCACCCGTGGCCGCGTTCAGGGCGGCGAACAGGGTCGTCACACCGCCGCGCAGATAGTCGTGGGTGCGGCGCTCGGGCGTGCCCGGCATCATCGGCAGCACCGGAGCCGACCGGTCCAGGGCCTGGGTGAGTAGCCGGGGAGGATCTCACTCCCCGGCTCTCTCAGAACCGTGCGTAAACCTCTCGGCTTACACGGCTCCCATCGTCCAGTCGTGTCCGGTTACGGCTTGACGAGTTTCCAGTGGGCGAAGAGTCCCGGGAACCGCCTGGCATGGCGGGCCAGAGCCTCGCGCGCTCTTGCTCGTTTCCGTTTGAACCGCTTGTACTTGCGGACGAGCCACCGCACCAGGTAGTCGTTGATGCGGTTGAGGCTGGAACGCAACGCGGTCGGATGGAACCGCCCGAAGTAGTTGATCCAGCCCCGCACAACCGGGTTGATCTCCCGGGCGAGCTGCTCCAGGGTCGTGTCACTGCGCACGTGCAGCCGCCAGTGGCGGATCTGCGCCCGGATCTGCTTGGCGGCCTCATCGCTGACGGCCGGATTGAAGCCGAAGAAGTAGTCTCCTCGCTTCGTCCTGAGCCGTCGGACGCGAAACCCGTACCCCAGGAACGTGAACGAGGTGTGCTCGGCCGAGCCACGCCTGTTCCTGTCCTTGCAGTACACGATGCGGGTCTTGTCCGGATGCAACTCCAGACTCCCGCACTCGGCCAGCCGTCCGGCGATGGCCTGACGCACGTGGTGCGCCTGGGCCTCGTTGCGGCAGTGGACCACCACGTCATCGCAGTACCGTTCGAACTGGATGCCGGGGTATTCCCGGGCCATCCAGGCGTCGAACGCATAGTGCATGAAGAGGTTGGACAACACGGGTGAGACCGCTGAGCCCTGTGGGCTGCCGCGGTCCCGGGCGAGCAGGCTGCCGTCCGGCCGCTGGAGCGGGGCCTTGAGCCACCGCTCCACATACAGCAGGACCCACCGCTGGTCGGTGTGGTGGGCAACCGCCTTGAGGACGAGATCGTGATCGAGGTTGTCGAAGAAGCCCCGGATGTCCAAATCGATCACCCAGTCGCTGCCCCAGCACCGCTCCCGGCACGCCGCGACCGCGTCCAGCGCACTGCGGCGGGGCCGGTAGCCGTAGGAGTCCGGGTGGAACACAGGCTCCACCAGCGGCTCCAACACCATGGCCACCACCGTCTGTGCGATTCTGTCCGCGACCGTGGGCACGCCGAGGATCCTGACCCCGCGTCCTCCCGGCTTATCGATCTCCACCATCCGTACCGGCGGCGGGAAGTAGCAGCCCGACGAGAGCCGATTCCACAGCTTGTAGAGGTTGCCCTTCAGGTCCACCTCGAACTGCTCGATCGACTCGCCGTCAACGCCCCCCGCTCCCTTGTTGGCCTTGACCCTCAAGTACGCCTCGAACACCAGGTGTTTCGAGATTTCGAACGACTTCGATCCACTCGTCTGGTTCATCCCGGGCACTCCGGTTGGCCACCAAGCAGACCCGGACGACCCGTCCCCTTCGCTCCGCCCGCATTACCGGGCCTCACCGCTACTACGAGACGGTCCGCCCCCGTGCCCCGCATCGGTACTCGGCCTCTCGCGGTCTTGTCCGCTTGAGGTTCTCCCTCTCGCCGCCATCCCATCAGGGCGCCGGCAGTATCGGGGCGACAGGTTCCCACGTTCCGTACAAGAGCCCGGGCCAGGCTCGCGCCGCCTCCATGCCGGACGCCGTCCGGGCAGTCAGCAGGCTCCCCCCGGACTTGTCCCGGAGCCCAGATCATGCCCCGGTTTCGACGCCATTGAAGAAAATTACGACACGTCATCAGCGGTTCGCTCTCGCTCGCCTTCCTGACCCACACCTGACGCGATCACAGCCGCGCCTTTTGCCGCAGCGCTCACCACGACCGGCACTTAACCGACGCAGCCTGCGGTGGTTTGGAACCTCCCCCTGCAGGGCGACCCCGGAGGACCTACCTCCATCTCCTGCACAGCACCGCTTCCAGAAGCTGTTACATCAACGCTCCCTTCAGCGTTCGTGGCACACGATCTGCGACTTCTCGTCCACGCACAGGACGATGGCCCGCTCGGGCGGGTCCAGGTACAGGCCGACGACGTCACGGACCTTCTCGATGAACTGCGGGTCCTTGGACAGCTTGAAGGTGTCCACCAGATGCGGTTTGAGGCCGAAGGTCCGCCAGATCCGCGAGATGGTGGACTGGCTCAGGCCGCTGACCGAGGCCATTTCCCGCGTCGACCAGTGCGTGGCACTCTTCGGAGTGGTCTCCAAGGTCCGTACCACCACCACCACCTCCACCTTCTCGTCGCTCACCGTGCGCGGCGGCCCGGGCCGCGGCTCATCGGACAGGCCCTGGAGCCGGTCAGCCGCGAACCGCTTACGCCACTTGGCCACCGTGACCGGGTGGAGCCCAAGCTCTGCCCCCACGACGGTGTTCGAGCCGCCATCAGCGCACGCGAGCACGATCCGGCACCTCAACGCCAGAGCCTGCGAGGACGTTGCCCGCCGCGATCAGCGCAGCAGCACTCCTGCTATGCGCCGCTGGTGCTGTGGGGGCCGCTGTTGGCGGTGCTGACAGTGGCGTACTGGCGGCGTCGACGTGCGGGTGGCGCGTCGGCGGCTGCTCGCTGATGTCCTGTGTGGACGATGACCTCCTCAAAAGGGCCGGTCCTCGTCATCGGTGGTGCGGGCGGCCACTGAATTCGCGCCCCTTGCCCAGTCGGCCCCGTGTCGGAGATGCGGCCTTCCGGGAGGCGCGCCGCCGTGCCCTCCGTCGCTCCGGCCGCGCGGGAGACGGGCCGGGTGCTCGCCGCAGCACGCGGAACAAATGTACGCACAATCCCGATGGGGTTTTCGCGGGTGTCTTGCGTGTCGGAGTCGTACGACCTAGCGTGAATGTACGTACATTAGGCGTACGGGAGGGTTCCCTTGGTGACCAAGCAGCACCACCGGACCGTGATCATCGGCGGCGGGACCGCGGGTATCTCGGTCGCGGCGCGGCTCTGCCGTGCCGGTGAAAAGGACGTCGCAGTGCTCGATCCGAGCCTTGACCACTACTACCAGCCACTGTGGACGCTGGTCGGCGGCGGACGAGCACCGCTGAAAGAGAGCATCCGCTCCCAGGAGACCGTCATTCCGAAGGGCGTGCGGTGGATCCGTCACGCCGCAGTCGCCGTCGACCCCGAAGCCCAGGAGGTGACGCTGGACGACGGCAACACCGTCTCCTACGACCAGCTCGTGGTCTGCCCCGGCATCCAGCTGGACTGGGGCCGCGTGCCGGGCCTGGAGGCCGGGCTCGGCAAGGACGGCCTATCCAGTAACTACCTGCCGCACACCGCCCCCGCGACCTGGCGCTTCATCCGTGAGACCCGCTCGGGCAGCGCGGTGTTCAGCATGCCCACCGGCGCCATCAAGTGCGGCGGCGCCCCACAGAAGATTGCCTACCTCGCCGCCGACTACTGGCGCAAGCAGGGCGTCCTCGGCAGGATCGACGTCCACCTCGTGATCCCTGGCGCCGCCATCTTCGGCGTTCCGGAATTCGCGCGCGTGCTCGACGACGTGGTCCGCCGGTACGGCATCAAGGTCCACTACGGCAGCGAGGTCACCGAGGTGCGCCCCGAGGCCCGCGAGGTGGTCGTCACCGACCTGGGCACCGGAGGCAGGACGACCCTGCCGTACGACATGGCCCACCTCGTACCACCACAGAGCGCCCCGGACTGGATCAAACACAGCCCACTCTCCGACGCTGACGACCCGGCCGGCTACATCGAGATCGACAAGCACACGATGCGGCACGTCAGATACCCCAATGTCTGGGCCCTCGGTGACGCCGGATCGTCCCCGAACTCCAAGACCGGCGCAGCCGTGCGCAAGCAGGCGCCCGTGGTCGTCGAGAACCTCCTCGCAACGATGAACGGCCGGGAACCCACGGCCTCCTACAACGGCTACTCCTCGTGCCCGCTGACCACGGCCCGCAACAAGATGCTGCTCGCCGAGTTCGACTACAGCGGGCAGCCCGCGCCGTCGATCCCGGTGATCGACACCATCCGCGAACGCACCGACATGTGGTACCTCAAGCGGCACGGCCTGCCGTTCCTCTACTGGAACCTCATGCTTCGCGGGCTCGCCTGACCCGACACCTGAAAGCCGCAATCGGCCCGACCAGCGCACCGGCCGGGCCCGCTGGGCCGCACCCGCGGCCCGGCCCCAGCGACCGCCGCCATCAGGCGCCCGGCCGCCTTGCTGTCGCAGCGTCTGACCCTGGACCCGCGGACACACCGACACCCACCCACGCCGGACCTGACTTGCCGGCACGCAACCCCCACTCATCTCCAGGAGGCCGTTATGACAAACCACACCGGACCGCTGGTCTTCGTGCAGTTCTACCTCGACTGCCTCTCCCACGCCTCGTACCTCGTCGGCGACCGCACCACCGGCCGGGCCGTCGTGATCGACCCTCAGCGCGACGTCAACGACTACATCGCCACCGCCGAGCGTCACGGCCTGACCATCGAGCGGGTCATCGAGACCCACATCCACGCGGACTTCCTCTCCGGCCACCTGGAGCTGGCCGAGCGCACCGGTGCCCGGATCTCCTACGGATCCGCCGCTACGCTCGACTTCGACACGGACCCCCTGGACGACGGCGAGCACCTCAGCCTCGGTGAGGTCGACCTGGAGATCCTGCACACACCTGGCCACACCCTCGAGTCGATCTGCGTCGTCGTCCGCGAACACGCGGGCGACGCCGTCCCCTACGGTGTTTTCACCGGCGACACGCTGTTCATCGGCGACGTCGGCCGCCCCGACCTGCTCAGCGCCCGCGGCCGGTCCGCCGAGGAGATGGCCCGCGTCCTGTATCACTCCACCCGCGAGTGCCTGCTCACCCTCCCCGACGACACACGCGTCTACCCGGCGCACGGAGCCGGCTCGGCCTGCGGCAAGAACCTCTCGACCGAGCTGAGCTGCACGATTGGCAACCAGCGCCGCAGCAACTACGCCTTGGCCGACATGACCGAGGACGAATTCGTCTCTGTCGTGACCGAAGGCCAGCCCGCCGCGCCCGCTTACTTCGCCTTCACATCCGTGCGCAACCGCCAGGCCCGTCCGGCCCTGGATGAGGATGCCCCCGTCCCCTCCCTGACCCCGGACGCCTTCATCGAGGCTCGGGCGGGCGGTGCCAGAGTTTTGGATACGCGGGACCCGGAGTCGTTCGCCTCCGCCCACGTGCCCGGCGCGGTCAACGTCCCCATCGGCGGTCGGTTCGCCGAGCTCGTCGGCGAGGTGCTCGATGCCCGGGACCGCATCATTCTGTGCGGCGATTCCGCCACTGCGCGTGAGGCCCGCAACCGTCTCGCCCGCATCGGCTTCGACCGCGTCCTCGGTGCCCTGACCACCGCGGTCGAGACTGTCGGTACCGAGTACCTGACCGCCGTCGTGCGCGTGGAGGCCGACGTCCTCGCCGGCCGACTCGCCGAGGGCACGGGCGACTTCGAGCTGGTGGACGTGCGCGGCCTGGGCGAGGTACGCGATAACGGCACCATCCCCGGCGCCCGCCTCATCCCGCTGCCCGAACTGATCGCCCGCCTGAGCGAACTGCCGACCGATCAGCCGCTGACCGTGATCTGCGCGAGCGGTAACCGCTCATCGGTGGCCGCGTCCGTGCTGCGCGCCCGCGGCTTCGAGGCCACCGACCTGCGCGGCGGCTTCTCCGCATGGCACGGCGAGGTTGCGCATCCCTCCGACACGGCCCCGGGTGGCGTCCCGGCGTGAGTGTCCTGATCCTCGCTCTGCTCTGCGGAGCCATGGTCGGCCTGGCCCTGGGCGCGCTCGGCGGTGGCGGTGGGGTGCTCGCGGTACCGGCCCTGGTGTACCTCCTGGGCGTCGCACCCGCCGACGCCGGGACCACCAGTCTGGTCGTCGTCACCGTCACATCCGTCACCGCTCTTGCCCGCCACGCCGGCACCGGCAACATATGCTGGCGGACCGGCGCGCTGTTCGCCGCAGCAGGTGTGCCACCAGCCATCGGAGCGTCCGTGCTCACGCACCGCATTCCGCAGGCCGTACTGACCGCCGCGTTCGCCGTCCTGGCCGCTCTCGCCGCCGCGGCGATGCTGCGCGCTACCCGTAGGGGGCACCGCATCCGCCGGGTCGCCGCGGCCGCGACGGTTGCCCCGAAAGCCACCGCACCGGGGGCAACCGTGGGGGCTGTCGTTTCCCGCTCCGGAGGGTCCGGGCGCGTGGGGGCGACCGCCGCCCGGGCGGCACTACGAACGGCCGACGGGACGACCGCGTCCGCAAACGGCAGGGGCGGCCCCGCACGGGAAGACGCGGGTGGCGACGCCCCCGGGGGGCCCGCCGGCCGGGCCGGGCACCTGCGCATCGCGGCGGCCGGGGCCGGCCTCGGAGCGGTGACCGGGCTGCTGGGAGTCGGCGGCGGTTTCCTTGCCGTACCCGCCCTGGTGTCCGTGCTCCGCCTGCCGATGCGACGAGCCGTCGGCACCAGCCTCGTGGTCATCCTCATCAACTCGGTCGCGTCCCTCGCCACCCGCCTGGCGGCCGGAGGCATGTCCCTCGACCTCGCAGTCTTCGGCCCGTTCGTGGGCGCAGCCATCCTCGGCGCCTGGGACGGCAAGCGGCTGGCGGCCAAGCTCTCCGGCGCCGCCCTGCAACGGGCCTTCGCCACCCTGCTGCTCGCGATGGCCGCGTTCATGCTCATCGACGTCTTCGTCTGAAGGTTCGTGCACGACCGCCGGCCGGTGCACCCCGCCCCGGGTGATGGCCGCTGCGATCGGCTGCCGACTGAGCGGCCGGCGTCCGAGCGGCCGGCGTCCGAGCCCGTCGTGGGACCTCCGGCGTCCGCCCGGTGATCACCGGGCGCCGGTCACGTCGGGTCGCCGCCCCTCCAGGCCAGGCCAGCGCGCCCTCAACCCAGGAGCTCCCAGGTTTGCACCTTTTCCCCGGACGTACGAACATTCATCCTGTGTCAGCAGCATCCGCCCGACCCCGACCCCCAGGAGGGCGCTGGTGATCTCCCGCTCCGGCCCTCGCCCCCTCACCCGATCCGCGGGCAAACCGTTGTGGGCACAGCTGCGCACCGACCTGCTGCGCCGTCTCGAAGACGGCGAATTCCGCGATGTCTTCCCCGGTGAGCACGACCTCGTCGCCGAGTACCAGGTCAGCCGGCACACGGTCCGCGAGGCCCTCCGGCAGCTTCGTGCGGAGGGCCTCGTCACCGCCCAGCGCGGCAAGGTATCCCGGTTCACCGCCAGCCGCCCGCTGGAACAGAAGGTCGGTGAGGCGTACAGCTTCTTCCGCTCTGTCGAGGAGGTCGGCGTCGTTCAGCGCAGCGCCGTACGTGTGCTCGACCAGCGCGCCGACGGCGTCATCGCCGCCCGTCTGGGACTTGAGGAATCCACACCACTCGTCTACCTCGAACGCCTTCGTCTCGCTGACGAGGAACCGCTCGCCGTCGATCGTGTTTGGCTCCCCGCGGACGTGGCCCGCCCGCTCCTGGACGTCGACTTCACCCGCACCTCGCTCTACGACGAGCTCGAACGCCACTGCGGCACCCGTATCTGCGGCGGCTGGGAGCGTATCCGGGCCGTCGTACCTGGCCGCGGAGAGCGCACCCTGCTCGACTGCCCCGAGTCCACGGCGTTGTTCGCGATCGACCGGCTCGGTCACGACGCTGGCCGACGCCCGGTCGAGTGGCGGCAGACGCTCGTCCGCGCGGATCGCTTCGCCGTCACCGCCGCTTTCTCTGCAGACGACGGCTATCGGCTGGGCAGGGCCCCGGAGAGAGTCGGGAACATCCGTTTTTGATCACGGGATGCCGTGGAGTGTCACTTACCTGTTTAGTTGCGTTATTTGAAGCTCTCACCCTCGGCCTCGGGGTGGGAGATGACCGCGTCGACGGACGCCGTGGTGTAGAGCGCGACGTTTACGGCCCGGCCCGCCTCGTGCTGAAGCGGACCCCGATCGACTGCGGGGAGCTGAGCCGGCCGAGCCGCACCATGTGGTCGAAGTCGGCACGGCGTACCCGGGCCAGGGTGCCGATGCCTCGGCCAATGGTGGGAATCGCCCCGCGGTCTGGTGTACTTGCGGTCTCCTCCGGTGGGCCGGGTGCAGGACCCTGGCCGGGAGCAAGGGTCCGTCGACCATGTTGTCGCCTGCGTCGGCCAGTTGCTGGGCGAGCGTGTGGTCCGGGCCGCGGGCGCCTTCGATGGCGAAGCCGCGTTCGGGCCACTGGGCTCACGGACGCGACGTGGTCCCGGACCGCGGGGCGACCGCTGTCCGGGACCAGTGAGTTGACCGGTTCCGGTGTCACCCGGTGTAGGTGAACTCGTCGGCTGGACTGGTGGGGGACGAGTAGCCGTTCACGGTGATGTTCACGGTCTTGCTCGTAGCCTTGCCCGACGGGGGTGCTTTGGCGACGATCTTGTCCGAGTCGACCTGGACGGATGACGAGGCGTTCTTCCCGAAATACACGTTGGCGCCTTTCGCGAAGCCCGCGCCGGAGATAGTGACCGAGTCGTTGGCCTTGCCCCTGTCCGGTGTGATGCCGGTGACCACCACGGGTTCGGGCCCGCCGTAGGCGAACTGCCCGAGCGGGACTGCCGGGGAGGTACCCAGGGGGTTGGTGACATACAGGTTGACGATGCCGGTCGCGTCAGGCACCTCAGCAGTGACGGTGCCGTCAGGGTTGAGCGTGGGTGGTTTCTGGCACGGGACGGGGCCGAAGTCGACGTTGCAATCCTTGCTGAAGTCAAGGCCGTTGATCGTGACCTGTGTGCCCGATGCACCGAAGCTGGGGATCACGCCGGTCACCGTCGGCGGCCCGGAAAGGACGGGCGCGTCCAGCAGTCTGAGGTAGGTGGAGTTGGCGTGCTGAAATGCGACCTGACCCGGGAAATCCTGGTCGCCTTCGCCCGCTACGACGCCGTTCACCGGCCGCTGGTCGACCGCAAGCAGCAGATCGGCCCGAATGTGCGCCTCATGGTGCCGAGGACCGAGGGCGGCCGGTGCGTCCGCGACGTGCTGGTCCGGCTGCCGCTGAGGAAGGCTGCCGGAGCGGTCGAGCGCCACCTGCAGGCCCGCGCCGCCGAGCCCCTGCCCGACTACCACCGCGCCGCGTGAAACGGGACACATCAGTGACGTGTACCGAGCCGAGGGGCGCTCTGTGGAACAACGAGCTCTGCCTCACGCGGAAAGCCGTTCGCTACGCGACCAAATGGGGCGAGGCGAGGGTGGCGTTCGGGTCGCCGCATCCGCTGACGCCCCCGCAGAAGACGTCATGGAGATGGTGACCAACAGTCATATCAACCGGCCGACGAGGACTTCGCGCACAGCAGCGCCTGCACTTGGCGGACCGCCTCGTGCTGGCGGAGTGGGCTGGGGGCTTGCGACCGCTGTGGGCGCTGCTGCGCGCGGTTGCCTCCGCCGCGAGGTTCGTCGTCCTTGTCCTGGCCGGGCACTGCCACCGGCCGGCGGGTTGGTCACGCCGGGGAGGAGGACACCGCCTCCCCGTCCTGCCGCGCCATCCGTGTCGGCATCGGGTCGCCCGCCACCGAGTCCCGCAGGAACAGGGGTGTCGAGCCGGCCATGCTCAGGTAGCCGTTCACACTTCGCGTGAGGACGAGGGTGTAGCCGTCGGGAGCGTCTGCCCGGCTCGTGCGCGTAGGGGCATGCCCTTCCTCCCTTGTCGCCCAGTTCCATTCGCACCACACCCCCGTCACCAGGTCGAAAAAGCGGTCGCTGGTGTCCGGTGTGGTTCCCAGCACCCAGTACCGGATGTCGAGGGTGGCCCAGCCGTCATCGGGATGGTTCAGGTCCTCGGACAGGACAACCCCGTGGTGCAGGCCCCGCGTGGGGCAGGTCCGGATGCTGTAGCGCCAGCGACAGTTCCGGGGGCAGCGCGCGGAGCGTCTCCGTGAAGTGCCGCAGCAGCCGGGTATGTGCCTGTGCCTGTGTTCTCATCGTTCTCACCCGCATAGGATGCCCGTGATCAAGCGGGAGGAGGGGCTGAGTGGGCGAAATGCCAGGTGCGCGTGAGGAGTTGGAACGGCTCGGGCGTGCCCTGCGTGCGCAGCTCGTCGAGCTGATCGATGACCTGACCCCCGGCGCCGACCTCGGCCTCCTCTTCCTCGACGAGCCGAACGTCGCCGACTGGCACGAGCCTCTGCGCTACAGCTACTCGGCCTTGTTCCGTGGGGAACGCCCCGAAGGGCTCGGCGCTGCCGACATCGCCTTGCGGGCGGCCGGCCTGCTTGGTCCGGCTGGCTGGGACATCGCGGGGCCACAGGAGGAGATCGACGGCACGAGACGCACGTATGTCCTCACAGCCTGCCACCCCTACGGCATCCGCATCGAAGTCCGCACGGGCGACCACAACTCGGCCGTGTTCTACAGCGGGCATTCCCCCGCGCAGGCCCTTCGTGAGCCGGAGGAGTTCAATTGGCCGGAGCCGGCCCGGACGCCCGAGACCCTCACGCCCGGCTACGTGCTCTGCTACGAGAGTGAGACCCGGCTGATCGCGACGCCCGAGCGGGTCTTGTAGGCCTTGTTGATCGAGATCTGTACCGCGGGGTCGCAGGACAGCTGGCAGCCCGCCGTTGCACTTTGGTTCGGCGCAACGGCGGGCTGTGTCGGCGGGGGTGTTACTACAGCTCCCGCTCGATCTGGCTCTCGCTGACCTTGTCTTCGCGCATGGTCACCTCGTTCTGGACGGCGTAGCGAGTCTGTGCCCCGCTGCCCTCGGCACTCCGGATCTCGCCCCGCTGAAGCTCGTCCTGCTGGTCCCGGTACTCCACGTGCTGTCCCTTGCGGTAAGGCATGGGGATCTCCAAGTCTCGTGTGGGTCGGCGTGGGCTGGCCCGGCTCGTTCAGCAGGGGGTGCCCCGCCCTCTTGGCGCCCGCGACTATCGCCAGGCGCACTGACAGCCCACCCCTAACTCCGCCCTACAGCAATCACTACGGGCCGAATGGGTGACGCCTAGGGCGTGTTTCGAAAGTCCCGTCTGCCTGGCGACGCCTGGCACGCACGCTCGCTGCGTTGTCGGGCTCGCCCCGATACGCCCAGTATCGGGGTGACCCTCCGCCTTGCGATCGCACGCACCAGACGCCGCCAGGCCCGCCCTACGGGCGGACGACGCTACCTTCGAAACACGCCCTAGCTCGCCGCTGTCGACGTCCTCTGAAGCTTCCTCTGCGACGGACGGTGCTACGAGCCCGCCGCAGGCGCCCGCTCCAACCTGCTGATTGCTGCAGGTCAGGCGGAGGTGGCCGATCGTCGGTCCGCGGGAGCATGTCGTGGCCGCTGTCGAGAGTCGCCCAGTACGGATGCGTCGCCACGTGGGTGCTCGTCACCACATCTGACTTCACGCTTGTCAGTCACGTCAAGCAGCCGGCCTCGGCCGGCCTGGGCGGGTTCTTCGGGCGTACGTCGGAGCGATGGGCTTGCGCCGTACCCAACTGGAGTGCAACGACCGGCTGCGCGAGGTCGGTGTCACGATCCGGAACGGGCCAGGCTGCACTCGCCGATCGGCCTCGACCTCGGTGCTCGTACCCCGAGGAGACCGCGTTGTCTATCGCCGCCGAAATCGTCGCCGACCCGTGCGGTGGCAGCGGAGTACCGCTCAAGGGCGCGCACACGCCGATCCGTCACGAAGGCGACGGGGCGTCGAATGGAATGATCATTTCGGGGGCTTGAGCCGTCCCCTGAACCACGGTCGTTCGTGGGCGGGTTGCCGCCACGGCTGCTTCACGCCAGGTGCGAACTCAACCGTAGCCTCGATTTTGCCTTTAGACCTGCGGCGTGACATTCACATCCTCCTCCGCTTCCGGCCGGGCGAGACCCGCTCGTGCGGGACGCAGGGCTCTGCTCATAGCGACTTCGGTCGCCCTGGTGAGTGGGGCACTGTTGCCCGCAACGGGCTCCGCTTCCGCCGCCGCGGGTCAGACCGGGCCCGTCGACCGGCAGGCCGCCGCCCCTGTCAAGGAGTACGACATCACCCTGCTCACGGGGGATGTCGTGCATTACTCGGATGGTGTCGGCAAGCAGGACACCGTCACCGTGGGCCGCCCCGACGGAGCGGTCGGCGGCGTGCATGTCCAGCAGGCCGGTGACGATCTGTACATCCTGCCCGACGAGGCCAACTCCCTCCTTGCTGCGGGCAGGTTGGATCGCCGACTGTTCAATGTCTCGGCTCTGGTCAAGATGGGGTACGACGACCGGAAGTCCGGCGGCATTCCGCTGATCGCCACCTACTCGGCGAGTCAGGGCCGCTCACTGCCGGCCGCCCCTCGCGGTTCGAAGAAGACCCGCACTCTGGAGAGCATCCACGGCGCCGCGCTGAAGGCGGAGAAGGGCACCGCCCGGGCCTTCTGGAACGACATTGCCCTTACCCCCAAGGCCCGTTCGCTGGACAAGGGCATCGCCAAGATCTGGCTCGACGGCCGGGTGGAGGCCGCGCTCAAGCACTCAGTGCCGCAGGTCAACGCCCCGCAGGCGTGGGCCGAGGGCTACGACGGCAAGGGCTCCAAGGTCGCAGTCCTGGACACCGGAATCGATGCGACCCACCCGGATGTCAAGGACCGCGTGCTCGAAACCAAGAGTTTCGTGCCGGGCGAGGAGGTCCTCGACAGGCACGGCCACGGCACGCACGTCGCCTCCACGATCGCGGGCTCGGGCGCCGCCTCGGAGGGCGTCAACAAGGGCGTCGCCCCGGGCGCCGGTCTGATCATCGGCAAGGTGCTCGGCGATGAGGGCTCGGGCGCGGACTCCGGGATCATTGAAGCCATGGAGTGGGCGAAGGCCGAGGGCGCCGACGTCGTCTCCATGAGCCTCGGGTCCAGCATTCCGGACGACGGCTCCGACCCGATGTCCCAGGCCGTCGACGCGCTCTCCGCCGACGGCGGGCCGCTGTTCGTGATCGCCGCGGGCAACGCGTACGGCGCGGGCACCATCGGCTCGCCCGGTTCAGCGGAGAAGGCACTCACCGTCGCCGCCGGGATGTGCTGCCAGTGCGCCCGCTGCTGTTCGCGCTCTTCGGAGCTCGCCAGGTGCTCTTGGTGGAAGCGGAGCATCGTCCGGGCCCCGTCGGCGGTGGGGGCGAGGGCGACCTGGACCGTGGTGGTGCCGTGGGTGACGCGGATGCGGTCTTTCGGGCGGTAGCCGCGCACCTCACCCGTCACCCCTGCGGCCGTCTGGTAGGGAGCGCCGCGTTCCGGGATGAGGACCGCGCCGGGGCCGAGCCAGAGGGCGAGCCCTTCAGAGCTGCTGATGAAGTCCCAGACGGCGAGCGCGGGGTGGGGCAGCGTGCGGGACACGCCGATCTGCCAGCCTGCGTCTTTGGTGAGTCCGGTGGGCATCGGGGTCATCCTTCCTCGGAGTGGCGGGCGCGCAGCGCCCTCACCTTGTGGCGGTTGCCGCAGTGCTCCATGGAGCACCAGCGGCGGCGGCCGGGGCGTGAGGTGTCGACGTAGACGAGGTGGCAGTCCTCGGCGGCGCAGGCGCGGATGCGGTGCGTGAAAGGGCCGGTCAGCAACTCGACGGCGTCCCGTGCGACGGCGGCCACCAGGTGGGTGCCGGTAGGGGTTCCGGCCCACTGCCGCTTCCCGGTCGGCGCGATGGCGGGTGCCAGGTCTGGACAGGCGGCTGCCTCGTTGATGGTCTCCAGGTCACCGGGCGGGTTCGGCTCGCCGCGTGTGTGGGCGATGACCACCCGAAACAGTGCGTCGCGCAGCCTCCGGGCGTCCGCCACCTCGGCTTCGGAGATCTCCAGCACGGGCGTCGGCGTCAGCCGCGACCGGTCCGCCCAGGCGGCCAGGTCGGCGGGCTCGTGCAAGACCTCGTACCGGCGGTAGGGGCCGGGGCCGCCGGTGGTCAGCAGTTCCAGGCACAGCGCGCCGGGGTCGAACCGGTAGGCGACGCCGGTATGGGAGTGCAGCGTCAGCCCTTTGGTTGCAGAGGAGTCCATGTAACCAATATAACTGGTTACATGGCATTGAGTTGGAAGTTGGTCATCGACAGCACGAACGCGTCCGCCCTCGCGGACTTTTGGGCCGCGGCCCTGGAGTACGAGGTGGAAGACCCCAGCGCTCTCATCGAGCAGCTGCTGGCCGCCGGCCACATCGGCGAGGAGGCGGTCGTCGAACATCGCGGCCGCAAGACCTTCCGCGGCTACGCCGCGATCCGCCACCCCGAGGACCCGTTCGATCAGACCAGCGGCGTTGGCCGCGGCCGGCGGCTGCTCTTCCAGGACGTGCCCGAGGGCAAAGTGGGCAAGAACCGCCTGCACCTCGACGTCCACAGCGAGCCCGGCGGCCTCGGCAAGCTGGTGGCCCGACTGGAAGAACTGGGGGCAACCCGCGTCCGTGAGGTCGACAAGGGACCTGCCGGGCACTGGTGGATCATGCAGGACCTGGAAGGCAACGAGTTCTGCGCGGCGTAGGTCGGGCCGCGACCGCCCTCGACATCACCGTGCTGCGAGCGCGGTGATGTCGGCTCCGCCGGGCGGCCGCCAGGAAGACCCCGCGCACCCCTCCCGTCCGGGCTGCCCCATCTATCACATGGGGTGATGCTCTGGGCTGGAACAGGGGATCACCTCACGCTCCGGCGGTTCGCCTGGCACCGTCTCGCGCGAATCACGCCGACGGATCAAGGAGCGGGCGGTGCCCACCAGCTTTCTGAGCGAGGAACAGCGCAGGCGCTTCGGCCACTTCACCGAGGACCCGGACGAGGGACAGCTCGCCGGGTCCTTCCTGCTGGACCAGACCGCACGCCGAAGGGCGATGGCTGCCCGCGGCGCGCGGAACCGGATCGGCTGGGCTGTCCAGCTCGGCACCATCCGCTACCTGGGCACCTTCCTGGAGAATCCCGAGGAGGTCCCCGCCGTGGTGGTCGGTTACGTCGCCGAGCAGCTCGGCCTGGAACCGGCCGCCTTCGCCGGGTACGGCATGGGTGAGGCTCGCTGGGGCCATCAGGAGCAGATCCGCGAGGGCTACGGGTACACGAAGTTCGAGTTCGACCAGTGGTTCACGCTCGCCCGCTGGCTGTATCAGCGGGCCTGGATCGGCAACGAACGCCCCACCCTGCTGTTCGACCTCGCCAGCAAGCGTCTGGTGGACAAGGAGGTGGTGCTGCCCGGGGTGACCGTGCTGGAACGACTGGTCTCCGGCACCCGCGAGCGGGCCGAGAAACGGCTGTGGGCCACCCTCGCCGCGGCCCCGACCGCCGAGCAGGCCGAGCGGCTGCAGCAGCTGGTCGTCGTCCCTACGGGCAAACGCCTCTCCGAGCTGGACCGGCTGCGCCGCTCGCCGCGCGACATCTGCGCCACGGCCTGGCCGCCGGTTCTCGCCGACGGCGCGAAGGCGGGCCGCGGGATGGACCCTGGGCTGCTCGGCTCGGTGAAGCGCGCCGACGGCACGAAGCAGCTGACGCTCGCTGGATGGCCGCTGTACCGCTACGCGCAGGACACGGCGCCTCGGCAGACCCGCGGTCAGGGCGTCGGCGGCACCTGGTTCGCGGCCGCGCCGGACGGTACGAAGGCGAAGGTGCAGGCGCACGAGGCACCGAGCGAGCGAAAAGACCTGCCCGCACTGTCCACGGTCGACGACAAGGAGCGCGGCACGATCGTCCGCGACGGCAAAGGGCGTAGGCTCTACCGCTTCACCAAGGACACCGCCTGGCCGATGAAGTCCAACTGCGAGGGCGCCCGCCTGGAGAAGTGGAAGCCCGCCAAACTCGTCGACAAGAAGAACATCAAGGGCATCGACCCGAAGCTGATCATCCCGTACACCCGCTTCGACGGCACGAAGCAGCTCACCATCGACTGCTGGCCGCTCTACTGGTACACCGGCGACAGGAAGCAGGGTGACATCAACGGCCAGGGCCTGAACGGCACTTGATTCACCTTGCGGCCCAACGGCAAGCTGGCCGAGTAGTCGCGTCGGACCGGGGAGGGGACCGCCCCACACCTCGGTCAAGGACACCGGCTTCCAAGAGAGCGACCCAGGAGTTGGTTCAGATCTCCTCTGAACCGACCCGCCGCATCTCCTTCGCTGCCCCGGTCGGGGCGCTGATCCGAAGGACCAGCGTGCGGGGGTACCCCTTGACCGCGGTCTGACGGCGGCCGGTAGCGAGAGTCGTCCAGGGCGGCGAGGGTGTCGGCCTGTGAACCGGTGCGGTTCACACACGCCACGGGCTCGGGCAGCACGAGCAGGCCGGCGGGTGTCACAACGTCCCGGTCTCGGGAGAGCGTGGTGACGTCGCCGGGCTCCAACGTGGCGGCCGCCGCCATCACGGCGGCATGAGCGAGGCTGCGTCGGCGGCAAGCACGGCGTCGTCCAGGACCGGGGGCTGTTCGGTGCGGGGGCCGGGGATCAGTAATGGTCTCCAGCTACCCGACCAGACGCGGTAACCGCGGCAGGTTGGGAACCTGCCGCGGGCCGCGTCGCTGCCGTGGGTCACGTGCCTGCGCACGGGACCTGTTCCGGCGAGGTCAGTCCGCCGGGGTCTCCCACCCGTAGTCCGGCAGCTTGAAGAAGTCGTCCCCGTTGACCCGGTCGGCGCTGCCCGTGGCCAGGCCCGTCATCAGGGACTCCACTCCGGTACGTACGGACTGGACGAACATGCCGCGCTGCCGCTGTCCCAAGTCGTCCTGTTGCCCGCGGACTTCGAAGAGGACTGTGCCGGTTCCGTTGAGGGCGAAAGCGGAGCGGCCCTGGCCGGCGTATTCGCGCGCGTCGGGGTGGAGATAGCGGCCGGTCGCGGCGAGCCTCGACTGTTCGCCGTATGCGTCGGCGATGCCGTTGGCCACCGTGAGCGCATAGCGGCGGGACTTGTCCTGGTCCAGCTTCGGCCACTGCTTCTTGTACTTGGCCCCATCGTTCACACCGAGCGGCGGATAGTCCAGCGAGACCGTGATCAGCTTGCCGTCCTGAGGGCCCCCCGTGATGCGCTCGCAGGGACCCATGTGGTGCAGATCGATGAACCCGTCGACAGATCCCTTCTCATTGCGCATCTTCACATACGTGTCACGGATCGCGCGCGACTCGGGAGAGAGGAAGAAGCCGGCATCGGTCTGCTCGCCGGGGAGGTCGGAGGCCTGCGGGACGTAGTTCAGATCCGGGTTGAAGTCCCGGTTGAGGTCATAGCCGGGCTGGTCGATGCCGTCGCCGCGGAGGCTGTGGTACCAGGCCCGCGGCGCCCCGGCCAGCTGGGGGAACTGCGCGACGGTCTGGTCCCAGGAGCGTACGTTGATACGACGGTTGAGCTCGCCGCCGTCCGGGTTCACCATCGGCATGGCAACCAGGGTGACTTTGCTGAGGAGTTCGGCGGTCTTCGGACCAGAGCTTGAACCCAGCTCCTTGAGGATGCCAATGAGGGCCTCCGTGCCCGTGCGCTCGTTGCCGTGAATGGCGCTGGTCACCATCAGGACGCGGGGACCGGTGCCCACTCGCGCGGCCCACAGTTCGCGGCCCTGGGTGGTGCGCCCGGCGACCTCGACCTGCACCCGGCCCTTGCTGGTCTTCTCGATCTGCCGAAGTGTGGCGCCGAGTTGATTATGGTCGGTCCAGCCGGACCAGGACGGATCGTCGGAGGTCTTGCAGTTGCCGGGATCGCTTTCGGCGGCCGTGGCGGTGGCGGCGGCCGGTGAGGTGACCAGTACCGCGCCGAGGGCGGCGGAGGCAGCGACGGTGGCAACGGCTGTGCGTAGCGCTCGTGGACGGGTGTTCCGCGTGCTGCGGTAGGTGCGCATGGGGTGGGCTCCTCACAACGTTACGGGTGGCACTGGTGTGGGGGGCGTTCCGGATGATGCTGACCCGATGGTCAAGGAAAGGTCAATGGGGCGTACATGAATGCCCATGTCGGTGAACGGCCCCGAAGGCCTGGAGGTGGGCGGCGCCGGCTGTGCGTCAGGTCAGCCCATAAGGCCGGCACAACGCCATCGGCAGCAGACAGCCGCACCCCGGATGGTGCCGACCCTGCCTCCGGTCCGCCCGGCGGCACGCTACCCCCGCGACATACCCATCCCAATGCGAACCTGACCAAGCCCTACTAGGCGGCCGAGAGACATCTGTGAACGGGGACTTGCTCCTGTCGCATACGAGCCTGGCCCGGCGGGCGGCCGACCTGCCTGCAACGGCCATGCACTTCGCGACATTTTCCTGCCAAATGCTCTCATCTGCAGTAACGCCACTGAGACACAACAGCATTGACGGGTTTTCATCAAGATCATAGGCTCGCCCGCCGTCAGGCGCTGCTCGCGATACCAGGGAGAAACACATGCGTAGGTCCAGTTTCACCAGATCCGCCCGTACTACTACCGTCGCCCTCGCCGGCGCACTCCTGCTGACTGGTTCCCTGTTCACCGGCACCGCCGGTGCGGTTGGGGAAGGCCCCAACTACCGGGGCAAAGAGACGATCAACACCTCGATCCTGTCCACCTACGACGACGTGGCCCGCTTCCTGAAGGCCCAGGATGCCAAGCAGGACGCCATGGAGCTCGAGGTGATCGGGCAGACCGTCAAGGGCCGCGACATCCACCTGGTCAAATACGTCAGCAACCCGGACAACCCGACCATCCTGTACCTGGCGCAGCAGCACGGCAATGAGCAGCTGACCACCGAGGCCATGCTGCACACCATCAAGTCCCTCGGCTCGCCGTCCAAGGCCTCGCTGCTCAAGGACGTGAACATCCTCTTCATCCCGATGTTCAACGCCGACGGCGCAATGGGTGACGTGAACTTCCCCCTCGACGGCTACCTCGCCAAAGGCGAACGCCACCTGACCCGCTACAACGCCAACGAGGTCGACCTCAACCGCGACCACGTGGCCAAGGAGCAGCCCGAGACGCGGGCCCTGCACGAGAATGTGTTGCGCGCCTACGACGTGGACTACGCGATCGACCTGCACCACCAGGGCACCCAGTCGCGCGTGAACGGGGATCTGGTGTCCGGTTCGATCCTGTACCCGACGACCCCGGACATCTCACCCGAACTGGTCGAGAAGTCCAAGCGGCTCGGCTCCGTGGTGTATCACAACGTAGACCGAACCGGTTGGGGCCACATCGGCCGGTACGACGGGGGCTCGGCCAACACCATCGGCCGTAACGGCATGGCGGCCGAGTACGGCATCGCCACGCTGCTGTTCGAGATGCGCGGGATGAGCGACCACGAGTACGCACCGTATGTACTCGGCCAGAAGTCCAACGGCTACTTGATCCGGCAGTCGGTGCTCACCATGGAAGCCACTATCCAGGCGGTCGCCGACGGCTCGATAGACCAGGCGGACACCTCCTTCTGGGACACTCTTCCCCAGCAGTGCAACACCTGCTGACGACGGCACCACCCCGGTGCCCCCGGGTCACAGCCCCTCAGAGGGCGGTGACCCGGGGGTTCCGCCGCCTGGCAGTGTGGGTGTCGATTAATCATCCGACCAGGTCAAGCAGCACGTTGGTACTCGCGAAGTGTTCCGCCGAGTCGATCTCGTTGGCGGACTTGCAGGTGACTGGTCTGCCCGGGCTCGATCATCGGTGGGGGAGCGGGCGTAGTGGAGCGGCTTGCCCCAGGGCGCGGTGGGGGCGATGGCCGTTGGCGGAGCCCGGCACGCACGGCCGGGCCCCGCGTGGGCTCAGCAGCCCGTACGGTCCTCCGTCAGGACGCCCTGCTCGGTCCATAGTGTGCGGTCGTAGCAGCCCTCCGACCCGTCCAGCCGGTAGCGCTCGTTCGACGTGCCGACGGCATGGCGCTGGTCACGCGGGACACCCAGCGTCCAGGTGGCGTCGCCGGTGTACGTGTCGTCGAGCCGCGACCAGGAGATGCGCTTGCCGGCGCGTACGACCGAGGTGTCCGCGCGGTCCCCGAGCGTGAGGACGGTGCGCAGCCGGTTGTCCGTGCCGATCGTGGTCTCGCCATCCATGGTGTAGACGCGATGGGTGTGCGCGACCCGCGCCGGGCCGCGGCCGTCCACGGTCACCGTCTCGTCGTCGTCCCAGCGTGACGTGAGCCCGTCGGTGTTCTCGTCCTCCGTCCAGTGGTGGACTGAGGTATTGGCGAGGGTGCGCGAGACGGTGGTCTCGACGCGCCCGTGCGAGGTGTTCACATAGCCGGCGACGGTGAGCCGGTGGCCACCCTTGGTGTCGAGCCGGTTCAGTGAACCGGGCGTGATCGTCGTCGAGTTGGAAAGATCACTCTGATCGTGCTTCGTGAGCGCCCCGGTGACGTGCTCGCTGCCCTCGTCCTGCCAGACGAGGACGTTCGTGGGCGTGCTCCAGCCGCTCTGCCCCTCGGGCAGGCCCGCGACCGACACCTCGACGCGGTGCTCGCGCCCGTCGTTGAGGATGCCGGCGAACGGCGTCAAGTCGTACTCGATCGGCTTCACGTCGAAGGCACGCGGCGCCGGAACGACGTACCACAGGAAGGGGTTGGACCAGCCGCCGGTCCACACGGTCGGGAACGGTGCTGCGATTCCCGCGAGTTGGCCGTCGACCTTGACCTGCACCTCGCGGTACGGGCCCTTGTCCGCCTTGCATGAGTAGGACGCGGCGTCCGGCACGGTCAGGTACCAGTACTCCTCGCAGCCGCCGCCGGATCCGGTGGCGTACACCTCGGCGACGATACGCTCGGAGTTACGCGGCGTGGTCAGCGTGGCGCCCTTCAGCGGGACCACCTTGTCGGGCGTTTCGGCGGCCTTCGTGCTGCCCTTCGCGGCATAGAAGGTCAGCGTGACCTTGACGTCGATGACGCCGGTGTATGTTTCGTCGACGACATTACCGATGAGCATTTCGACGGGCTGCTCGCGGCGCAGTGTGTCGCTGTAGTGGGTGACGTCCTTCTCCACCGACCAGGTGATCCCGTCGACGGAGGGCTCGGGTGTAGACGTACGGAACACTTCGACGCCGCCCATACGGAGGTAGCCGAGCCGGTCGTACTGACGGCCCTTCACCTTTCCGTCGAGGCGCAGCACCACCTTGCTCCAGCGGTCTCCGCACTCCGTGGGCGGGGCGTAACTTCCCCTGTACGGCGTAAAATCGCGGAACTGCGCCTCTGTGATGGTGACTTCGCAGGATCGGGTGTCGGGCTTTTCGATGGCCGGCGCCGCGGTCAGCGGGTCGTGCCAGTCGGTGCCGAACTCCACGGGAACCGGCTCGGCCGCGGCCGCCGGGCCCGCGCCGAACGCCGATCCGGCGGCCAGCGCCAGTCCGGCGAGCATGGACGTGATCTGTCGTTTCATGAGTCAGGAGTGAAGCGCGGTACGAACAAGTGCGCCAGGGGCGAATGATCGACCTTGTCGTGATCTGTGCACTCGTGCGGAAAAATCGATTGTTGCGAACTCCGGCGGAACGCGAACCTTGCGCGGTTTCATCACTCGCCACCCCTCAAGAGCTCCATGGGACGTCAAGCAGATTCGCGACCTGCTGCTGCGCCCCGTCGGGGGCGGCGGGCCGACCGTGCGCAGCGCCCTCGGGCATGACGACCTCATCGTGGTGGGCGGCTCCTGCCAGCGCACCTGGGAACACGCGATCCCGAAGTCGGCGCGGGCTGCCGGGCCCAGGATCAGCTTCCAGTTCCGGCCGTACGGGGTGCGCTGAGCCGGCACCCGGCCCCCGTCCGCCGCCCCGGCGACCCCGCCGGAGCAGACGTGACCTGGGTGAACACCAAGTCGCGCACCCCGCGCGCGAGTTCGGATCTGCATGTGCACCGGGCCCGGCCCGTGCCCGCGTCCTCCGCGCCCGCGGACCGTGGGGGGACACGGACTTGATCCCACCCCTTGTCCCGCCGCCCGTCGGCACCGAAGAATGCGCACGGCAACCATCGGCTACAGACGTCACACCCGGCGTCGGCAAGGGGGCTCCACCCAATGTCACCCGCAGCACCGATGACACGTACGACACGTCGCTCACCGAGGATCGGCAAGGCGCTCACCGGCGCGGCGTTCGCGCTCGCCCTGGTCGGCGCGGGCGCGGCACCCGCCGTCGCCGGGACCGCGGGCGGGGACGCCGGCACCCGCGCGAGACCGAACGACGCGCCCGTCACGTTCGCCGGCACCGTCGCGCTCAGCAACTGTTCCGGCTCCGTCGTGCGCACCCCGCAGTCACAGCCCGACGACCCCGCCCTCGTGCTCTCCAACGGGCACTGCATCGAGGGCGGCTTTCCAAAGGCCGGCCAGGTCATCGTGGACCGGCCGTCCACCCGCACGTTCAAGCTCCTCGACGAGGACGCCGGGGTGCTCGGCACGCTCCAGGCCGACCAGATCTCGTACGCGACGATGACCGACACCGACATCTCGCTGTACCGGACGACCGCCACCTACGCCGAGATCGAGAGCAAGTACCACGTACGGCCGCTGCTGCTCGACCCGCGCCACCCGCGCAAGAACACCGAGATCACCGTGACGTCGGGGTACTGGAAGAAGCAGTACAAGTGCTCCGTCGACGGGTTCGTGGACCAGCTCAAGGAGTACTGGTGGACCTGGAAGGACTCGGTGCGCTACACGCCCGAGTGCCAGACCATCGGCGGCACCTCCGGCTCTCCGGTGATCGACGACCACACCGGACGCGTGATCGCCGTCAACAACACCCATAACGAGGACGGCGAGCAGTGCACGCTCAACAACCCCTGCGAGGTCGACCGCAAGGGGCTCATCACCGTCCGCCACGGCACGCGCTACGCGCAGGAGACCTACGGGATCGTGCCGTGCGTCGTCGACGGCAGCAAGCTCGAACTGGGCCGCAAGGGATGTGAACTCCCCGAGCCCCAGGCCTAGTACGCAGAGGACGTACGCCGTACGGACCGGCCGAGAGCACGTCCGTGCGGCGGCGTCCTCGATGACGAACCGCCCGTCGATCAGCGCGTGCGGGATGCCCACCGGCAGGGTGCGTGGCGCCTCGAACGCGGAGCCCGCCGAGCCCGCCGCCACCGTGTCCGGGTCGAAGAGGACCAGGTCGGCGCGGTAGTCCTCGCGGACGAGCCCGCGGTCCGGCAGGCGCAGCCGGGCCGCCGGACGGGACGTCAGATGCGCCACCGTCTCCTCCAGGGACAGCACGCCCGCCCTCGATCACCTTGAAGACGCGGTCGCGGGCCGGCAGATCCGGCTGCGCGACTTCCACCGCGGCGGCATCGACAGCGGCCAGCCGGTACCGGTGGCGCATGGCGTACCTCGGCGACGAGGTTCGGCTGGACGGTGACGTAACGGAGCTTTTTCCCAGAGCCCCATTCAGCGCTGATCTGCATTCCCGTCCATGGATGCCCGGGCCTGGCGGGGGCCGGCGCGGCCCCCAGCTCGCGCCGCGCGGCGGGGCCTGGACGGGTGCGGCGAGGGCGAGCGGCACGGGGAACTCCACCTGCCAAGGGTGACCCGGCGCCGTGAATTAATCGGGGAGGCGCATGCTCAAGCGCGCACGCTGCGAATCGTCGAGGAAGTATTGAAAAGCGGGGACGGCACGCTGCGGCTGATCGTCTTCATGGGAGTGGCCACCTGCGCCGCACTCACCCTCGGTGGTGGCGCCTGGCTGGCGGGTCTGCTGTAGCGGTGCTGAGGCGCGATCCAGATTATTCGGGGTTCGGCGGTCTGCGGATGGCGAGAACGTGCCACCAGCTCCGTCCCAGGGACAGCAGCGGCCATTACCGGCCGCACGAGGAAGAAGGAGAAACCAGCATGGCGATTCAGCGGATGGACAACGTCGGCATCGTCGTAGAGGACATGGATGCCGCCATCGCGTTCTTCGTGGAACTCGGTATGGAGCTGGAGGGCAGGGCGGAGGTCGAGGGCCTCTTCGCCGACCAGTGCACCGGACTCGACGGCGTCCGCTGTGACATCGCGATGGTCCGGACCCCGGACGGTCACAGCCGGCTCGAGCTGGCGAAGTACCGCAGCCCCGCGGTGATCAGCGCCGGGCCGCACAACCGGCCGCACAACATTCTGGGCACGCACCGCGTCATGTTCGCCGTCGACGACATCGAGGACACCGTTGCCCGCCTGCGCCCTCACGGCGCCGAACTCGTCGGCGAGATCGCCCGGTTCGAGGACAGCTATCTGCTCTGCTACCTCCGCGGCCCGGAGGGCATCATCGTCGGACTGGCCGAGCAACTGCGCTGAGAAGGAGGAACCGGACCATGCAGCCGAACGAGATCATCGAGGTTCTGAACCGCTCGATCAGCCAGGAGCTGCTGGCCCGTGACGTGACCCACCTGGTAGACGGGACGAAGCCCAGTGGACCGGGGCAGGACGGGCAGCAAGCACCACCTGATCACCGACGCCACCGGCATTCCGCTCGCCGTCACACTGACCGGCGGCAACCGCTACGACGTCACCCAGCTCATCCCACTGATCGAAGCGGTTCCGCCCGTGCGCGGCAAGCGCGGCCGGCCAGGGCGCCACCCGGACATCGTGCTCGGTGATCGGGGCTACGACCACGACAAGTACCGCCGTCTCGTCCGTTGTTCCCCCGTGCACTTCCGGAGTGCGGAGCGATGTCCAGCGAGGACATTCAAGGAGATGAGTGGGACGCCTGTGTCGCGCTAGAACGTACAAGCAGGGACGAACGTGGGATCGCCTACTGGATGCGAGTCCTATGGCGACGGAGGCCCCGTAGTAGTCGCCGGAGTCACGACCGGTCAGGGAGGACGGGAAAGCCGTGGAGCGAGGCCCTCACCCAGAGCGAGGCCGGCGCCTTCGTCGACGTCCTCATTCCGATCACCATCATGGAGGCCCGGACCACCGCCGCGCGCCGGATCCGCGAGGCAAAGACCGCGATCCGCGACAGCGCTACGAGCACGCTGTGACCCTTGCCCGCCAGGCCCTTGACCCCGTGCGCAAGGCCTGCGACACACAGAAGGTCCACGACCAGGCAACGAAGAGGAAGGCCTCGGAGCGCACGCAGGAAGAGTGATGGGCCGTCCTCACCCAGAGCGCCTACGCACTGTTCAGCAGTGCCCCGCACGACGATGAGGGCACGACCGAGGACTTCACCTGGACCCGCGCCGATGCCATCGCGGCCGTGGCCACCGCCGCAGGTCTGCTTGCCCGACTGGAAGACCTGCCGTAGCACCATCGAGCCCGCACAACAGCGGGCCGCACGAAGGACCCGTGCGGCCCGCCCCTTTCGGCTCTCGTCACCCTCACCGAGAGCGGCGGCAAGCGACCCAAGCGAAGGACAGGTCGTCTAGGTCATCCGTTCTTTGAGATGCTCAGCGGGAAGGTGGGGGTGCCGACGTTGTTCAGCGTGGTGGTGTTCGCCCTCACGTACGTGTCCAGGTACGGCGAGCGGTCACCCTGGGTCGGTGAGTCGAACCGCGGGTCCTGCACCTCGAGGGCGAGCCGCGCGTCGGAGACCGTGATCGTCTCACCCGAGGGAACGCTCCGCCAGCCGTTTGAGGTGATGGTTCCGATCTGGACCCCCAGCTGGTGCCCTTGCTCGAAGGTCCAGTCCGTCGCTTTCAGGGCGAAGGAGGTTGATCCGCTGCTTTCCAGCAGTGCGACGTTCTCGTTGAACATCGTCGCCTTGCCGTCCGGAGCGACGTCCCACAGCCGTGCCCAGACGTTGCCCTGCCCCCTGGTCTTCAGCGTGATCTCCGGGCTGCCCGTGATCCGCACCTGCTCAGCGGCGGGCGTGGACCAGGTCCAGTAACTGTTGGCGGGTGCGTCGGCGCTGAGCACACTCGTCTGGTCAGCCGTCAGCGAGCCGACCTCCGGCGCGTACTCGATGTCCCAGCCGTGAGAATCCGGCGCCGTCATCGGCAAGGCGGCCTTCTGCGCCTTGCCGCCGTCGTCGACGTACTGCCCGGATGCCAGCCGCACCTTGTACGAGTTGTCGGTCACCGGCCAGGCCGGCTGGGCGCGCCAGTGACCGAGGCTGTCCTCGAGGGAGAACGCCGGGTCGGTCACCGACGGTTCGATGCCGCGGAGGTACTGGTCGTAGAACCGCATCACCTCGTCGAACCAGCCCGCCCGTCCCATCTTGAGCCGGCCGCTGGCATTGGTCTCGTTACCGCGCACGTGTTCCCACTGGCCGATCCAACCGCGTTGCGGGCCCTGATGGTTGGCCAGGTACTTCTGCATCTCCTCGGGCTTGGTGTTGTCCTCGATGAAGCCCGACGTGACGAACAGCGGCGTCTGCGATCCGGCGGCGCGGGAGGCGAAATCGCGGGCACGCCAGAACGGCGACTTCGGGTCGGGGTTCTGGGTGTTGGTGAGGTTGTCACTCTCGCACTCGGGGTGGTTCTTCTCGTACCCCGCGTTCGCCTTGTAGTGGTCGCTGTCATCGGCCAGCGGCGCCATCGTCGTGATCGAGTAGTAACCCCGCGGGGTGCTGGTCACGTTGGAGCGCGGCACCCCGTTGCTGTACAGGTAGTTGTACCTGTTCCACGTCGGTTCTTGGGAAACGATCGCCCGCAGAGGCTTGAGCTTGAGGGTATTGGCCGCCAGCCCGGTGTTGGCGTCGTACGACTTGCCGTACATGCCGACCTTGCCAGTCGACCACGGCTGGCTCGCTGCCCACTCGACGGCCGCCTTGATGTCAGCCTGTTCCCCCGGGCCGAGAAAGTCCAGGCACCCGGTGCTGCCGCCGAAGCCGCGCAGGTCGACCATCACGAAGGTGTATCCACGCTCCATGAGCCGCGCGCCGTTGATGAAATCCTGAAAGCGCGCCGATGGCCCGACCCGGTCCCACCCCGCGGGAGCAGTCTCCCCCGCGTGGGAGAAGTACGGGCCCACCGACAGGATCACCGGCGTCTTCGCGTCCGCCGGCAGGTCTGCCGGGCGCAGCACGTCGGCGTGCAGCTCGACCCCGCTGCCGTCCGAGGAAGGGAAGTAGTGCTGCGTCCAGAGCGAGCCCTTCGGGACGCGGTCGTTCTCCTCGTGCGTGACGGGGTCGGTCGCGGTGGCCACCGCCTCCGGCCGGGTCTGCGCTGCGGTGGCGGACCCGGATGTCGCGCCGGGCGCTGCGGCGGCGGGTCCGGCGAGCGTGCCGGTCAACGCGAAGGTGGTGATGACGGCTGAGGCGGCCCAGGCGGCCGCGCGACGTCTTCTCACTTGCTCCTCCTGGAGTTGTCGGTACCGGGCGGTGCAGGTGGCGCTGTCGGACAGCGACCCCGGACCCGCCGTCGACGGGTCGACGAGGGGCGGCCGCGCGCAGACGGACGGAATCTGGATTCCGGGTGCGCGCCGGAGCCGACGGCGAGGCAGCCTATGATCATCATGGGAACGCGTCAACAGGGTTGTATGAGCGACGTGTTGCTGGTGCGGCCGCAGATGTCCCGACCGGGGCTGGTCACGGCGGCTCACGGGAGCGCGTAAAGCGACGGAGCCCGGCGCGCCCGAGGGCAGGGTCGTCGCATGTGATCGGTGTCTGACCGGCGTTCGGCCGTCCGGCGCCCCCCACAGCGGGGCCGGCGCTTGCCGGACACGGTACTCGTAGCAGCCGACGCGGGAGTGGCCTGTGCCGCCGCGGGCAAACCGCCCGCGGTGAGGCTCGTGATGATGGTCAGTGCACCGGCCGCCGCGACGGGCGACACCACCCTCCTCCGGAGGTTCATCCATCCTCCACCTACTGAGGTTGTCGCTTTGTTGTCGGGTGGTGACTGTTGGTGATTCCTGCGGCATGCCGATGGGATGCGGTATGGGATGGGTGGAGGCCTGACTGCTGAGCGGCGGGTGTTTTGTGAAGCGGGTCTGTCAAACGAACGGCCCTGTCTCACATTCGGTGGTGACGGAGCGTGCTGCTATCCGAGGAGGACGCGGTGGCGAAGAAGGGTGAAGCCTGCTCGTCCGTGCATCTGCGCGCGACCCACTTGGTCTTGGTACTGACGCCTTCGGTGGGGCCGTTGCCGTAGGAAGTGTGAGCGCGGCGATCACGGAGTCGCCGTCCCGTTCCAGGCCCCGGGTGAAGGCGTGCAGATGGGGCAGATCGGCTGCGCGGACCTGGACGAACCAGTGAGAGAGCCGGTCGGCGATTGCTGCGCAAGACGTATGGAAGTCGCAAAGTTCCCAATATTGGCGGCCAGTTGGGTCATCTCGGGGCAGGCTGCAATGAGCCGGGCCAGGAGGTCGTGATGCTCGGTCTTGAGGTTGTAGGGCCTGGCGAGGAGCATCCGGGCGAGCCGACGCGGGGAGATGTGGCTGCGGTCGGCGTCCGCGCGGCCTTGGTTGATTTACTTGTGCAGGAGGTTGAGGCAGCCGGTGAAGCCGAGGGCTTTGATCTCTTCGAAGTGGTGCTTGACGGGGACGGCGGGGTCCTCGGCCCGGCGTTTGCGCAGGTGCTCGCTAGGGGGCGACGAGGCTGGCGCGGGAACGGTACGGGTCCTCAATGTCAAACCGGCTGTCCGTCTGCAGGATCCGAAGGTCGCGGAAGCCCTGGAATGGCCGGGACAGTTGGTCGAGCGACACGGCTGGGAGTACGAGATCACCATTGCCGAGCGCATGTTCCGCCACGACCCTTCGGTCATGCTGAACGCGCCGCTTCGGACCCTGCTCTACGCGGACCCCGACGGCGACACGAAACTCGCCGTCGAACAGCCCAGCCTGCTGTTCGCCGACTACGGCAATCCTCGGATCGCCGATTTCGGCCGCGAACTCGACTCCATCCTCGCCCAGTTGATCACCCTCCTCGGTGGAGACGCACCTCCCCAAGTGTGACTCCACTTGGCGGTGGTCGATCGCTACGGCACGGCCGGGACGACGGGATCGCACCAGCGGGCCGGTTCGCCGCACTCGCCTATGATTCCTAATCTCTTTGTCAAGCAGCGTTCGTGACGGGGGGTATGGGTTCGTAGCACCGTCCGTCGCGCAACAGGGCCCACGGGACGTTGACCCGGCGGCGGGCAAGGGCGAGGACGGCCTGGGTGTGCCGCTTGCCTTCGGCGCGTTTGCGGTCGTAGAAGCGGCGGGACTCGTCACAGCAGCGGATGCTGATCAGCGCGGAGGTGTAGAAGACGCGCTGGAGCCGCCGACTGTAACGTCTGGGCCGGTGCAGATTGCCACTGATCTTGCCCGAGTCGCGCGGAGCCGGGGCGACGCCGGCGAACCCGGCGAGGCGGTCCGGTCTCTCGAAAGCCGTCATGTCGCCGCCGGTGGCGGCGAGGAACTCAGCGCCGAGCAGGGGCCCGATGCCAGGCATGCTCGCGATCACCTTGGCGTGCTTGTGCTCGCGAAACCGTGCCTCGATGAGCTTGTCGGTTTCGGCGATCTGCTCGTTGAGGCGCATCACCTCCTTGGCGAGCGTGTGCACGAGCTGGGCCGTCGGCTTCTCCCCGGTCACGCTGGTGTGCTGGCTCTCGGCGGCCGCCAGGGCCTTCTCGGCAAGCTCGGCAGCACTGCGGACTTTCCGGTTGCGCAGCCAGGTCTCCAGCCTCCGGGCCCCGGTCCTGCGGATGGCGGCTGGGGTCTGGTAGCCGGTCAGCAGGATCAGCGGGCCGGCATTCGTGAGGTCCAGAGCCCGGTCCAGAGCGGGAAAGATGCTGGTGAGGTGGTTGTGGAGCCGGTTGATCACGCGGGTGCGGTCGTCTGCGAGGTCGCGGCGATGGCCGGTGTGGACCTTGATCTCGGCGACCAGTTCGTCACCGGGCCGCAAGGGTTGCAGGTCCCGGCGGATCCGGGCCTGGTCGGCGATGATCGCGGCGTCCTTGGCGTCGGTCTTGCCTTCGCCCCGGTAGCCCTCGGAGGCACGGCTGACGCTCGGCCGGGGATGTAGAGCGTGTGCTGTTCGTGGTTGAGCAGCAGATCGATCAGCAGGGCGGCGCCGCCATCAGCCAGGTCGATGCCCCAGGTGACCTCATCGCCCAGGGCGAGGACGTCGGCCAGGAGCTTCAGCAACTCCGCCTCGTCGTTGGCCACTCGCCGCGACAGCAGCCGCTTGCCGGTGTCGTCGATCACCACGCAGTGGTGATGGGTCCTGCCGGCATCGATGCCGGCCCAGATCGCTGTCACGTGCTCTCCACGGGTCGCTTGCTTACCTGCACCACAGACGACCTCGCCGGCGAGTCCCTACTCAGCGATCGGATCGCAATTCCTAATCAGCAGCCGAGTCGTCGGGGGGTG
This sequence comes from Streptomyces sp. NPDC051286, assembly GCF_044455345.1. Taxonomy (NCBI): domain Bacteria; kingdom Bacillati; phylum Actinomycetota; class Actinomycetes; order Kitasatosporales; family Streptomycetaceae; genus Streptomyces; species Streptomyces sp. NPDC051286. The sequence continues at coordinate 2,466 of NZ_JBITER010000058.1, read as the reverse complement.
TCGGGCGGCGAATCGTAGGAAGCCACGGACGGCAGACCACTGAAAGCCACACCCGACACCCCTGGGTGAGCCAACCTTACGAATGGCTCGCTCATCCCGATCAACAAGGTAGGGACCACTGACCGTATTCGGAAAGACTCGTCTAGGGGATGCCAGCAGCGCGGCCGGACTCACGCACCCTGCCCCGTCCGCTCATCCGCGAGACGTCTAACATCATGTGGCGTTTCGTCGTCGGACGCCGATGCCTGCCTGGCCGTGTCCGCCGCCAAACGCCCACGACGTCCGCCGCACAGCGATGGCGTCGGGTATCGAGCAGCCGAGGAGAGGAACGTTCATGCGCGCTCGGAGCATCGGCGCGGCCGCCGCAACAGCATTGGCTCTGGTGGCTGCCCGTGACCTCGTCCAGAAGAAGCACGCACTGCTCAGAAACTTTCCCGTGATCGGGCACGCCCGGTACCTGTTGGAGACGATCGGGCCGGAACTGCGCCAGTACGTCGTGACGTCCAACGAGGAAGAGCGCCCGTTCAGCCGTGACCAGCGCACCTGGATCTATGCGTCGGCGAAGGAAGAGAACAACTACTTCGGGTTCGGAACCGACGTAGACGTCGAGCACGTGCAAGGGCACGCGTACGTGAAGCAGCGGACGTTCGCCGGCACGCTGCCCGATCTGCACGACCCGCAGGCCCCGCTGCCCTCGGCCAAGGTGCTGGGCGGCCCGCGCGGGCGCGCCAAGGCGTTCCGGCCGACGAGCGTCGTGAACATCTCGGCGATGAGCTTCGGATCGCTGTCCGGCCCGGCCATCACGGCGCTCAACAAGGGCGCGGCGCTGGCCGGCGCGATGCAGAACACGGGCGAGGGCGGCCTCTCGCAGTACCACCGCAACGGCGGTGACCTCGTCCTCCAGATCGGGACGTCGTACTTCGGTTGCCGTAACGAGGACGGCACCTTCAACCTCGACAAGCTCAAGGACGTGGTCGCAGGCGCCCCGGTCAAGGCGATAGAGATCAAGCTCTCCCAGGGCGCCAAGCCCGGCCTCGGTGGGATGCTGCCGGGCGCGAAGGTGACCCCCGAGATCGCCAAGATCCGCGGCATCCCGGCCGGCAAGGACTGCGCCTCCCCCTCTCGGCACACCGCGTTCCACGACGTCGACTCGATGCTCGACTTCGTGGAGCTGCTCGCTACCGAGACCGGTCTGCCGGTTGGGATCAAGAGCGCTGTGGGGGAGATGAGCTTCTGGCAGGAGCTGGCCACGCTCATGGCGCGTGGCGATCGCGGGGTCGACTTCGTGACCATCGACGGAGGCGAGGGCGGCACCGGGGCGGCTCCCCTGATCTTCACCGACTCGGTGTCGCTGCCGTTCCGGATGGGCTTCTCCCGTGTCTACAGCACGTTCGCCGAGCGGGGTCTGACCGACGACCTCACCTTCATCGGCTCCGGCAAGCTCGGGCTGCCCGAGAACGCCGCCGTCGCCTTCGCCCTGGGTGTCGACATGATCAACGTCGCCCGCGAGGCAATGCTGTCCATCGGCTGCATCCAGGCGCAGAAATGCCACACCGACAAGTGCCCCACTGGCATCGCCACCCAGGACCCGTGGCTGGTGCGCGGTGTCGACGCGCCCTCGAAGGCCACCCGGGCCGCTGTCTACCTGCGCACCCTGCGTAAGGAACTGCTGAAGGTCTCGGGAGCTGTCGGCGTCGCCCACCCGGCACTCATCACCACCACCGACATCGAGATCATGAACGGCGACTACGACGCCCGCACCCTGGCGAGCGTCTACGGCTACAAGGACGGCTGGGGTGAACTCGGCCCGGAGCTCGCCCAAGAGGTCACCGCGCTGCTCACCACCAAACCGACCCCTCTCCAGAAGCCTGCCGGCTGACGGGCGGCCATGTAAGCCGCTCAGGTTGCGACCCCTCGAAGGGGTGGCTTTGTTCACGTTCAGCAGCAGCGTTTGTCACCCGGTTTGGGCAGCAGTTGCTGATCGCTGGGCCTGGGAAGGTTCACGAGAGATGAAGTCCGTGCATGACGACGGCCCGCCGCACGGAGGGCGGCGGGCCGTCGTGTGACTGTCTCGCGCACGTGTACGGCAATGCGCCCGATCAGCCCGACCGTGAACGGCGGTATCCGTAGGAAGCCCGTCACCATCGTGACGGTCACCTTCGACGGCCGGCTCGAAGTGACCGACCCCGCCGCGCTGCGCCGCACGCTTACCCCGGGAATGGTCCCCGCTGTACGACCCGATTTCGAGGAGTCCGCCACGGACCCGGCGCTCGATGTCGATGCCGTGGTCCATCAGCCCGGTCCCTGTGGCTGCGCGGTCGTTCAGGCGCCGTACGTCCTGCGGCCCGCGAGCCAGGTTCCCCGTACGGGAATGTCGCGAATCCGCATCGGGTCGGCCGTGCGGGGGTCGGCGCCGAGCCAGACCAGGTCGGCCGGGGCGCCGGGCACGAGGGCGCGGCGGTCGTC
>NZ_JBITER010000057.1:0-33119 GCF_044455345.1 Streptomyces sp. NPDC051286 | reverse complement strand
GCGGCGTCTGGTGCGTGCGATCGCAAGGCGGAGGGTCGCCCCGATACCGGTCGTATCGGGGCGAGCCCGACAACGCAGCGAGCGTGCGTGCGTGCCAGACGCCGCCAGGCAGGCGGGACTTTCGAAACACGCCCTAGACGCTGGCGACGTAGGCCTGTTCGGCGACATCCTTCTCCAGAAGGATCAACCGGACACCGTCCTGACCGGTGGCGCTGCCCACAGGGGCGTAACCCGCTCGCCGGTAGAGCCGCAGATTGGTCTCGCTGCGGTGCCCGGTGTGCAGCCGGAACCGGGTGGCCGACCGCTGATCGGCGAGTGCGGACTCCGCGGCGTTCAGCAGCCGGGCGCCGAGGCCGTGCCCCTGGAGCCGGGGGTGCACACAGAGCTTCCCAATCTCTCCGGTGCCGTCCGGATCGGTGGATCCGCGTACCGAGCCGACGACTTCGTCACCGAGCCGTGCCACGAACACCAGGTTCGCGGTCACTTCGCCCAGGACCGAGTCGAGGGTCTGCACCAGCGGGTCGATGCGGTAATTCCCGTAGAGCTCCGCCTCGCTCTGAAAACAGAGGTACTGGAGCTTCAGTATCTGTTCGGCGTCCTCCGCGGTCGCCGCCGAGATGATCACACTCATGCCCATGTGTGCATGCCTCCCGCTCACCTGGTCCACCGGTTGCCCCTGCTCCTATCCCCGCAGTTCAGGAACGACAACCTCCGCCGCGAGCATTCTGCGCAGACATCCAAGGCATCGGGAACGGATCGGCCCCAAACTGCCTTGTGACATACCCAACTTCCCTGCGATTTCCTTGTATGTGGAATCGCTCGGGGCGAGCATCGCCGCCAGCAGGCTCGCGCACCGCCCGGGCAGCCGCTCCACCGCGGCGTGCAGCGCACGGCGTTCGTCGGCGCCGACGGCGGACCGCTCGGGGCAGTCGGCCGGGTCCGGGACGGTCCCATCCGCGTACGGACGTTCGCGCCGCGCGGTACGGCGGGCGCGGCGCGCCTCCTCCCGTACGGTGTCGCGGACCCAGCGGGCCGGGTCGGCCGGCGGTGTCCGGTCCGCGAGCAGTTCCAGCAGCCGCAGCCAGACGGTCTGTTCGAGATCGGCGGGTTCGACGGCCGCGCCCGTTGCCGCACAGCCTGCCTCGGCCGTCGCCTCGGCGCTGACGAGCGGGTACAGGGCGCGCACGACGGCGGCGGGGGCGGCGTCTGCGGGAAGCGTCATGTCTCACCCGACGCGCCGCCGCGGACGGGCGGTTGCCGTCCGCGGGGCGCATCACCCGACCGGGGCATGGCCGGCCGGGTGCTGACGCGGGGCGCCGTGTCAGTTCTTCGTGAAGTCCTCGGCGGCGAGCAGGGCGGTGTCCGGGTTGTCAGAGAAGATCCCGTTGATGCCGGTCGCGAAGTACGTCCGGAACGCACCGAAGGCGTCGCCGTACGCGTTGGGGTCGGTGCCGCGACGGAAGTCGGCGGGCAGGAACGAGTTCTCATTGCGCATCGTGTACGGGTGCAGGATCAGGCCCTCCTCGTGCGCGTCCTGCACGAGGGAGGTCGGCGTGGTGAGCCGGCCCGACGCGTCCTTGGGAATGATCAGGTCCAGCGTGGGGCCGATGCCCTGTGCGAAGGACGCGATCCACTTCAGCCCCGCGGGGGTCACGAGGTCGTCGACCGTGCGCGGGTCGCCGGTCGCGACGAAGTCCCAGGGCCGCGATCCGGCGCCGGAGAGCAGGACGACGCGCGGGGAGGCGACGAGCTTCGACAGCCGCTGGATGCTGCTGGGTTCGAAGGACTGGAGGATCAGCGGGGACTGCGTGCGGTGGCGGTTGTAGCGGCGCAGCAGCTTGGCGAGCGGCTCCTCCAGGCCGAGCCCGAGGCCGCGGAAGTAGGTGGGGTGCTTGGTCTCGACGTACAGCCAGATCTGCTTGCCGCGCCTGCGGCCCTCGCGGTCGGCCCACTGGAGCACCTCTTCGAAGGTGGGGACCTCCCAGCGGCCGTCGTAGAGGGTGTTCTTCTGGCGGTTGCCCGGTATGCGCTCCTTGGCGCGCAGCGTCTTCAGCTCGGCGAGGGTGAAGTCCTCGGTGAACCAGCCGGTCAGGGAGACCCCGTCGACCTTCTTCGTGGTCCTGCGGCCGGCGAACTCGGGGTGGGCCGATACGTCGGTGGTGGCAGTGATGTCGTTCTCGTGGCGGCAGACGAGATGGCCGTCCTTGGTGGGGACCAGGTCCTGCTCGATGATGTGCGCGCCCATGTCGAGGGCCAGCTGGTACGAGCCGAGGGTGTGCTCGGGCCGGTAGCCGCTCGTGCCGCGGTGGCCGATGACGGTCGGCACGGGAAGGTCCAGCCGACTGCCGTGGCCGCCGCCGTGGCCACCGGGCCGCTCGGCGGCGTCCGCCGTGCCGGGAAGTCCGAGCGCGGCCGCGCCGAGTACGGCCGCTCCCGCTCCCAGGACGGTCCGGCGACCGGGGTTCGCCTGCGCACGCTCTGTCATGAATACTCCCTCGCATGTGATGTGTGGCACCGTCGAGCGAGGCCCGATCGTAGGCAGCCACACCGTCGGGACGGCAGCTCATGGACGAACATGGCGGAAACACACATCAACGCTGCGTGGCGACTCGATGAACCCGATGTGCGATCAGCGAGTACCCGCGAGTATCGTCCTCACCTGCATGGACCGTCACGATCCCGCGCCTCGGCCGGCCACTACACCGGAGGAACCGTTGTCCCGACACGCACTCATCAAGGCAGTGCTCGGACCGATCTTGCGCCTGATGTTCCGCCCCCAGGTGGAGGGCGTGGAGAACATTCCCGGCGACGGTCCGGTGATCCTCGCGGGCAACCATCTGACGTTCATCGACTCGATGGTCATGCCGATCTGCTGCGACCGGCCGGTGTTCTACATCGGCAAGGACGAGTACGTGACGGGCAAGGGTCTCAAGGGCCGGCTGATGGCCTGGTTCTTCACCGGCTGCGGCATGATCCCGGTGGACCGGGACGGCGGACGCGGCGGTGTCGCGGCACTGATGACGGGCCGTCGGGTGCTGGAGGAGGGCCAGGCGTTCGCCATCTACCCGGAGGGCACCCGATCCCCCGACGGCCGCCTCTACCGCGGTCGTACGGGCATCGCCCGGCTGACGCTGATGACGGGCGCGCCGGTGGTGCCGTTCGCGATGATCGGCACGGACAAGCTGCAGCCCGGCGGTACCGGTCTGCCCCGTCCCGGCAAGGTGACGGTCCGCTTCGGCGAGCAGATGGAGTTCTCCCGGTACGAGGGCATGGACCGCGACCGCTATGTCCTGCGGGCGGTGACGGACTCCGTGATGGCCGAGGTGATGCGGCTGTCGGGCCAGGAGTACGTCGACATGTATGCGACGAAGGCGAAGGCCGCCTGATCGGACGTTCGGAGGGGCCCGTACCGCGTTCGGCGGTACGGGCCCCTCCCTTTGTCGGGACAACCCGAATGGCCGGAGAAGGATGGCCCCAGGACGCCGCTAAGGGTGTTCAATCTCCTCTTCCAGCGCCTGGCCGCGCAGCAGGAACCAGGAGGCGACGGCCGTCGCCAGCAGGACCACAGCGCCGACGCCCGCGGCGATGTGCAGCCCGTCAACGAACGCGTCCTGCGCCGCGGAGACCAGGGCGTTCCCCTGCGCCTGCGGCAGGCCGTGGGCCGCTTCGACCGCGCCACCCAGTGACTCGTGGGCAGCCACGGCGGGCTCGGCCGGGATGCCGTTCGGGGTGACGAAGTCCTGGTAGACGCCGGTGACGATGGAGCCGAGCAGGGCGATGCCCAGGGCCGCGCCGAGCTCGTACGCCGTCTCGGAGACCGCGGACGCGGAGCCCGCGTGCTCCTTCGGGACACTGGAGAGAATCACGTCGGCGGTCACGGTGAAGGCGAAGCCCGCGCCGATGCCGACGACCAGCAGCAGCAGACCGATCAGCGGATAGCCGGTCTCCCGGTGGACGAAGGTGACGGCGGCGAGTGCGACGCCGACCGCCGCCAGTCCGGCGGAGACCACGGACCGGACCGAGAAGCGGCGGGCGGCCATGCCTGCGACCAGACCGCAGGCAACCGCGCCGACGGCCGCGGGCAGTTCGGCGAGCCCGGCCTCCAGCGGTCCGCGTCCCTGGACCAATTGCAGGAACTGGGAGAGGAAGAAGACGAGCCCGGACATGCCGAGGATGGTGAGCAGGTCGGCGAGGACCGCGCCCGAGAAACCCCGGTGGTGGAAGAGCCGCATGTTCAGCAGCGGCTCGGGGAGCGTCAGCTGCCTGCGGACGAACCAGTAGAGCGCGCCCGCACCACCGATGCCGGAGACCGCGACCTCCCAGCTCGCCCCGTGCGCGGCCAGCTCCTTGATCGCGTACACGACACCGATCATGCCGATCAGGGAGAGTGCGACACTGACCAGGTCCCAGGGGCCGGGCGCCGGGTTCTTCGACTCCGGGATCATGCGGATGCCGACGACCACGAGGACCACCATCACCGGCAGATTGATCAGGAAGACCGAGCCCCACCAGAAATGCTGGAGCAGGAATCCTCCGACGACGGGACCCACGGCCGCGCCCGCCGATGCCATGGCCCCCCAGATGCCGATCGCGAAGCTGCGCTCGCGCGGGTCGTTGAAGAGGTTGCGGATCAGGGCGAGGGTGGACGGCATCAGGGTGGCACCGGCGACCCCGAGCAGCGCCCGCGCCAGGATCATCATCTCGGGGCTGCTCGCGTAGGCGTTCAGCACGGAGACCGCGCCGAACGCGGTGGCGCCGCTCAGCAGCAGCTTCTTGCGGCCGATGCGGTCACCGAGGCTGCCCATGGAGACCAGGAGTCCGGCGATGACGAACGAGTAGACGTCGCCGATCCAGAGGAGCTGGGTGCCGGTCGGCTGGAGATCCTCGGTGAGGAACGGTGTCGCCAGCCCGAGGACCGTGGCGTCGACGGCCACCAGCAGCACGGCGAGGACGAGGACGGACAGCGCGATCCACCGCCCGGGGCGACGCAGCTCCTCCGCGGTCTCCGTGTGCTGGTCGGTGCTGGTCATTGCTCCACGCTCCGGCGTGCTCCGCCGAGCAGCAACTCGACGATCATGTACTGGAAGTCCTGTCCGGCAACCCGGCCCGCCTGGACGGCCCAGGCACCGGTGGAGACGAGTCCGTAGAGGGCCTCGGTCAGCCAGGCAGAGGTCAGGTCGATCCTGAACTCGCCGCGCTCCTGACCGCGCCGGAAGAAGGCGGAGACCCGTGCGTCCGTCCGGTTCCAGCCGTCGTTCACCTCTTCGCCCTCGAAGAGCTGGTTCTCCGTGACGAGGAAGGACAGCAGTCCGGCGCACGGTTCAACGGCCGCGATCAGCCGGCGCAGCGCCTCCTCCGAGGTTCCCTCGTCGAGCGCGGCGGCGTCCAAGGCCGCTTCGAACTCCTGGATTCCCAGGTCCTCCAATGCTCTGACCAGGGCGTCCCGTCCGGCGAAGTGCCGGTGCAGGGTGGCGCGCCCGATGCCCGCCGCCCGGGCGACCTCGTCCATGGTGGCGGTCGATTTACGGGTCAGCAGCGCGGCGGCGCTGCGCAGCACCTGCTCACGGTCAAGAGTCATGAGACAACACTAACCTGAATGAGACAAGAAAGTCTCATTGGATAATGCGTCGCCCTTCCCTGCCGGAGGCGGGACCATGGCGCCATGAAGCCGCTGCTGCTGATCGACATCGGCGGTCCGCTGAATCCGTACGCGGCACTGTCACGCCATCACACCCCCGATGGATGTACGAGACACCGGATGCGGCCGACGGGGTGGACCGAGGGGCCCGCACTGCCCGTCCTGCTCAACCCGGCGCACGGGGCGGAGCTGCTGACGCTTGCCGACCGCTACACACTGGCCTGGGCGACGACCTGGAAGGGCGAGGCCAACGAGTGGATCGGCCCGCATCTCGGACTGCCGCAGCTGCCGTACATCGACTGGCCGGCGATGCACGGCAGCGCGCCGGACGGGACGCTCTGGAAGACGCAGTATGTCGTCGAGTACGCGGCTTTACCGACTCTCGGAATGACCAGGTGGGCTGTGAACTGGGCAGATGCGTCGCGTAGGTGTCCGTGACGCGGCTGATTCGGTGGCCAGAGCGTCTTCGGCCAGCAGCCGCGCGGGGGAGGCGGCCTGGTCGGGGTCGAGGTGAATGTCTTGTCCCACGCCATCTGTTACTGAAGCTCGACGGCGCTGAGCCGCGATCTCATGGAGTTCGCTCGGTGGCCTGCTCGGCCTCCTCCCGGGCGCGTCATGGAAATTCACTGGCTTCCGGTTCCATCCAGCGGTGAGACTTCCGACGTGACTCTTCACGAGAATGAGATCCCAGTCGACGAGACGCTGATCCGATCGTTGCTCAAGGAACAGCGCCCACAGTGGATTGACCTACCGTTGTCGCCCGCAGGCGCGGGCACCGACAACACCATGTACCGGCTGGGCGACGACCTTCTCGTGCGGCTCCCGCGAGCCGCTGACAAGGGACAGTCCGTACGGAAAGAGCAGGAATGGCTTCCTCGCCTGGCACCCCTCCTCGCATGTCCGATTCCCGCGCTCGTCCATGCCGGAACACCCACCGACGCCTTTCCCCTGGTCTGGTCGGTCTACCGCTGGATCGACGGTGACGAAGCCGGCCCGGACACCGTCCGGGACTGGGCCTCCTTCGGAACCGACCTGGCGGCGGTCGTGCGGGAACTCCACAGCATCGGCCTCATGGGAGCGTCTCGCGCAGAAGACCTCAGCTGGTACCGCGGAGGCAGCCTGGGGCCATGCGACCAGTGGATCAGTAGATGTCTCGACGATTGCCGGACCATAGTGGGTTCTGAGCTCGACGTTGACACTCTGGAGCAGTTGTGGCGAGCCGCGCTCGCACTGCCCGAGCCCTCCGGACCTCACGTGTGGCTTCACGGCGACCTCAAGCCGACCAACCTCTTGGTCCGGGAAGGCAAGCTCCACGCAGTCATCGACTTCGGAGGACTCTCGGTCGGCTTTCCCGACGCCGAGCACTCCACACTCTGGGACCTGCCTCCCCAAGCACGACATGCCTACTGGGACGCCTTGAACCTAGACGATTCGACCTGGGCTCGCGCCCGCGCCTGGGCGATCGCGGTGGGCGTCAGCGGGATCTCCTACTACCAGCACACCTTCCCCGCCTTCGTCGCCGAATGCCGAGGAAGGCTTCAGGCGATCCTCGCCGACGCCGCTGCGCGTTGAGTTGCTCAGCTCGTGTCGCAGGACACGCGCCGCTCTGGTGGCCGGCGTTGTCGACAGCTCACTTCCCCTGGGATGGGACAGCGGACCGGTTCAGCTGATGGTTCGTCGGTCATGGCTGTCCTCGTTCAAGGAGTTGGGCTTCGAGGTCGGCGATGCGTTTCTCGGCGAACCGGAGGTTGGAACGGGCGCCCTCGAGCCGCTCCTGGAGCTTGCGGTGCGCCTGGGTGAGCTGATGAACACGGTGTTTGAGGGTGGTGTTGCCCGGAACGCGGTGCTCCAAATGCGGCCGAAGTAGTCCTGGGGCCGCCGCAGATCGAGTGAGAGGGCTTCATCGAGGAGGCCGACGGCTTCCAGCGCTCTTTCCGGGCCGGCGATTGCATGAGCGGTGGGCTCGAAGATCTCGTGCAGGTAGTCGGCGGTCGCGCTCCGGGGCCCGCTCCGCGAGCATTCGCCACTGCTCCCGCTTGCGACACGCTCACCCAGTGGGCGGCCGACCGGGACGGGAACTGAGCCCCGGCCCGCCCCCGGCCCTTCTCAGAGCCTGTCGGGCGACCTCTGATCGGGCGGCCACGGCGTGCCACGCACCACGCCGCGTCCGCTCTCCGGTCGAAGGTCACCGGACAGGCTCTCAGTCGTTGAGCACGGTCAGATCCAGCTCCGGAAGCCGGGCCGGGTCGTTGATCACGTACAGCTCGGTGACCCTGCCCCGCTCGATCGTGAACCGCATGACCGAGAACCGCTGCCCCTCGCGGGTCGAGATGACCGCGAGGGCCCCGTCGACGAGAGCCATCTGCGAGGACCGGGCGAACGGCGCGAACATCATCGCCTGGCGGGCCACCGACGCGGCTCCGCGCACCAGCGACGGGGCACCCACACCACCCGCGCCGCTGTCGGACCGTGCCACCACGTCCGGGTCGAGCACCGCGACGAGTGCGTCGAAGTCGCCGCCCCGGGCGGCAGCCAGGAACGCCTCGACGGCCTCGCGCCTGCGGCTGAGATCGGGGTCGGGCGCCGGGTCCACGCCCCGGACCCGGCGGCGCGCCCGGCTGGCGAGCTGACGGGCCGCGGCCGGGGTGCGGTCCACAATGCGCCCGATCTCGTCGAACGGCACCGCGAACATGTCGTGCAGCACGAACGCCAGCCGCTCGGCGGGGTCCAGCGTCTCCAGCACCACGAGCAGCGCGAGCCCGACCGAGTCGGCGATCAGCGCCTGCTGCTCGGGGTCACTGCCGGGCTGCGGACCGAGGACCGGATCGGGGGTGTGCCCGTCGGGTGTCCCTGCCTCCAGCGGCTCCTCCCGCCGGGACCGGCGGGAGCGCAGCATGTCCAGGCAGACCCGGCCGACGACCGTGGTCAGCCAGCCGCCCAGGTTGCCGATCTGCCGGTCGTCGGAGCGGCTGAGCCGGATCCACGCTTCCTGGACGGCGTCCTCCGCCTCGCTCAGCGAGCCGAGCATCCGGTAGGCCACGGCCTTCAGATGGGTCCGGTTCTCCTCGAAGCGTGCTGCCAGAAAATCGTTCTCGTCCACAGACCCATTCCTCCGTCGCGTGCTGTCACAACATTGACGCGTGGAGCGGCGCCGATGTGACGGAACGGCCGGTGATCAAGGAATCGGCTGGTGCGCCGCCGATCAGCTCCAGGGCAGCGCGGCGCGGTGGCGCCAGTACGCCTCGGGCTCCTCGACCAGCGCGTCGAGCTGGGACCGCCGCTCCTCGTCAAGGCCGACGAGCGGGGCGTGGAGGTTGCCGGCGAGCTGGGTGACCGTCGCCGCGCCGGAGAGCACGACGCCGGCCCACGGCTGGTGCAGCACCAGCGCGAGCGCGACCGCGTCGCTTCCGAGGCCCGCCTCGGCCGCGATCTCCTGGACGATCGCGGGGGCATCCGTTCCGGCGAGGCGCCCGTTGGCCATGGCTTCCTTGACGATCACGGTCAGCCCGGCCTCGTGCGCCTCGGCGAGCGCGGGACCGGCCGAGGTCTCCAGGGCGTTGAAGGTGGCCTGGACGGTACGGAAGAGGGGTTCGCCAGCGACCCTGACGGTGAGCGCGGCACGGATGGCGTCCGCCTGGGCGGGGCCGCTGGTGGAGAGTCCGACGCTGACTCCGTCGGCCGCGAGTTCGGCGAGCCGCGCGTGGAGTTCCTTGTCGGTGAGGGCCGGGCTGTCGGCCGTCACGGAGTGGATCTGGTAGAGGTCGAGCCGGTCGCCGAGCGGCGCCTCGGTCTCGGCGCGCTGCCGCTCGAACGTGGCGAGGCTGTGGTCCTTGACCTCGTGCGCCTCGGCGTCGATCTTCCAGTCGGCGGTGTAGGTGTAGCCCCACTTGCTGCCGATGACGACATCTCGTACCTCGGGACGGGCAGCCAGCCAGGCGCCGAGGAACTCCTCCGCGCGGCCGTAGGAGCGGGCGGCGTCGAAGTAGCGGACGCCCTGGGCATAGGCGGCGTCGAGCAGTTCATGGGTGCGCTCGCGCAGGGCGTCGACGCTCCGGTCCTCGGGCAGATCCCGGTCGCGGTGGAGATTGATGTAGCCGGGCCTGCCGACCGCGGCCAGGCCGAGCCCGATGTGGGCGGTCGGGGTCGTGGCCGAGGCCAGGCGTCCGAAAGGCATCGCGGGCTCCTCGTCGTCGGGGTGCTCCCGCCAACGTAACGCAGCCGGATTCACGTGCGTCCAGCCGCGGGATTCGGCCGATCGGGCCCTCGCCGGCCGGAAGCGGGCCGGTCCGGCCAGGGCCTCGCCCCTCGGACCTGCGCAGACCTGGTCGAGGTCGGCCGGTAGGTCGGCTTCCGTGTCGTCCGGGAGTTTCAGCCGGATGAGCACCCGCGGGAGCGGACCGGTGGTCATCGGCCCGGCGAGTGCCGGTGTCGGCTTCCACACCGTCACGGCGGTGACGTGGTGGTCGGCCACACCCCGGACCCCCTTCGTCGCCGTTCGGTCACCCGCCCGTACGGACGCGGGGAGCGCACGACCGCTCCCCGCCTCGTCGCCTGCGGGCTGCTGTCAGCTCTTCGCGGTCGCCCATGCGTGCTGGGCGGCAAGGTCGGCCTTGACCTCGGCAAGCTGGGCGGCGACGGCAGACGGGGCCGTACCGCCGCGCCCGTTGCGAGAGGCCAGCGCGCCCGGCACGTTGAGAACCGTGCGGACCTCGGGGGTGAGGTGCTCGGAAATCTTCGCGAACTGCGCGTCGGTGAGTTCGTCGAGCTCGATGCCCTGCTGCTCGCACTCCTTGACGCACTCCCCCGCGACCTCGTGCGCGACACGGAACGGGACGCCCTGCTTGACCAGCCACTCGGCGATGTCCGTGGCGAGCGAGAAGCCGGCCGGTGCGAGCTCCTCCATCCGCTCGCGGTTGACGGTGAGCGTGGCCATCATGCCGGTGAAGGCGGGCAGCAGGACCTCGAGCTGGTCGCAGGAGTCGAAGACCGGTTCCTTGTCCTCCTGGAGGTCGCGGTTGTACGCGAGCGGGAGGGCCTTCAACGTGGCCATCAGGCCCGTCAGGTTGCCGATGAGCCGACCGGACTTGCCGCGGGCCAGCTCGGCGATGTCCGGGTTCTTCTTCTGCGGCATGATCGACGAGCCGGTGGAGAAGGCGTCGTGCAGGGTGACGAAGGAGAACTCCTTCGTGTTCCAGATGATGACCTCCTCCGCGATCCGGGAGAGGTTGACGCCGATCATCGCCGTGATGAACGCGAACTCGGCGACGAAGTCGCGGGAGGCCGTGCCGTCGATGGAGTTGGCGACGGAGCCGTGCTCGAAGCCGAGGTCGGCGGCGACCGCCTCCGGGTCGAGCCCCAGGGACGAACCGGCGAGTGCGCCGGAGCCGTACGGGGAGACGGCCGTGCGCTCGTCCCACTGCCGCAGCCGCTCGGCGTCCCGGGACAGGGACTGCACATGGGCCAGGACGTGGTGGGCGAAGAGTACGGGCTGGGCGTGCTGCAGATGCGTACGGCCCGGCATGGCGACGTCCGCATGCGCCTCGGCGAGGCCGACCAGGGCGTCCTGGAGCTCGGCGATCAGACCGCCGATGATCCGGGCGTGATCGCGCAGGTACATCCGGAAGAGCGTGGCGACCTGGTCGTTGCGGGACCGGCCGGCGCGCAGCTTGCCGCCGAGGTCCTTGCCGAGGCGCTCCAGCAGGCCGCGCTCCAGCGCGGTGTGGACGTCCTCGTCGGCGATGGTGCCGGTGAAGGAGCCGTCGGCGACATCGGCCTCGAGCTGGTCGAGACCGGCGATCATGCGGGCCAGTTCGTCCGCGGTGAGCAGGCCCGCCTTGTTGAGGACACGCGCGTGGGCGCGGGAGCCGGCGATGTCGTACGGCGCGAGCCGCCAGTCGAAGTGGACGGAGGCGGACAGCTTGGCCAGCGCCTCGGCCGGACCGTCGGCGAAACGGCCGCCCCAGAGGCGTACGTCGCTGTTGCCGGTGCCGTTGCTCACTGCGTGCTCCTCGGAAATGCCAGGGGGTGGATGTGCGGCCGCCTCCCCGCCGCGGAGAAACGGGGAGGTGGTGACGTAAACGGGTCGGCGTCAGGGCAGGTCACGCTTCGCGGCGATCTTCGACGAGAGGCCGAAGATCTCGGTGAAGCCCCGTGCCTTGGAATGGTCGAACGTGTCGCCCGAGTAGGTGAGTGCGACGCGCTCGGTCACAGGTTTCTCCTTACGGCGCAATCCCTGATAGGCATAACTATGCAACCTTCCGTATGATTTGTCAAAGGTGCGGGTGAATCGACGACCCGCCACCCGCCGTCGTCCGGGCGGTGACGCAGGCTCTGCTGCCGGACGCCGACCGGATACCGCACGAGTGGCTGCTCGTCAGGACCGGGGCGGACCGACCGCGTGCGCTGCGTGTGGCGGCGGAGCGGCTGTTGCGGGCCCACCTCCGCGCGACGGTCCGCCAGCGGCGTCCCACCGGCTGAAATGCCCCTGCCGGGAGCCGCGTTGGCGACAATAATCGCCCCATGGGAAAGACGTACGAACGTATCGACGGACGGCTCAGGACCTTCATCGAAGAGCAGCACATCTTCTTCACGGCGACCGCGCCCCTCGACGGGAACGGCACGGTCAACCTCTCCCCCAAGGGCGTCACCGGCTGCTTCGCGGTCGTCGACGAGCGGACCGTGGCCTATCTGGACTTCGCCGGGAGCAATGCGGAGACCGTGGCGCATCTCCGCGAGAACGGCCGCATCACCCTCATGTGGTGCGCCTTCCAGGGACCGCCGAACATCGTGCGGGTGCACGGCCGCGGCGAGCCCGTCTTCCGCGACGACCCGCGGTTCACCGGCCTGCTCGCCCACTTCCCCGGCGTCGACCCCACACCGCACGGACTGCGCGCGATCATCGTGGTGACGGCCGAGCTGATCCGGGACACCTGCGGATTCGCCGTGCCCCTCATGTCCTACGACGAGGACCGGCCGCTCCACGCCCAGCGCTTCGCCCGCGAGGACGACGCCTCGCTCAGCGAGTACTTCGAGAAGAAGGAGCACGTCGCCACCAGCATCGACGGCCTTCCGGGGCTGCCGCTCCCGCTGCCTGTCATGCCCACCGCGGGATAGACCGTCGGGCATGGGTCCGTACGGAGCAGGCCCGGGGGCGGACCGGTTCGGTCGCTCCTACGGTCCGGGACATGCGCATATCACCGGTGACCGGTTCGGTTCTGCTTGCCCTTGGACGGACCCGGACCGCCGGCCGCACATCGCGATCGGGACCCTTTCGGGCCCGACCGCGATCACCCGTTACTGATCCGAACGTCCGAGGCTCCTCTCCCGGGTCGGCCCGGGCCCTCGGGGTCCGTCCCGATCCGAAGAGAAGAGCCCGCGTGGGCTCAGCGGCCGTTCTGCGCCAGCCGCAGCAGATGGTCGGCGAGTGCCTGACCGCCCGCCGGGTCACGGCTGATCAGCATCAACGTGTCGTCGCCCGCGATCGTACCGAGTATGTCCTGCAGCTCGGCCTGGTCGATGGCCGAGGCCAGGAACTGGGCCGCGCCCGGAGGCGTACGCAGCACCACAAGGTTGGCCGAGGCCTCCGCCGAAATGAGCAGTTCGGCGGAGAGGCGCCGCATCCGCTCCTCCTTGGCGGACTCGCCGAGCGGCGCCTGCGGGGTACGGAAACCGCCCTCGCTCGGCACCGCGTAGATCAGCTCGCCGCCGGTGTTACGGATCTTCACCGCGCCCAGCTCGTCCAGATCCCGGGAGAGCGTCGCCTGGGTGACGCTCAGCCCGTCGTCGGCGAGGAGCTTGGCCAGCTGGCTCTGCGAGCGCACCGGCAGCCGGTTCAGAATGTCCACGATCCGGCGGTGGCGTGCCGTGCGGGTCTGCGGCACGGACTGCCCGCCGTACTCGGATTCCTGCGCCTCGGTCATCGTCGTCGCCTCATTCTCCGGAGCGCTTCTCTCCGGATGGTCCGTCCCCGTGTGCCGCGTCGAGGGCGCCGGGCAGTGCCTCGAGGAACGCGTCCACCTCCGCGTCACCGATGATCAGCGGCGGCATCAGCCGTACGACATCGGGGGCGGGCGCGTTCACCAGGAGTCCGGCTCCCTGAGCCGCCTGCTGCACCTGAGGTGCGAGGGGCTCGGTGAGCACGATACCCAGGAGCAGTCCGGAGCCGCGGACGTGGGAGACCAATGGGTGCCCCAGCCCCTCGACACCCTCCCGGATCCGCTCGCCGAGCCGCTTCACCCGGTCCAGGGCGCCATCGGCGGCGAGGGTGTCCAGCACGGCGAGACCGGCAGCGCAGGCGATCGGGTTGCCGCCGAACGTCGTGCCGTGCTGACCGGGCTTCAGCAGGTCGGCCGCGGCACCGAAGGCGACGGTGGCGCCGATCGGCAGCCCGCCACCCAGGCCCTTGGCGAGGGTGACGATGTCGGGCTCGATGCTCTGGTGGGCCTGGTGCTCGAACCAGTGGCCGCACCGGCCGATACCGGTCTGCACCTCGTCGAGAACGAGCAGGGTGCCGGTGGCCCGGGTGATCTCCCGGGCGGCGGCCAGGTAGCCCTTGGGCGGGACGACCACACCGTTCTCGCCCTGGATGGGTTCGATGATCACCAGCGCGGTCTCGGTGGTCACTGCGGCGCGGAGGGCTTCCGCATCCCCGTACGGGACATGTGTGACGTCGCCGGGCAGCGGGAGGAACGGCTCGCGCTTCCCGGGCTGGCCGGTGAGGGCGAGCGCCCCCATGGTCCGGCCGTGGAAGCCGCCGTCGGTGGCGACCATATGGGTCCGCCCGGTCAGCCGGCCGATCTTGAAGGCGGCCTCGTTGGCCTCGGCGCCCGAGTTGGAGAAGTAGACCCGGCCGGTCCGGCCGAAAAGGTGCAGCAGCCGCTCGGCGAGGGCGACGGGCGGTTCGGCAATGAAGAGGTTGGAGACATGGCCGAGGGAGGCGATCTGGGCGGAGACGGCCTCGACGACGGCGGGGTGGGCGTGGCCCAGCGCGTTCACCGCGATGCCGCCGACGAAGTCGAGGTACTCGGTGCCGTCGGCGTCCCACACGCGGGCGCCTTCGCCACGGACCAGGGAGAGCTGCGGGGTGCCGTAGTTGTCCATGAGCGAGCCCTGCCACCGCTGTGAAAGCTCGGCGTTGGTCATACTTCCCCCTCGGTCCCTGACTGTGCGACTGTTCCTGGCTGTGCGTCGGGCACGACCATCGTGCCGATTCCTTCGTCGGTGAAGATCTCCAACAGGATCGAGTGCTGGACCCGGCCGTCGATGACACGGGCGGTCTTGACGCCGTTGCGCACGGCGTACAGACAGCCCTGCATCTTCGGCACCATGCCGCTCGACAGCTCCGGCAGCAGCTTCTCCAGCTCGTCGGCAGTGAGTCGGCTGATCACGTCGTCGCTGTTGGGCCAGTCCTCGTAGAGACCCTCCACGTCGGTGAGGACCATCAGCGTCTCGGCGTTCAGCGCGGCGGCGAGTGCGGCGGCCGCGGTGTCGGCGTTGACGTTGTAGACGTGGTTGTCGTCGGCGGAGCGGGCGATGGAGGAGATGACCGGGATCCGGCCGTCGTCCAGCAGAGCCTGGACAGCCCCGGTGTCGATGGCGGTGATCTTGCCGACCCGGCCGATGTCGACGAGCTCGCCCTCGATGGTGGGCCGGTGCTGGGTGGCGGTGATGGTGTGCGCGTCCTCACCGGTCATGCCGACGGCGAGCGGGCCGTGCTGGTTGAGCAGGCCGACGAGTTCGCGCTGGACCTGTCCGGCCAGCACCATCCGTACGACGTCCATCGCCTCGGGCGTCGTGACACGCAGCCCGGCCTTGAACTCGCTGACCAGGCCCTGCTTGTCGAGCTGAGCGCTGATCTGCGGGCCGCCGCCGTGCACGACGACGGGCTTGAGGCCGGCCTGCCGCAGGAAGACGACGTCCTGTGCGAAGGCCGCCTTCAGCTCTTCGTCGATCATGGCGTTGCCGCCGAACTTGACGACGACGGTCTTGCCGTTGTGCCGGGTCAGCCAGGGCAACGCCTCGATGAGGATCTGCGCCTTCGGCAGTGCGGTGTGCTTCCTCGCGGCGCTCATGAGCTGTACGCGCTGTTCTCGTGGACGTAGTCCGCGGTGAGGTCGTTGGCCCAGATCACGGCCGACTCGGTGCCTGCGGCGAGGTCGGCGGTGATCTTCACCTCGCGGTAGCGCATGTCGACGAGGTCGCGGTCCTCGCCGACCCCGCCGTTCTTGCAGACCCAGACGCCGTTGATGGCGACATTGAGCTGGTCGGGCTCGAAGGCGGCCTTCGTCGTGCCGATCGCGGAGAGGACCCTGCCCCAGTTGGGGTCCTCGCCGTGGATGGCGCACTTGAGAAGATTGTTGCGCGCGATGGAACGGCCCACCTCGACGGCGTCGTCCTCGGTCGCCGCGTTGATGACCTCGATCCGGATGTCCTTGGAGGCACCCTCGGCGTCGCCGATCAGCTGCCGGGCCAGGTCGGCGCAGACGACCCGTACGGCCTCCGCGAACTCGCCCTGCTCCGGGGTGATCCCGCTGGCCCCGGAGGCCAGCAGCAGCACGGTGTCGTTCGTCGACATGCAGCCGTCGGAGTCGACCCGGTCGAAGGTGGTGCGGGTCGCGGCGCGCAGCGCGGAGTCGAGACCGGCGGCGTCGAGGTCGGCGTCGGTGGTGAGGACGACCAGCATCGTGGCGAGCCCTGGTGCGAGCATGCCCGCGCCCTTGGCCATGCCGCCGACGGTCCAGCCATCGCCGCCCGCGACGGCGGTCTTGTGGACCGTGTCCGTGGTCTTGATGGCGATGGCGGCCTTCTCGCCGCCGTGCTCGCTGAGCGCCGCGGCGGCGGTCTCGATGCCGGGCAGCAGCTTGTCCATCGGAAGCAGTGTGCCGATCAGCCCGGTCGAGGCGACGGCGATCTCACCGGCGCTGTGACCGATGAGGACCTCGGCGGCCTTCTCGGCGGTGGCGTGCGTGTCCTGGAAGCCCTGTGGCCCCGTACAGGCGTTGGCGCCACCGGAGTTGAGGACGACGGCGGTGACCTCGCCGCCCTTGAGGACCTGCTCCGACCAGAGGACGGGGGCGGCCTTGACGCGGTTGGAGGTGAAGACTCCCGCGGCGGCGCGACGCGGGCCGTTGTTGACCACGAGGGCCAGGTCCGGGTTACCGCTCTCCTTGATTCCCGCGGCGATACCCGCCGCCGAGAACCCCTGTGCTGCCGTGACGCTCACGGTGCCACTCCGATCGTGGAAAGACCTGTGTCCTCGGGAAGTCCGAGGGCAATGTTCATGCTCTGCAGGGCGCCGCCCGCGGTGCCCTTGGCAAGGTTGTCGATGGCGCTGATGACGACGATCCGGCCGGCTGCCTCGTCGTACGCGACCTGGATCTGCACGGCGTTGGAGCCGTACACGGACGCGGTGGCGGGCCACTGCCCCTCGGGAAGAAGGTCGACGAACGGCTCGTCCGCGAAGGCCTTGTCATAGGCGGTACGTACGGACTCGGCGCTCACGCCCGGCTTCGCCTTCGCGCTGCACGTGGCGAGGATGCCGCGGGGCATGGGTGCGAGGGTCGGCGTGAAGGAAACCGTGACCGGCTCACCGGCGGCCGCGGTGAGGTTCTGGATCATCTCGGGCGTATGCCGGTGGACACCGCCGACGCCGTACGGAGACATGTTGCCCATCACCTCGGAACCGAGCAGGTGCGGCTTGGCCGCCTTGCCCGCCCCGGAGGTACCGGACGCGGCGACGACGACGGCTTCGGGCTCGACGAGCTGGGCCGCGTACGCCGGGAACAGCGCGAGGGAGACTGCCGTCGGGTAGCAGCCGGGCACCGCGATCCGCTTGGAACCCGCCAACGCGGCACGGGCACCGGGAAGCTCGGGCAGACCGTAGGGCCAGGTACCGGCGTGCGGCGACCCGTAGAACTTCTCCCAGTCACCGGCGTCCTTCAGCCGGAAGTCGGCGCCCATGTCGACGACGAGCACCTCGTCACCGAGCTGCTCGGCGACGGCGGCGGACTGCCCGTGCGGCAGGGCGAGAAAAACGACGTCGTGCCCCGCGAGGACCTCGGGCGTGGTCGGCTGGAGCACCCGGTCGGCGAGCGGCCGCAGATGCGGTTGCAGCGTGCCGAGCTTCTGGCCGGCGTTGGTATTGCCGGTGAGAGCACCGATCTCCATCTCGGGGTGAACGAGCAGCAGACGGAGCAGCTCCCCGCCGGCATACCCGCTCGCCCCTGCCACTGCTGCACGTACCGCCATCGGAATCCTCCTCATCGATGGCATGACTATACGCATCGCCGCACTTTTATGCAAAGCTTTCACGGCTCGGCGCGCGGCGAGGTACGGCTGCCCCGCTCGTAGCCCGCCCAGGACGCGCAGGAACCCGGTGCTGGGCGACACTCCGCTCAGCGGCTTCGCTCAGGTTGTGCCATACACACCAATGGTCCGCCTCCCGCACCGCCTGGGGCACTCCTGCGGGCGCGCCTGCGCAAAGAACGGTGCGCAGTCACGGCATACGACCTCGGGTGCTGGCCTTTTGGCCGACCCTGCGGCCAACATCGAAGCCTCCCGGTCGGGCAGCAGGTGCGCCGGCCGACGTGGCTCGCCATCCCCACAGTCCCGTAGTTACGGCCCTTGCGCGTCGCCTGCTCGTCGACGCCGACCGTCCTCGGGGCCGGAAGTTGTGGGTCGGGCAATGCCTCACCGTCCGCGGCACCGTGCCGCGGACAACAGAAACTGATTCACCCGGTGGGTCGTCTCAGGGGGCGAGGCCGAGTGAATGGGAAGCCATGGTGGAGCAGGTGCGGGCGGACAGCGGTGCGACGTCGGCGGTGAAGGCAGCAGTGCCTCGGTGGGCGCGGCGCCGGGCTCCGGGCCAGGACGCGAGGGCCCGGTCGGCCTGGACGCGAGGGCGGCTGATCGCCGTGCTCGCCGTGCTGACGGCCGGGCTGCTGGCGTTCCACCGGGCCGTCCCCAACTTCATGGGCCGCCCGGGCAGTCTGTTGGAAACCTTCCTGCCCTGGCTCGGCCTGGTGGTCGTGGTGCTGCTCGGCGGGGCTCTGCTGCGCCGTTCGGCCACCGCGGCGGTGGCCCTGCTGATGCCTGTGGCGGCCTGGATGCACCTCTTCGGCGGACTGCTCCTGTCCGGGGCGAAGCCCGGCGGGCACGACCTGGCCGTGGTGCAGCACAACGTCAGCGACGAGAACACCGACCCGGCAGGCACGGCTCGCGCCCTGGCCGACGCCGAGCCCGATCTCATCGCGCTGGAGGAGCTGGTGCCCCCGGCACTGCCGGTCTACGAGAAGACCCTCGCCTCGGACTACCCGTATCACGCGGTCCGGGGCACCGTCGGGCTCTGGTCGAAGTATCCGCTGACCGACACCCGGCTGTTGGACATCAAACCCCAGGGGATCGCGGACGCCTGGCGGCGCGGGCTGCGGACCGTGGTCCACACGCCGCACGGCGAGATCGCCGCGTACGTCGCGCATCTGCCCTCGGTCCGCGTCCGGGCGAGCGGCCTCGCGTCCTCCTGGCGCGACGAGAGCGCCGACCTGCTGGGCAAGGCCGTCGCCGCCGAGAAGCTGACAACGGTGATCCTGCTGGGGGACCTCAACAGCACGGTCGACGACCGTGGGCTGGCCCCGCTGACCTCACGGATGAACGTAGCGGAGCGCGGCTTCGCCTTCAGCTTCCCCGCCGCCTTCCCGCTGGCCCGGATCGACCAAGTCATGGCCCGCTCGGCAACCGTCGCCCACATCCACACCTTGCCCGCCACCGGCAGCGACCACCTGCCGGTCGCCGCCCGGATCACACTGGGCTGAGGAATAGGGTCGCGGTGACAGCGAACCTGCGTGGGCGACAGCCCGCGTGCTTCGGCACAGGTGGTGCGACCGGGCGCGGCAGTCGGCCGGTGTGGCCAGCCGAAGCGCGCATACGTCGTCGGACGGCTCGGGTACCCATCTCGATCTGAGCAGCCACGCCCATGTGTCGCGTCGCCCGGAGCTGCCGACTCGGCACTCGGGCCGGCGCGGCCGGAGCTTCAGCCGACGGCCAGGGCAGCAGGGTGGAGCCGACGCAGGATGCACCTGCCGCCCTCGCTCCGTAAGCTCGTTAGCGGGAAAGCTCGGCGACGGGCAGAAGTGTCCTTTCCTCACACGCCGGCCGCACGATCAGTAATCTGATCCCGATGGACAGCACCGGCCGGGCTTCCCGCCCGCCGGCTGCACGCAGCACATCCGCTCGGCGATCGCCGCGGCCGCCGACAGCGGCAGCCGACCTTGCGGCCCGGCGTCACATCGGGCGCCGGACCAGCTGCTCGGCGACGCATCGCTACCGACGCCTCTGACGTGGAGCCCTTCATGACCACACCGCGGGACCTCTCGATCGCCGTCATGGACATGGCACCCGGTCACCCTGTGGAGCAGGGCGACCTGTCGCTCGCGCTCGCGGGAGCCGAGATGATCGACCTCCTCGGTGCCGAGGCCATCAGACTGGACGGCGACCGGATCGTGCCGTGCCTCCGGCCGCCCATAGCCGATCGCCTGCTGGACGAGGCTGCGGCGACGCTGGTCCGGGAAGCGCCGTACGAATCGATCGACGACTGGCTGTGGCGCAGAGGTCGTGGCCTGGCCGCCGCCTATCTGGCCGCGCTCGAGACGGAAGGGCAGCTCACTCGGCAGCCCCGTCGCGGGATGCCCTTCCGGAGCGGTCGGACAGCGCTGGTCGATTCGCCCGCCCGCCGCGAGGCGGCGAACCGCTGGACCTCGGACGAGCCCGTCCTCGCCGCCCTCGGGGCAGCCATCGGGATCCGGGAGGAGTGGACCGGGGACTTCCCGAGCACGGTCGACGACGCGGTGGTGACCGTGCTGGCCGCAGTCAATGACGCGCTCATGGAGCTGGAGGCCGTACGGCAACGGCGAGCCATCGAGGATGCGGCCTTCGACAACATCTGGCGAGGCGAATGACGACGGCACACGCGGGGGCGATGGCGGCCGCCACCTGATGGTCACGGCCCTGGCCACACCTGCGCGCCGGCGTGGTCACCGGGACTGCCGAGTCGGCGGGAAGTCTGCCGCCCGCGCACCGTCCAATGCGCCTGTCGTCCAGGCGTGACGCCCACAGCGGCGCCCTGCACCGTCGAGGCGCGCCTCGGCGTCCCTGCCACGCCGCGCCCGCCCGATCAGAGTTCGCCCGACAGGCTCTGAGCCGACCGGGCGGGCGGTGGGGGTGACACCGCCGGGCATGGAGCCGGGCTTTCGAGGACGAAGCGGGCCGGGCGGTGACCGCCAGGTCGTCGTGGGGTGTACCGGGGCGTGGGGTGTACCGGAACGCACCGATCCAGACCGTGGACAACCGCTCGCCGTCTCCCTGTCCCGCAGGGCCTGGTCGGCGGCATCGCGATGGGCGTTACCGGCCTCCGCACGGGCAGGGCTTACTTGCGCCTTGCGGTGCGGCCGGAGGAACTGGAGTTCCGCAAGTTGTCGGTCGTGTACGGGGTGGACTCACTGCCGGTGCATCTGAGCTGAACAGTGCCCGGCCTCGCGAGCAGGTCTGGTGACCACCGACAGCGTCGTCGAGTCCGAACCTCGAGTGAAGCAGGTCAGGAGCGCGGTCGCTGGGGCTGACCGGCCCGCTCCGCGTTCCTCTCCTTGATGCGCGCCGCTTCCTTCCGGACCTCGGCCTGGGTGGCGCGCTCCTTCTGCAGCCACTCGGGGAGGTCCTTCTTCAGCGCGTCGACCTGCTCCGTGGTGAGTGCGTCCGTGACTCCACCACGTGCGAGGCCCGCGATGGAGACGCCCAGCTTCGCCGCGACCACCGGGCGGGGGTGCGGTCCGTTGCGCCGCAGTTCCTGCAGCCACTCGGGCGGATCGGCCTGCAGCGCATTGAGCTCGCTGCGCGAGACGACACCCTCCCGGAACTCGGCGGGGGTGGCCTCAAGGTACACACCCAGCTTCTTTGCCGCGGTTGCGGGCTTCATCGTCTGGGTGGTCTGGTGCGACGTCATGGTGTCAAGAGTAGCGAGCGTGTGCGATACCTCCGACCACGACCGGTTAACCTGGCGAAGTGACAGGCTCCGATGCACCCCTCTCGTTCCGGCTCGCATACGTCCCAGGCGTGACGCCGACCAAGTGGGTGCGCATCTGGAACGAGCGGCTGCCCGACATCCCACTGACGCTCGTCGCGGTGGCCGCCGCCGAAGCATCCGACCTGTTGCGGAGCGGCGGCGCCGACGCAGGTTTCGTGCGGTTGCCGATCGACCGGACGGACCTCAGCGCGATCCCCCTCTACACCGAGACGACGGTGGTCGTGGTCCCGAAGGACCACATCGTGGCGACGGTCGACGAGGTGTCCGGAGCGGATCTGGCCGACGACGTCGTGCTGCACCCCCTCGACGACACCCTCGACTGGGAGCGTCCGCCGGGCCGGCCCGCGATCGAGCGTCCGGCCACGACGGCGGACGCCATCGAGCTGGTGGCGGCAGGGGTGGGCCTCCTCGTGGTCCCTCAGTCACTCGCACGCCTGCACCACCGCAAGGACCTCACGTACCGGCCGCTCACGGACGCCCCCGAGTCGCGCGTCGCGCTGTCGTGGCCGGAGGAAGAAACCACCGACCTGGTGGAGGACTTCATCGGGATCGTCCGCGGGCGGACCGTCAACAGTTCGCGGGGGCGCAACGCCACCCCGGCACAGCCGAAGCAGCGCAAGCGCCCTGACACAGGCGGCACGCAGCGAAAGTCCACGACCGGGAAGCCGACCGGCAGGAGCCCGCGGAGCGGTTCCGGCGGTCCCAAGACCGGCAGGCGGGGCAAGCCACGTCGTCGGTCCTAGCAGGGCACTGAAGATCTTGGCCGGGCTCCCGACGCCTTGCACGCGTGTTTCGAAAGTCCCGTCTGCCTGGGGACGCCCGGCAGGCACGCTCTGGTGCCGTGACCGGCAGTGTTCGCCCCATGAGGAACAGCCGTCGTCGCCGCAGGGCGGCCGGAACAGACAACTGAGTCCCGGTCCGCCCTGCCAGTGACGCACCCCGGCGCTCGTTCCGGGGCTCATTTCGCGCCCGTACCGCCTCTTCCGTCGAGGACGGCCGGTCTCTCCGTCGCGAAGGGAGGGACGTCCTGTTCGCACGTGGCGCCGACGGGGGGCAGGACACCGCTGAGGAAGTAGCGGGCCGCATGCCGGCCGACACAGCCGCTCGGATTGTCCAGTGCCGTGTGACCGTACCCGTTGAGCGTGAGCAGCCGGGCGTCGGCGAGTTCACGGGCCATCGCCTTGCCTGCCCGATAGGAGGTGGCAGGGTCGTAGGTCGCATTGACGACGAGTACGGGGTTCGCGGTGTGCCTGTTCCAGGGGCCGGAGTAGGTCCTGACGGCACGGGCCGGCCAGGTTGCGCACGGCGCGTTGGCCCAGGCCCACCAGTGTCCGAGCTCTCCCGCCCGCGCGGTGCTCAGCTTCTCGAGGCCGACGTAGCGTGCCGGCTCGCGGGGGTTGGGGCTTTCCGCGCACAGTACGGCGAGAGTCTGCTCGAAACCGGGATACTCCAAGGAAACGGGAGGCGCCGGCGGATCCTCCGGGATGCGGCCCTCCCAGAGGGCCTGCAACATCTGGGCCGTCTCGGCCCAGCCGGGGTGGACCGTGTAGAGCCCGCCACGGATCTCGCTGACGGTCTTCGCGTACGTCCAGGACCCCACGGGCCTTTTCGGGAGGCGCCGCAGCAGCTCGGTGAGCTTGGCGCGGGTTGCTGCCGGGTTTCCTGCGGAGAAGGCGCAGCTGCTCGCCGGGGCGCGACCGCACAGCCTCAGGAACTCCCGCAGGGTGTCGGCCGAGCCCAGATCGGACCCCAGCCGCAGGAAGGTGTTCAGTTCCGGCTCGCCCTTCGAGCCGTCGTCGACCCAGGCCCGCGGATCGACGTTCCCGTCGAGCACCAGGCGGCCGACTCTGGATGGGAAGAGGTTGGCGTAGGTTGCCCCCAGCATCGTTCCGTACGAGACACCCCAGTACCTCAACTGCCGCTCACCGAGTGCCTGACGCAACCGGTCGAGGTCGCGGGCGCTTTCGGCCGTCGTCACATGACGCAGCAGTTCCGGAACGCGCTTCTGACAGCGTCGGCCGAGTTCGGCGTAGGCCGCGGTGAAGGCTCTGCGCTCTTTCGTGCCGACCGGAAAGGCGGGAACATTCGCCAGCCATGTGACGGCCTCTTCCGCACCGGCAAAACATTGCACGGCGGTGCTCTGCCCGACGCCGCGCGGGTCCCAACTGACGATGTCGAACCGCTCGCGCAGTTCCTTGGGGAACTTGTGGTACTGCAACGGCAGCCCCACCGTTCCCGGGCCGCCGGGCCCCCCGGGGTTGAAGAACAGTGATCCGACCCGCCGCCTGGGAGCGGTGGCCCGGTGCCTGATCACGACCAGGTCGATGGTGCGCCATCGGGGACGGGCGTAGTCGAGCGGCACCTTCGCCATTGCGCACTCGAATCTCTGCCGGCCCTCACCCTCACAGGGCTTCCAGGTCAACGTCGTCCCGCCGCCTGCGGACGGTCCCCCGTCGGACAACTCGACCACGACCGGACGTCCGGTCGTGACCGCCGAGGCGAGCAGCAGGACCCCCGCGGCGCACATGGCTCCACGCCTTTGCCGATGGATGGTGACACCTGGCATCGGCAGACCCTTCCTGGGCAGGGTGACTCATGGCGCGGGGCCGGCGGTCGGCAGACCCAGTGCCATACGAACGGTGTCGAACGTGCCGGGCAACAGGCGCCCGTCCGAATGGGTGACAGCGTCGTCCTGGGAGGCCCCGGGAGGCCCGGGCAGGGCGACAACAGGGCAAGGGAGCCTCCCCGACGGGTGGGGCGCGGCAAGGGGAGGCGGTCACTGTGCGTGGCACATCAGTCCGGCACTCGCTCCGGAGCGGGGCAAAGAGCCACTGCACAAAGGCTTCTGACGCATAGTTGGTCACACCTTCCGATCGCCTGCACGGAACCTCTTCTCGTACTCACGTTCGAGAACTCGCTGGGCGATCCGACGCTCGGACCACCCCGTCCGCTGGTGGCCGACCGCGGTGATGTCAGGATGGATCCATGACGACCAAGGTTTTTTTCGACATCACCATCAATGACGAGCCCGCCGGGCGGATCGTGTTCAACCTGTTCGACGACGTGGTTCCGAAGACGGCGGAGAACTTCCGCGCGCTGGCGACCGGCGAGAAGGGCTTCGGCTACAAGGGCTCGTCCTTCCACCGGGTCATCCCGGACTTCATGCTGCAGGGCGGCGACTTCACCAGCGGTGACGGCCGCGGCGGCAAGAGCATCTACGGCGAGAAGTTCGCCGACGAAAACTTCAAGCTCACGCACAACAAGCCCGGACTGCTGTCGATGGCGAACGCGGGCCCCAACTCCAACGGCTCCCAGTTCTTCATCACGACGATCGTGACGTCGTGGCTGGACGGCAAGCACGTCGTCTTCGGCGAGGTCGAGGGCCAGGAGAGCATGGACCTGGTCAAGAAGATCGAAAGCTACGGCTCGCAGAGCGGCAGGACCCAGGCCAAGGTCACCATCGCCGACTCCGGCGTCCTCTGACCGCACGAGGACCCTCTGGCGCCCCGGCCCCTCGCTGATCGGTCAGCGGGGGGCCGGGCGCTCGTTCTCGCCGCGCACCCACCCGACGGGACCGTTCAGGTCCGCGCCGACGATCCCCTCGCTCCGCCTCCATCTGCGGAGCGACGGCCCCGGATACTGCCTCCATGAGCCGCCGCGCGGACACGGTCGCCGCGCTGTGGCACTCGAACGCCGGGTCGCGTCCGTCGGCGCCGACTTCCCCGACCGGCCGGCCGGGACTGATGGGGTTCACCAGGAATTCCATCCCGGCAACCTGCCCGCCCTGGACGACGACTCGGTCACCGGCGTCATCGGCCGGGACGGCGCCGCTCATGGCGATCGCCCCTTCGGCCGGTCACCCTGCACTCCGGGCTCCACACGAGGGCGGCGGACACAGAGATGACGGCTCGGCTCGACGCCACCCTGGACACCTTTCCGGAGAACGCGCTGCGACCTGCCCGGGCCCATATGAGCCTGCTGATGACGGACCGGGCCATCCGCCACTTGCCGCCGGACGAGTCGGCCGAGGCTGGACCTGGCCGAGCAACGGGCCGGCTGAGCAGCCCGCAGGGCCGAGCGCCGCCACCCCCTCCTTGCACTGTCAACCGATGGTTGACACATGGTGACTGTCAACCTAAGGTTGACACATGGCGAAACCAGTGAGCATGACGAATCCGGTGCGGCTCGACGAACTGATCGAAGCCATCAAGAAAGTTCACCCCAACGCTCTCGAACAGCTCTCGGGCGCGGTCATCGCCGCCGATCACCTCGGCGACGTGGCCGACCACCTGATCGGCCACTTCGTCGATCAGGCGCGCCGCTCGGGAGCCTCCTGGACGGAGATCGGGAAGAGCATGGGAGTCACCCGGCAGGCGGCCCAGAAGCGCTTTGTCGCCAAGGATCCCGGCGAGCCGTCGGATCTCGACCCCAGCCAGGGGTTCAGCCGGTTCACCGAGCGGGCGCGGAACGTCGTGATGGCAGCACAGAACGAGGCCCGCGCCGCACGCAACGACGAGGTGCGTACGGAGCATCTGACGCTGGGGCTGCTCAGTGAGCCGGAGGGGCTCGCCGCGGCGTTCATCAAGGCGCAGGGCGTCTCGCCGGACGCCGTCCGGCAGGCTGCGACCGAGGCGCTGCCGCCCGCGGCCGAGGAGCTCCCGGACCTCATTCCGTACGACGCCGGGGCACGCAAGGCGCTGGAGCTCACGTTCCGGGAGGCCCTGCGGATGGGGCACAACTATGTCGGCACGGAGCACATCCTGCTCGCGCTCCTGGAGCACGAGGACGGCGAGGGCGTGCTGACCGGGCTTGGTATCGACAAAGTCGCCGCGGAGACCGGCATCGCGGAGGCCCTGACGCTCGCCACCGATGCACACACGGGTGAATGACCAGCCGCACCGAGTGAAGCCGGACAGTTCCGTACGGCTGTGAGCGCACTGGCACCTCCCCGCTCCCTCTTCCTGGAATGCACACCGCCCGGGTGCCGGTCACGGCACTAAAGTGGAAGGGAGCAGGGAGGTGCCTCATGCGGAAGGTCGCCGACTGCCGGGAATACCCCAGCGAGACGAAATGCACGCTTGCCCTCGCTGGTGAGCCGGAAGAAGTGGTCCGCGCCACCACCGAGCTGGCCGTCCGGGCGCACGGTCACGCGGACGGACTGGAGCTGCGGGAGCAGATCGGGTCCGGGCTTCAGGACGAGCCCACGGAACTCGCGTGAGCCGCGACGCGGCCCGGTTCGCGTCACCCGGATCCACCGCGGCGCATACCTTCCCGGGGCCGTGTGTCGCGGTCCCCGGGTGAAGCAGGTCAGCAGTGTCTCCGCCTTCAACCGGACCAACGGTTACGGGCCGGTGGACCACCTCGGTACGTCGTGCAAGAAGGCAGCACGACGACGTTTGCGGGCACCGCGACGATGTAGCGAGCTGCACTTCGTGCCAGCCGGCCCGATCGAGCGGACGGTCGTCGTCGAAGCGCTCGGCGAGCGGGGAGTCGCTGCGCGCCGCGGCGACGAGCGAGACTCGAACACTCATGGCCGAGATCGTGGAGCCGGACGCCGCCAGGTCAAGAGGGCGATTTTCCGACAACTCCGGGACGGTCGAACCGGAAGTACATCCACTTCTCGGGGTCCTTGAGCGGCTGGAACCCGGCCTTCGCATAGACACCGTGGGCGTCGTCGGTCGCGAGGGTGAGCCTGCGGATGCCGGTCGGGACGAGGTGGTCGCGCACGGCGGCGGCGAGCCGGGTCCCGAGCCCGTGGCCGCGGGCCGACCGGTCGATGTACACATCGCAGAGCCAGGCGAAGGTGACGTGGTCGGTCACCACCCGGGCGTAGCCGACCTGTTCCCCTGAAGTTGCTTCATACGCGCCGAAGTTGAGCGATCCAGCGATGGCCAGATCCTGCATCTCGCGGGTACGTCCGAGCGCCCAGTAGGCGTCGGTGGAAAGCCAGTGGTGGATCCGGGCCGGGTCCAGCCGGGCCGGGTCGGACGAGATCTCGTAACGCTCCTGGAGGATGTCAGCCATGACCGGAGGATAGGTCGCGGCGGCCGGGGGCGGCGAAGAGCTTGTCGCAGGCGGTGCGCAGCCGTCGTACGCCCTCCGTGATCTCGCCCGCCCCGGCGACCGCGGCGAAGCTCAACCGCACCTGGGCTGCCGGGGGTTCGGCGCAGTAGTACGGACGGCCCGGCGCGACCGCGACGCCCGCGCGCAGGGCGGCCGAGACCAACGCCGCCTCGTCGGAGCCGGCTTCGGCATCCGGCAGCCGCAGCCAGAGGCTGCCGCCGCCCGCGGGGATGCGCGGGAGCGACAGTTCGGGCAGTTCGAGCCGCAGAGCGGTCGTCATGGCGGTCCGCCGGTTCTTCAGCTCCGTCGACACGGAACGCAGATGGTGACCCCAAGCCGGGGAGCCGACCAGTTCGAGCGCGGCTTCCTGGAGCGGGCGCGGGACGAAGAAGCTGTCGACGACCTGGATGGCCCGCAGCCGTTCCAGCACCGGACCGCGGGCGGCCAGCGCCCCCACCCGCAGGCTCGGCGAGGTGATCTTGGTGAGGGAGCAGACATGGACGACGACGCCGTCGGGGTCGTCGGCGGCGAGCGGCGCGGGCAGCGGGCCCGCGTCGTCGTGGACCAGGCGGCGGGCAAAGTCGTCCTCGATGACGAACGCCCCCGCATCGCGGGCGATCCGGACGACCTCACGCCGGCGGTCCGGGGCGAGGACCGCGCCGGTCGGGTTCTGGAAGAGCGGCTGACAGACGAAGACGCGTGCGCCCGTGGCGCGGAAGGCGGCGGCCAGCAGTTCGGGGCGGACCCCGTCGGCGTCGACCGGGACCGGGACGGGACGCAGTCCGGTGGCACGGGCGGCCGCCAGCATGCCCGGGTAGGTGGGTGATTCGACGAGGACGGGGGCGCCGGGCGGGGCGAGGGCGCGCAGAGCGGTGGCCAGAGCGCTCTGGCCACCCGCGGTGATGAGTATGTCGGCGGCGGTGAGCGAGGGTCCGATCTCGCGGGCGAACCAGGCACGGAGCTCGGTGAGCCCGTCGGTGGGCGGACGGCCCCAGGCTCCGGGGCGGCGCCCGGCCCGGGCGAGGGCGGCAGCGAGCGCCCGTTCGGGCTGGAGCGACGGGTGGAGGTAACCGCCGTTCAGCTCGATGACGCCGGGCGGCGGTGCGGTGAGCGTGACCAGGACTCCGGACGCGTCGACGGTACGGGGCACGACCTCCGGTCCGCCGTCGCCGCTGAGGGAGACCTCCTGCCAGGAGGTGTCGCCGGGCGGGGGCACGTCGGTACGGCGCTCCGCCCGGAAGGCGCCGGAGCCGGGGCGGGTCACGACGAGCCCTTCGGCGGCGAGCTGCGCGATCGCCCGGGAGACGGTCACCGGACTGACCCGATACCGCTCCACGAGTGCCCGACTGGACGGCAGCTTCCCACCAGGTGAGTAGCGCTTCAGCTCACCTCGAAGGGAACTCACCAGACCAGCAACGCTGCTACGCTCTTGCATGACAGCAAAGGATAGCGCTACCCGTCAGGTAGCGATAGCGGTTACTTCCCCTTCGGCAGCGGTTGCCCCATCGGCGGGCCGGAGCGGCACACTGCTCGCCGGGCTCGGCGTCGTCGCCTTCTCGCTGACCTTCCCGTCCACGGTCTGGGGACTGGAGAGCTTTGGCCCCTGGTCCCTGGTGACCCTGCGCAGCCTGCTCGCCGCACTGATCGCGGGCACCGTGCTGCTTGCGGGACGGGTCCCGGTGCCCGACCGCCGCCACTGGGGCGGGCTCGCGGTCGTCGCGGGCGGTGTGGTGGTGGGGTTCCCGCTGCTGACCACGCTGGCCCTGCAGACCTCCACCTCCTCGCACGCGGCCGTGGTGGTGGGGCTGCTGCCGCTGACCACCGCGGTCCTCTCGTCACTGCGGACCGGGTCGCGTCCGCCGCGCACCTTCTGGATCGCGGCACTGGCCGGCGCGGCCGTGGTGATCGTGTTCACCGTGCAGCAGAGCGGCGGCGCGCTCTCCTCCGGCGATCTCTGCCTGTTCGGTGCACTGCTGGTGTGCGCGGCGGGATACACCGAGGGCGGCAGGCTGGCCGGCGTCATGCCGGGCTGGCAGGTGATCGGCTGGGCACTGGTTCTCGCGGCGCCGCTGATGGTGGCGGGCGCGGCTGTCGCGCTCCCCTTCGAGCCGGTGCGGCTGACCACGCACGGAGTCATCGGCCTGGTCTGGGTGGCGGCTGGTTCCACCTTCGTCGGCCTGTACGTCTGGTACCGCGGCATGGCGGAGATCGGGGTCCCCCGGGCGAGCCAGCTTCAGCTCGCGCAGCCGCTGCTGACTCTGGTGTGGTCGTTTCTGCTCCTCGGCGAGAAGGTCTCGGCGGCCGCACCGGTGGCGGCGGTGGCCGTGCTCGTCTGTATCGCGGCCACCCAGCGGGCGGGGGCGCGGCGCCGGGGGGTCTCCGGCGTGGCCCACGACGGCCCGGACGCACCCGCCACGGCGGCCTCGACCGTGCCCGGTTCCCGCCCGGTCCGAAAAGACTCACTGGTACGCCCGGTGCGTGGGCGGATCCGGTCATAGACTTGTCGACATGGACCGTCACCCGTGAGGAGGTCACTCCAGATGGAGGCACACGCGGGCGACCGGCTGCTGACGCACGGCAGGACCGTGGGGCAGCACGACCGGGTCGCAGAGATCCTCGAAGTGCTCGGGGACAAGGGCGCTCCCCCGTACCGCGTCCGCTCCGAGGACGGACACGAACACCTGGTTTCGCCAGGTCCCGACACCATCGTCCAGCACACCGGGGTCCTGCACCGGAGCCCGGAGACCCCGTAGGTTCCCCGGGCACACGGCACCGCCCCGACCGCGCCACCCCTCGGTGCGCCCCCTCCGCCTCAGATCCCCCGGGTCAGCGGGGAGGGCGCACTCTGTTGCGGTAGTGGTCCGCCACGACGCGCGCCATCATTCCGGCCCGGTCGGCGACCACGTCCTTGCCCGAGAAGTAGACATGCCCGCGGACCTGGTCGTAGCGGGCGGCGAGGTCGATGTGGCGCGAGAGCTCGGCCGGGTCCTGCCAGGCGGCGGGCTGGGCGGGGTCACCGCCCTTGTAGAGCGCCTCGCCGACGAAGAGGTCGACACCTGTACCCCGTACCACCGCGTCCCACCAGGGCAGCAGCTTGGCGTAGTCGGCGGCGGCGAAGCCGATGTTCCAGTAGATCTGCGGACAGATGTAGTCGATCCAGCCCTTCTTGACCCAACCTCGGGTGTCGGCATAAAGGTCGTCGTAGGTCTGCACCCCTGCCCTGGTGTCCGAGCCGAGCGGGTCGGTGCCCGCGTTGCGCCAGACACCGAACGGACTGATCCCGAACTGGACGTGTTTCTTGATCTTCTTGATCCCCGCGGACATCTCGCGGACCAGCTTGTCGGTGTTGTCGCGGCGCCAGGCGGCCTTGTCCGGGAAGCCCGCGCCGTACTTCGCGTAGGTGGCGTCGTCGGCGAAGACCTGTCCGGCGACCGGGTACGGGTAGAAGTAGTCGTCCCAGTGGACGGCATCGATGTCGTAGCGGCGGACCGCGTCGAGCATGGCGTCCTGGACGAAGCGGCGCACCTCGGGCAGTCCGGGGTTGTAGTAGAGCTTTCCGCCGTACGGCAGGACCCAGTCGGGGTGCAGCCGCGCCGGGTGCGTGGGGATCAGCCGGGACGGGTCCGTGTGGTTGGCGACCCGGTACGGATTGAACCAGGCGTGCAGTTCCAGGCCGCGGCGGTGCGCCTCGCGGACGGCGGTGCCCAGCGGGTCCCAGCCGGGGTCCTTCCCCTGGACGCCGGTGAGGTACTGGGCCCACGGCTCGTAGGAGGACGGCCACAGGGCGTCGGCGGTCGGCCGGACCTGCAGGACGACGGCGTTCAGCCGCCGGGCGACGGCCTCGTCGAGGTACGCGATCAGCTCGGCCCGCTGCGCCGCCGCCGTCAGACCGGGCGCCGAGGGCCAGTCGATGTTGGCGACGGTGGCGACCCACATACCGCGCATCTCGCGCCGGGCGACGCGCGGGTGGCTCACACCCGGCCCGGGCAACGCACCCACCCCGGACGGAACCGGCACTTCCCGCGGTACGGCGACGGCCTCGGCCGCACCCGCGACCGAGGTCATCATCCCGGCGACCACCCCGGCCGCACCCGCCACAAAGCCCCTTCGAGCCATTTGCCGCATTTCGTTGCACCTGCCGTTTCTGTGTCCTCGTCCGTCACCCCGGCATCGGGGGTAACGCAGAGCATGCCCGCCCCGGCCCGTCATGACCCGTAGGCCGCGGAGTAACGTCGGGGCGTCGAGGCGGGTACCGGAATCAGACGGGAGCCCGCCGAACGGAGACCAGCGAAAGGCACGAGGTGACGGACTCTATGGCCGACATTGCACGCGTCGGAGTGGTGGGCTGTGGCCAAATGGGCGCAGGCATCGCGGAGGTGTGCGCCCGCAGCGGACTCGACGTCATGGTGGCCGAGACCACCGGCGAGGCGCTGGAGATCGGTCGCACCCGGCTCCACAACTCCCTCTCGAAGGCCGCCGAACGCGGGAAGATCACCGAGGAGGAGCGCGACGAGACACTCAACCGCCTCAGCTTCACCACGGACCTCGGCGAGTTCGCCGACCGCGATCTCGTGATCGAGGCCGTCGTGGAGAACGAACAGGTCAAGACCGAGATCTTCCAGGTCCTCGACCAGGTGGTGACCCGGCAGGACGCGATTCTCGCCTCCAACACCTCCTCCATCCCGCTGGTGAAGCTGGCTGTGGCGACCTCCCGCCCGGACCAGGTCATCGGCATCCACTTCTTCAACCCGGCCCCGGTGCAGAAGCTCGTCGAGCTGATCCCCGCGCTGACCACGTCCGACGAGACGGTCCGGCGGTCCGAGGCACTGGTGCAGGACGTGCTGGGCAAGCATCCGATCCGCGCCCAGGACCGCTCCGGCTTCGTCGTCAACGCTCTGCTGATCCCGTATCTCCTCTCCGCGATCCGGATGTTCGAGTCGGGTATCGCCAGCCGCGAGGACATCGACAACGGCATGGAGCTCGGCTGCGCCCACCCGATGGGCCCGCTGAAGCTCTCCGACCTCATCGGCCTGGACACCGTGGCGTCGGTCGCCGACTCGATGTACGCCGAGTTCAAGGAACCGCTGTACGCCGCTCCCCCGCTGCTCCAGCGCATGGTCGACGCGGGCCGGCTCGGCCGCAAGACGGGCTCGGGCTTCTACCCGTACTCCTGACCTGCCGGTCGTCGTAACGCCTGCGGGGCCGGCCGGGGATGCCCCGGCCGGCCCCGATCGCGTGTGCTGCGCGCCTCAGAGTGCCCGGCAGTAGGCTTCGCGGCGCCGCGGGGCCGGCGCACGCACCTCGCGGCGTTGTCGTCAATCACCAACGCTCCGCGTTGGCTCAATC
>NZ_JBITER010000056.1:0-34213 GCF_044455345.1 Streptomyces sp. NPDC051286 | reverse complement strand
GCTTTCGCGTTTCCCTTTCCGGCGGTTCCAACCTTACCAGACTCTTTTTCGTTTCCGTTTCCGGTCCGAATTTGATTCCGGTGGCCTTTGGAGTGACCTTTGCCTTTCGGCGGATCCGCTACTTTAGTCGATTTCCTGGGCAGCTCATAATCGAGCCGATGGGATCGAATTACGGCATGCCGAATTCGCACCCGCCAGGGTGAGTCGAAGGTAGTGGTTGGTCGCTTCCGGGTGCTCAGCCTCGGTCCGATGGACCGTGCCGACAGCAGTACCCGTTCAAGCGGCTCGGACTACGTTAGGTGTCCAGCAAGGGCGAGTCAAGTTGCGCGGCGGCGTGGCGTGTGGGGTCGGTACAGGCTCACCGTGGGGTCTCCGTCGATCCAGAAGCGCCAATGGTGTGTGGCTCCGTCACCGCCCACGCCGGTGCGGGGGCCGTTGCGTACCTGGTCGCGCGGTGGTGGGGTGCCGTGCAGGACGGACAAAGGGGCACCCGGGTGGGCGATGGCGTCAGTGCCGTTCAGGCCTCGGTCGATGTCGAGGGCGGTAGCCAGACGGGCTGGGCCTTTGGCCAGTTCCCGGTCGTTGCGGGCCGAGATTCGACGTTTACGGCTGAGCTCGGCACCCACCAGGACCTCGCCCGCCCGGAGCAGTACACCGCTCGCCACGCCTTCGGGGCCGCACACCGGGTTGAGGCAGTCCCACATGCCGTAGGTAACTCACTAGGCATGTACGTCGTTGGTCCCGCAGCATCGGCAAGCGACAACAAGCAGGAGCCAGACAGTGCGAGCGATCATCTACGCCAGGCTCAGCCCCACCCCGAGGGGCGAGGAGTCCAAGGGTGGGAACCTGACACAACAGGTCGAGCTGAGTCAGGCGCTGTGCGACCGGAAGGGCTGGTCGGTCGTAGCCACGATCGTTGAGAAGGACACGCCGGCTTCGACGAAGCGGGGAACCAAGCGGAGCGCCGAGTGGGAGCGCGTCAAGGCTCTGGTGGAGGACGGCAAGGCGGACGCCATCGTGTCCCGCCACTACGACCGTATGTCACTACGACCGTATGTACCGCACCCCCTGGGACCTCGAGGACCTGGTGGACCTGGCCGAGGCGACCGGCGTCACGTTGGCCGCCGCACAGGCGCAGGGAGTGCTCGACCTGTCCACCCCGTCCGGCCGTCTCGCTGCTCGCATCGGCGCTGTGGTGGCTCGCAACGAGACCGAGATGCGAGTCGAGCGTCAGGTACTCGGACACCAGCGGCGCAGGGAGTCGGGGAGGCCCTTCTGGAGTACGCGCCCCTTCGGCTTCGAGCGGGACGGCAGGCACCGGGAAGCGGAGGCGGAAGCCCTGCGGCAGGCGTACCGGGATGTCCTGGCCGGCGTCACCCTCTGGTCCATCGCGAAGGACTGGAACACGCGTGGACTGCTCTCGCCGCACGGCAAGGAGTGGCGCAGCTCGAACCTTCGGATCGTCCTCTTGAAGCCGAGGAATGCGGGGATCCAGACGTACTCGCAGTGGGTCGAGAAGCCGGACGGGAAGCGCGTGCGGCGGACCGAGGAGACCGGCGCGGGCAACTGGGAGGCGATCGTCTCCGAGGGCATATTCCGGGCTCTGGTCCGCTACCTGAGCGACCCCGAGCGCAACACGGGCGGCGGCGGCAAGCGCAAGGCCCTGTTGTCCGGCGTGGTCCGCTGCTCGAAGTGTCAGGCCGTCGTCACTCAGGGGTGGAGCAAGAAGAACGCGGCAGGTGAGCGGTACCGCATCTACACCTGTTCGGGTGGCCGGTGCATCACCTGCCCGGCGGACCCGCTCGACTCCTTCGTGGTCAGGAAGGTCATCGACAGGGCCGAGGAGTG
Source organism: Streptomyces sp. NPDC051286 (assembly GCF_044455345.1). Taxonomy (NCBI): domain Bacteria; kingdom Bacillati; phylum Actinomycetota; class Actinomycetes; order Kitasatosporales; family Streptomycetaceae; genus Streptomyces; species Streptomyces sp. NPDC051286. Next base: position 32,365 of record NZ_JBITER010000056.1, on the reverse strand, counting down.
GAACGCGGCACCGGCCACGGATGCCGCAGACGAGGAGCGAGAGGCCGAGTTGCTGGCCGAGGAAACGGCCGCATCAGAGAGGCGCACCGCCCTGGCGGAGATGTTCGCCGTAGGGGACATCGACGCGTCGACCCTGCGGACGGGCATCGGCAGGTGTGACGCCGACCTGACCAAGATCCGCGCAGAGCTGGCAGACCTGGCATCGCAGCGGGTACGTGTCGACCTGGGCGACATCGAGTACCTGTGGGAGGAACTGGACTACGAGGACCCCGACCGAATCGACTACGTGCGGACCGTCGTCATGCAGGTCTGCGAGCGAGTCGAGCTGATGCCGCGCGGTCGAGGGGTCCGATCCTTCAAGGGCGAGCACTGCCGGATCACGTACCGGAACCCCTGAGATCCGATCGCGGAGGGCCGAGCCGGCTGTCCGCGCGAAGTGAGCACGGGCCCTGTCTGACGAGAGTCGGGCGGGGCCCGTCGTCATGCCCGGCGAGGAGGGCCCAGACATCACTCAGATCCTCTGTGCGCCCCTCGCTCCCCCAGTTCATGCGACAACGTGCATGAGTCACGTCTATGCATGGACGGTCGCGATCGGCCCCCGTACGGTCGCATCAGTCGGCCCGACCGGTTGAGTCGGCCTGGAGCGCGGTGCCGGTGTTGCCACCGGTCCGTTTCTCCAGACCGCTCGCCGAACCCGGCGTACCCGTCTCCGAGTACCGGGCTCTCCACAGTTCTGGCCGTGGGCTGTTCGTCAGGCGCTGGTCCAGGGGGTGGGAATCGTGTCGCCCCGATAGCGATACCGCGTGATCGCGGGTGTTCGCGCCGGGTTGATCAGTTCCACCCCGTCCACCGCGATCGGCAGCCAGGCCCCGTGAGGGCCGAGGAGCCATTTGCGGATGTCCTTCCACGACCAGCGGTGCAACGTCTTCAGCCACATGATCACCCGGCGCCAGAGGAAAATCCCCAGCGTCCGGAACGTGTGCTTCGCGACGGCGTGCCGGAAGTAGTTGGTCCAGCCGTGCACGATCTGGTTGAGCCGGATCAGCACGTCTGCGGGACTGGCCTGTGATGTCCTGCGGGTCAGGGCACGGATCTTGTCCTTCACCGAGCGGACGGGCCGCGCGGCGATGAAGAAGTAGACGTACCACTTGTCGGTCCCTCGCTTGCGTTTCCACTGGATGCGGAAGCCGAGGAAGTCAAACCCGTCCTCCATGTGCACGATCCGGGTCTTGGCCGGTGACAGCCTCAACCCCAACGATTCGAGCACGGAGGCCACTTCGTCCTGGAGCGCGCTGGCGTCGTCGGCGGTGCCATGCACCAGGACAGCGAAATCGTCCGCGTAGCGGACGATTCGCCAGTTGGGCAGGCCGTGGCGACGGCGCTTCTTGCGCGGGTACTGGCCATCCATCCGTCCGCCGGGCCTCCAGTCGCGGTGCAGGTGCTCGTCGAGCGCCGACAACGCGATATTGAAGATCAGCGGGGAGAGGATGCCGCCTTGCGGGGTGCCGGTGTGGGTGTCCCTGCGCTGGCCGTCCTCTGTGAGGATGCCTGCTTTGAGGGAGCACGGCACGGACGGCCTCGGTGACCAGTTCCAGCCGGGTCAGGTCGCGCACCGCGGCCAGGACGTGGGTGGAGTCGGTGCGCTGCGTGGTGCGTTCGCGCACGAGTCCGGCCTCCTTCAGGCGCGCGAGTGCCAGATCAAGAAGACGGTCGGCGCGGTCGTCTTGGGCAAGGCGCTCGCGGAAGTCGGCCAGCACGCTGTGGTGGAAGCCGGGATCATCCAGCTCCATGGCCAGGGCGTACTTGAAATCGATGCGGCAGCGCACCGCTTCCGCGGCCTGACGGTCCGACAGACCGAGCAGGAACTGCAGCACACAGACGGTAGCCAACTGCGCGGGCGAGAGGCCGGGGCGCCCGTCGCGGGGATACCAGTCGGCGAAGTCCTCGTCGCACCACAGACCGTCGAGGCGGTCACGTACCCATATCGCCGTCGTACCGCCTGGGTTGCTCGCCCGCGCGATCTGCGCGGTCAGAGACGGGACTTGCTCACCGGAACGGGGACGGAGCGACACCAGACACCTCAACAACTGCATCGGCCTTCGAGACAGCCCCGAGCATGCCCGCTGATCATGCCGCCACGCCGCGAAACTCCAAGATCCCCGACAGAGTCAAGCCAAGAGCGCGTTGGCTTTTCCCATGAGTTCCAGTGCGGCGTCCTTGCGTGCGGCCTCCGCCTCCAGGCGGGCCACCTTCTTGCGTAGCCGCTCCAGCTCGGCCTGCTCGGCGGCCTTCTTCGGCCGTGCCGCGGAGGTGCGCTGGTCGGTCAGCGTGGCCATCGCACCGGCGTCCCGGGCGGCCCGCCACTCGATGATGTGGGAGTGGTACAGCCGCTCGCGGCGCAGGATCGCGCCCTTCTCGCCATTCGGCGCAGCGTCGTACTCAGCGACGATCCGCAGCTTGTACTCCGCAGAGAACGTGCGTCGCTTCGGACGGGGTGCCGGGTCCTGCTCGGGATTGGTGGTGCTGGTCATGCCGGGGGATGCTCCTGTCTCGCCCATCCAGGCTAACCGGAGAACCCCGGTGCCTCAGTCGAGGCTGTCAGGAAGGGCATGGCCGAAGCTGATAGCCACTGGGGTGTGGCTCCTTCCTGTGCGGCGCACACGAGTGCGCCAGTGCCCCCCGCCGGATGGCGGGACATGTGCCTCCCTTTCGTTGCGGGGGTGGACCGTGCACGGATGGCGCGGTCTCTTCACAGGTGGACGCTCAAGCCCTTCGGGCCTGAACTCGGTCTCGTACGGTCGGGAGCGACGGCGGCGACCTGGCCAAGGGATCTTATACGAGATAGGGAGGACCCCGTTCAGGGAGCCCTCCCGTGTGGTGCTGTTCTGTTCAGCCGGAGCCCGCTTCCAGAGCGACCCGGTCAGTAGCTAGCGACCCACAGTGCTCCAGTCGGCGGGGGCAGGCGGCACCGTACGGCCTGCGGCGTGTTCGCGGAGGCGCCGGGTCAGTTCCGGCAGATCGTAGGCAGGGAAGCTGACCTGCAGGAGGCGCAGGCCGAAGTCCGACGGCTGGTCCCCCTGAAACATCGCCGCGTCCATCGGCTTGATCTTCACGTCCCAGGCGTCGGGGGCGGCCCAGTGGGTCATCCGCACGTAGAAGGCGTCTCGCGGTCCGGCATTTGCGACGGCTGAAAGGAAGGCGAGTCCGCTGTCCACCGGGAAGTCGATGAGCATCCAACCGCGGCGGGACTCCACCCACTCCGCCATGTGCGGCAACTTCACCGGCCAGTCCGCGTTGCTCTCGGCCAGGTCCTGGCAGCAGGTGAACGTGTCGATGCCACACTCCCAGATCGCCTGGATAGCTGGTGCGAGCTGCTCGTCGATCTGGGTCTGGAGGTTGCCGACCCGGACGAGAACGGTGGGATGCGTTCCTTCGTAAGACGTCATCGCAGGAGCATAGAAGCGGAGTACGACATCACTACCGGCGGAGCCTGCGAATCGGCACACGCCGGCAGTCACTCGACCGGCCAGGGACGCGTCACGGGCCGCGCTCGCGGACGATCACGCATCGCCTGGCCCCAACCTTCCGCACCGCCTCGCCGGCGGGCCGTGAGCAAGGCGCACAGCGGCTTAGGCTCCGGCGGGCGGTTTGGCTCGCGGGCTCAGTCGGTACGCCGAGACCGTTGGATCACCGGCGAGGTAGAACCGGTGTTGCCAGTCGTGGGCCTTGCTCACGCCTACCCGAGGACCAGCCTGGATGAGCGCGGCAGGTACCGGCTCACCCTCGGACAACACGACCGAGGGACCTTTCAGGAGATCCGCGCCGTTGTGCTCCGCGTTGATGCCGAGTGCCTGGCAGAAGTTCCCGGGACCTCGGGCAAGCCGTGGACTCTCGACCCTCTCGCCCCGTCGCTTGCGTGCCAGGTCTTCCCCCTCGATGACCCTGCCCGCCCGGATGAGGACAGCCGAGGCGATGCCGTCCGTCCCCGTGACGACGTTGGCGCACCAATGGAGACCGTGGGACCGGTAGACGTACAGGTGTCCTGCGGGTCCGAACATGACGACGTTACGGGGTGTCCGGCCTCGGTAGGCATGGGAAGCTGGGTCAGCCGTACCGGAGTACGCCTCGGTCTCCGTGATGGCGATGCTCACGGTTCCCTCGGGGGTCTTGCACGTGAGGACGCTCCCGAGCAGCCTGGGGGCGACTTCCTCAGCAGGATGGGAGAGGAGGTCAACGTTCATGCTGACCGCCTTGACATGCCGTAGGTGAAGTAGACGTAGGCGTGGCCGGGTGGTCCGAACATCACGCTGTTGCGCGCGGTGCGGCCGCGGAAGGCGTGCGAGCCGGGGTCGATCTCGCCGGCGTACGCCTCCACCTCGGTGAGGCGGAGTTCGATGGGGCCTTCGCCCGTGATGCGTACCAGGGTCCGGCCCAGCAGGTCGGGTGCCACCTCCAGCACGGGGCGGTCGAAGAAGTCCCGCGTCAGCGGCGTACGGTCCAGACCCTCGATCATGGCGATCGAGGTTACCGGGAACCGACTACGGTCGTGGCGCGTATGTAGAGGTCAGACCAAGGAGGAGTAAATATGGGCTTCAAGCGGCTGCTCGCCAGCATGGGTGCCGGTGGTGCTTCGGTGGAGACGGAGCTGACCGAGCTCAACGTCGTGCCGGGCGGGGTCGTCCAGGGCCAGGTGCGGATCCAGGGCGGTTCCGTGTCGCAGCAGATCGAGGGGCTCTCGGTCGGTCTGCAGGCGCGCGTCGAGGTCGAGGGCCACGACCACGAGATGAAGCAGGACATCGAGTTCACCAAGCTGCAGCTCGGTGGCGCGTTCGAGGTGCAGGCCGGTGCCGTGCACGTCGTTCCGTTCGGGCTCGAGATCCCCTGGGAGACGCCCATCACGATGTTCGCCGGGCAGCACCTGCACGGCATGAACATCGGTGTGACCACCGAACTGGAGATCGCGCGGGCGCTGGACTCCGGCGACCTCGACCCGATCAACGTCCACCCGCTGCCGGCGCAGCAGGCGATCCTGGACGCGTTCGGACAGCTCGGCTTCGGGTTCCGCAGCGCGGACATGGAGCGTGGTCACATCCGCGGCACGCGCCAGCGGCTGCCCTTCTACCAGGAGATCGAGTTCTTCCCGCCGCAGCAGTACCGCGGGCTGAACCAGGTCGAGCTGACGTTCATCGCGGACGACCGCGAGATGGATGTCGTGCTCGAGATGGACAAGAAGGCGGGGCTCTTCAGTGAGGGCAGCGACTCCTACCGGGCGTTCAAGGTCGATCTGAACGACTTCCGGGGGACCGACTGGGCGGCATACCTCAATCAGTGGCTCGCCCAGGTCGGCGGTCGGCGCAACTGGCTCTAGGGTCGGTGGCGAGACTCCAGAGCCGATCAGGAGAGGTGCTGACGTGACCGAGCCGAAGAGGCCGCCGCTGCCGCATGACTTCCATCCCGAGGTGCCTTCGTTCACGGTGGTGAGCGAGGATCTCGCTCCCGGGGCCGTGCTTGCGGACGCCCAGGTGTTCGCGGCCGGGAACACTTCGCCGCAGCTGCGGTGGGAAGGGTTCCCGGCGGAGACCAAGAGTTTCGCCGTGACCTGCTTCGATCCGGATGCTCCGACGGGCAGCGGGTTCTGGCACTGGGTCGTGTTCGACATCCCGGCATCGGTCACCGAGCTGCCGGCCGGTGCGGGCAGCGGGAAGTTCGAGGGGTTGCCCGCCGGTGCCGTTCAGGTCCGTAACGACTATGGGACGAAGGAGTTCGGCGGCGCCGCGCCGCCGGCCGGGGAGAACCACCGTTACGTCTTCACCGTGTATGCGGTGGACAGCGAGAAGCTGGGGCCTGGCAGTGATGTGTCGCCCGCTGTGGTCGGATTCAATCTGCGGTTCCACACGCTGGGTCGTGCTCAGCTGATCGGTGAGTACACCGGTCCCGCGTAGTACCCGGTGAGCTGAGAGTTCTCCTGCTGTTTGCCCTGCCCTGGTCCTGGAGAGATCAGGGCAGGGCATTTTTTTATTGCGTTGTCCATCCCGGCCCGCCCAGCCAGAGTTGGTCCGGGCCTGCCAGGGGGCGGGCGGCACACGGGAGGTGGGCGAGATGCGGGACACGCTGGTTCTCAACGCGAGCTTCGAGCCGCTGTCGACGGTGACGCTGAACCGTGCGGTGGTGCTGATTCTGCAGGACAAGGCTGTTGTCGAGCAGTCGCATCCCGATCTCCGCATGCGTGGCGCCGCCGTGGACATTCCGGTACCCCGGGTGATCAGGCTCTGCCGGTACGTACGGGTGCCGTTCCGAAGACAGGCACCGTGGTCCAGAAGGGGTGTGCTGATACGGGACCAGCACCGGTGCGCGTACTGCGGGCGAAGGGCGACGACCGTCGACCATGTGGTACCGCGCGCCCAGGGCGGCCAGGACACCTGGCTCAACACGGTGGCGTCCTGTGCCGAGGACAACCACCGCAAGGCGGCCCGGACGCCGGAGCAGGCGGGAATGCCGTTGCTGCGGCAGCCCTTCGTGCCGTCGCCCGCGGAGGCGATGCTGCTGGCGATGGGGGCCGGTGAGCGGTCGGCGCTGCCGGAGTGGCTGGACCGGACCGCCGCATAGGCGGCGTACGCCGCCTATGCGGGTGCCGTATCGGAAGCCCGTCTCCGTGCGGAGGCGGGCTTCCGGGTTCAGCGGAGCACCAGTTGGACGATGGCGACCGTGCCGACCGCCACGATGAAGCCGCGCAGCACGGTGGGGCTGAGGCGGCGCCCGGCCTTCGCGCCGATCTGGCCGCCGAGCGCGGAGCCGACCGCGATCAGTGCGACGGCCGTCCAGTCGAAGTCCGCGACGAAGAGGAAGAAGAGTGCGGCAACGCTGTTGACGACCGCTGCCAGCACGTTCTTGACGGCGTTGAGGCGCTGCATCGTGTCGTCGAGCAGCATGCCCATCAGGGAGAGGTAAATGATCCCCTGGGCGGCGGTGAAGTAGCCGCCGTAGACGCTGGCGAGCATCAGTCCGACGACGAGGAGCGGGCCGCCGTCGGAGCGGGTGGTGGTGCCGTTGAGCTCGCGGCGGCGCCGGACGGCTTTGCTGATGCGAGGTTGCAGAATGACCAGGGTGAGGGCCAGGGCGACCAGGATGGGCACGATGGTCTCGAACGCCGTGGAGGGCAGGGTCAGCAGCAGGGTGGCGCCGGTGAGGCCGCCGATGAGCGCGCCGATGCTCAGCCTGAGGACGCGGCGGCCCTGTCCGGCGAGTTCCTTGCGGTAGCCGATGGCGCCGCTGATGGAGCCGGGGATCAGGCCGAGGGCGTTGGAGACGCTAGCGGTGACCGGGGGCAGGCCGGTGGCGAGCAGGACCGGGAAGGTGATCAGCGTTCCGGAACCGACGACCGTGTTGATCGCGCCCGCGCTGATGCCCGCCCCGAGGACCGCGAGCATTTCCCAGATGGACATTCCGATTCCCCCGTGCATGATCAGTGCTTGGTGCACTGATCATGCACGATGGTATGTACGCGTCAGTCGACCGGGGGTTCCTCGCGGCGCTCCTTGCCGGTGTTGAAGCCGGGGGCGCCAGTGCCGAGGTTTCCGAAGGCACCGCTGAGGCCCTTGAGAGCGTCACCGATCTCGCTCGGCACGATCCAGAGCTTGTTGGCGTCGCCCTCGGCGATCTTCGGGAGCATCTGGAGGTACTGGTACGAGAGGAGCTTCTGGTCCGGGTCGCCGGCATGGATGGACTCGAAGACCGTACGGATGGCCTGGGCCTCGCCCTCGGCGCGCAGGGCCGCGGCCTTGGCCTCACCCTCGGCGCGCAGGATCGCGGACTGCTTCTCGCCCTCCGCGGTGAGGATCGCGGACTGCCGGGTTCCCTCGGCCTGGAGGATCGCGGCACGCTTGTCACGGTCGGCGCGCATCTGCTTCTCCATCGAGTCCTGGATGGAGGTCGGCGGCTCGATCGCCTTGAGTTCGACGCGGTTGACGCGGATACCCCACTTACCGGTGGCTTCGTCGAGGACACCCCGGAGGGCTGCGTTGATCTCCTCGCGGGAGGTCAGGGTCCGCTCCAGGTCCATGCCGCCGATGATGTTGCGGAGGGTGGTGACCGTGAGTTGCTCGATCGCCTGGATGTAGCTGGCGACTTCGTACGTCGCGGCCCGCGCATCCGTCACCTGGTAGTAGATGACGGTGTCGATATTGACGACCAGGTTGTCCTGGGTGATCACCGGCTGGGGCGGGAACGGGACGACCTGTTCACGGAGGTCGATCCGGTTGCGGATGGTGTCGATGAACGGAACGACGATGTTCAGGCCTGCGTTGAGCGTGCGGGTGTAGCGGCCGAAGCGCTCCACGATGGCGGCGCTGGCCTGCGGGATGACCTGGATCGTCTTGATCAGGGCGATGAAGACGAGCACCACCAGGATGATCAGGACGATGATGATCGGTTGCATCGTGTTCCTCGTGCCCTTCGGTTGCCGACAGATCGCGATGATCGGGGTCGGATCTCATGAGGTCCGGATCTCATGATGATCGACATCGAGTCTGGCAGACCACGGTCCGCCGTGTGAGCGGTTCGGTCACATGACGACGGCCGTGGCACCGTCGATGTCCACGACATCGACCTGCCGGCCGGGTTCGAAACTCTGGTCTACGTCGTAGGCGCGGGCCGACCAGATCTCTCCGGCCAGCTTGATCCGGCCACCACTGCCGTCGACACGCTCCAGAACGACGGCCTGACGACCTTTCAGCGCATCGATGCCGGTGGCCAGTTGAGGTCGGTCGGCGCGGTGCCTGGCGGCGATCGGGCGGACCACCGCGATGAGCGCGACGGAGACGACCACGAAGACCAGGACCTGGGCCACGATGCCGCCGCCGAGTGCCGCGACGACCGCCGCGGCGACCGCTCCGACGGCGAACATCCCGAACTCGGGCATCGCGGTCAGGACGAGCGGAATACCCAGCCCGGCCGCGCCGATCAGCCACCACACCCACGCATCGATGTCCACCCGGTCATGGTAGGACCGCGAGTCCCTCGCCGACAGGGCTTCGATCAGGACATTCGGGGCACAGTGCGTTCAGGACGCCGGCGTTCAGGACAGCGGGAGGCCGTGTGCGGTGTACCGGTCGCCGGTGTGCTCCACGATGAGCGGCAGACCGAAGCAGAGAGAGAGGTTGCGGGAGCTGAGTTCGGTCTCCATGGGGCCTGCGGCAAGGACCTTGCCCTGACGGATCATGAGGACGTGGGTGAAGCCCGGAGCGATCTCCTCGACGTGGTGCGTCACCATGATCATGGAGGGGGCGAACGGGTCGCGGGCGAGCCGGCCGAGGCGGCGGACCAGGTCCTCGCGGCCGCCGAGGTCGAGACCGGCGGCGGGCTCGTCGAGGAGCAGCAGCTCGGGGTCGGTCATCATGGCGCGGGCGATCAGGGTGCGCTTGCGCTCGCCCTCGGAGAGGGTGCCGAACCTGCGGTCGAGGAACTCGGTCATCCCGAGCCGGTCGAGGAAGGCGCGGGCCCGGTCCTCGTCGACGGCGTCGTAGTTCTCGTGCCAGGTGGCGGTCATGCCGTACGCGGCGGTGAGCACCGTCTGCAGGACGGTCTGGCGCTTGGGCAGCTTCTCCGCCATGGCGACGCCCGCGATACCGATCCGCGGGCGCAGGTCGAAGACGTCGGTGCCGACGCCGCCGAGTTGTTCGCCGAGGATCGTGGCGCTGCCCTTGGTCGGGAAGAGGTAGCTGGACGCGATGTTGAGGAGGGTGGTCTTGCCGGCGCCGTTCGGGCCGAGGATGACCCAGCGCTCCCCCTCCTTGACCGACCAGGAGACGTCGTCCACCAGAGCGCGTCCGTCGCGGACCACGGATACGTCCACCAGCTCCAGTACATCGCTCATGAGCGCGTTGTCTCCCCATGCAGTCTCGAGATCGTCGCGTGCCTGTGGGCACAGCTCCCAGGGAAAACCTACGCCACCCCGGGAGTGCTCCGGCTCCTAGGTCCGGTTCCCTAGGCTGTTCCCATGCTTTCGGAACCACGCTCGGGGCTGCTGGCCTCATGGGGAAACGCGCTTCTGGCCGGACTTGTCTCACCGGACGACGCTGCGCTCGCGATTGTCGGAGAGGACGCGGTGCACCGCGTCGAGGGGCTGCCGGGTGAGGCGGGACCGGTCGGGCTCACGCTGGCGCTGGGGCGGCTGCGCGGATTGGGAGTGACGGGCTTCCGGGTCGCACTGCCGGTGCCGGGGCATCCACTCGGGCTCAGCGGCCCGCCCGAGTTCAATGCGCGGGCGTTGGAGGCGGAGGAGGCGGTGGTCGCGTCCGGTGCGCCGTACGGGCTGGTGCCCGAGGTGCGGGAGGCGGGGCCTGCCGGTGATCTGCACGTCGAAGTGGTGTGGCACTGCCTGCCGGTGCGGGAGGCGCCGCCGGCCGATGTGCCGTCGCTGAGTGAGGCGGAGCGGGAGCTCGCGGAGGCGTTGCGGGATGCGACGGCGGCACTGTCACGGCTCGATGTGGCCGGGTCCGGGCCGGTGGCGGAGGCGGCGCTGGATGCGTACCGGGCGCGGGCGGAGCGGGGGCGGGAGCTGCTCGCTCCGGGATATCCGCCGCGGGCGGTACGGGTGCTGGAGCTGGCGCAGCGGGTGGGGCTGCTGATCTCGCTGGCGTACGAGAACGGGCACGGCGGGGCGGTGAGCGCGTCGGAGATCGCTGCCCGGGGGGCGGCGCTGCGGCCGGTGGAGCGGGTGGCTCGGCGGGCCCAGGTGGCGGCGTACAACGCGTATGTGGAGGGGCGGGAGCGGGGGTAAGGGCTGTCCCACGACGGGGTGTGGATCAGGGAGCGGCGTCATGCGGCTTCAACGGCAAGGCGGAGGAGGGAGTCGACGCGGGGCGTCGGTGACCGACGACAACCCTGGCCCGCCCCACGGGCGGACGGCGCTGGTTTCAAAGCACGCCTCAGACGCGGGAACGGGGCACCGGGGCGTCCGGTGGATCGTCCGTCCTCGATCGCCTGGACGGGCTTGATGGTGCCGGGCGGGCATGGCTCGACCCGTTGCGGCTCGAACCTCGATGGTGATGGGCCGTGCGTTGTGGTGTGGGGCAGCATGGTTGATGCCGGACGGGTCCCTTTCGGGGCCGTCCGGCATCGGGGGAACCGGGGTGGTCAGCCGTTGTGGCCGACGTTGCCGAAGGCCGGGTTGAGCAGGCCGATCACGTTCACCGTGTTGCCGACCACGTTCACCGGGACGTGAACCGGGACCTGGATGACGTTGCCACTGACCACGCCCGGGGAGTGGGTCGCCACACCGTGGGCGCCCGCGCCGTGACCGGTGGCGGAGGCCGCGTCGGCGCCTGCGGCGATGATGCCACCGGCGATCATGGTGACGGCAGCGGCCTTCTTCAGGCTCTTCACTTCAGGATCCTCCTCGCGTCGCTGCGGCCGGCCGCCGCAGCACGCCATGGAGAACGCCCGCGGACCCGACAGGATGCGCCGTACGGGTGACATACACCCGACAGTATGAATCTCAGTCCGGAGGGAACCGTTCCGCTCCGGCGCCGATCAGCCCGCCACCCCGTGGCGGACGGCCCAGAGCGCCGCCTGGGTGCGGTCCGCCAGATCCAGCTTCATCAAGATGTTCGAGACGTGTGTCTTGACAGTCTTTTCGGAGAGAACCAGGGACCGCGCGATCTCGCGGTTGGAGCGGCCGTCGGCGATCAGGCCGAGGACCTCCCGCTCCCGTTCGGTGAGGGTGCTCCCCCGGCCGGTCCCGGCGCCTGTGTCCTCCTGGGCGAGGAGAGCCCCGGCGACCTCCGGCTGGAGCAGGACATGGCCCGCATGGACCGAGCGGATGGCGCCGGCCAGCGCTTCCGGGTCGACGTCCTTGTACACGTAACCGGAGGCGCCGGCACGCAGGGCCGGGACCACCGTCCGCTGCTCGGTGAAGCTGGTGACGATCAGCACCTTGGCCGGGTTGTCCAGTCCGCGGAGCTTGCGGAGTGCCTCGATGCCGTCGGTGCCCGGCATCTTGATGTCCATCAGCACCACGTCGGGGCGGAGTTCCTCGGAGCGGACGACTCCTTCGGCGCCGTCGGCCGCCTCGCCGACTACCTCTATGTCGTCCTGGATCTCCAGGAACGTACGCAGACCACGGCGGACTACCTGGTGGTCGTCGACCAGCAGCACCCTGATGATCTTGTCAGCCACCGGGGACCTCCATCTCGATCGTGGTGCCCTTGCCGGGCGCCGATTCAACGGTGAGCCTGCCGCCGACACCGCTCGCGCGGTCCCGCATCGACACCAGACCCAAATGGCGGCCCGCCTGCCGCGTCGCCGTGGGCTCGAATCCGCTGCCGTCGTCCATGATCCGCAGCACCGTGCCGCTGCCACGACGGGCGAGCGTGACGCAGACCTGCTCGGCGCCCGAGTGGCGCAGTGCGTTGTGCAGGGCCTCCTGGGAGACCCGGAGCAGCGCCTCCTCCTGGGCGGCGGGCAGGGCTCGTACACCGACGCTCTCGAAGGTGACCTTGGCGGTGTGGGCGCGGTCCAGGACCTGGACCTGGGTGCGGAGCGTGGCGATCAGGCCGTCCTCGTCGAGCGCTGCGGGGCGCAGTTCGACGACGGCGGCGCGCAGTTCGTCCACTGCTTCCGCGGCCAGCGTGGCGACCTGCTGGAGCTCGCCCTTGGCGCGGGCCGGGTCGCGGTCGACGAGGGCGGCGGCTGCCTGGGCCGTCAGCCGCAGGGAGAACAGCTTCTGACTGACCGCGTCGTGCAGCTCGTGGGCGAGGCGGGAGCGCTCCTCGGCGATGGTGAGCTCGCGGCTGCGCTCGTACAGCCGGGCATTGGTGAGGGCGATCGCCGCGTGCTGGGCGAGGATCGACAACAGCTCTTCGTCCTGCGCGGTGAAGCCGCAGCCGCCCTGAGGTTTGGGGCAGCGCTTGTTGGCGAGGAAGAGCGCGCCGATGATCTCGTCGCCGTCCCTGATGGGCAGGCCGAGGAAGTCGGACATGTCCGGGTGGGCGGCCGGCCAGCCTTCGAAGCGGGGGTCCTTGCGGACGTCGGCGAGGCGCTCCGGCTTGGCCTCGTGGAGCATCGCGGCGAGAATGCCGTGCTGCCGGGGCAGCGGACCGATGGCCTTCCACTGCTCGTCGCTGACACCGTCGACAACGAACTGGGCGAAGCCGCCGTGGTCGTCGGGGACGCCCAGGGCCGCGTACTCGGCGTCCAGCAGTTCGCGGGCCGAGGCGACGATGGTCTTCAGGACGTCACGCACTTCGAGGTGCCGGCTCATGGCGAGCAGCGCGGCACTCACCGCTGCGAGGCCCGACGGTGGGCTGTGGCTCATGGCCTCACCGTACCGGCGGGGGTGAGGGTTCCGTATCGGCCTGTGGACGGCCGGTACCTAGGGCGTCGGCCCTAGGCCGAAGTGCCTTGCGGGGGTGCGGCTCGCGGACGGGGACGGGGGGCGACAGTGCCGCGCCGCGGCGGGCCGACGGGGGCGGCCGTCCCGCTGCCGGGCGGCTCGCAGCTGGTGCTGCACGAGCCGGAGGCCTCGCATCCGCTGATGCCGGAGGCGGTCGCGGGCCGGGCCGCGCTGCAGTGCGGATACCTGGAGGCGCCGCGGCACCGGTTACCTCTGGCATGAGTTCGGAGACGCGCATCTGCTGCTCCCTGAACCGGAGTCTCACGCTCTGAATTGCCGAAGCAACGATTGGTGAAGTTGTTACGCGGCCGATGTGAGGCCGCGCATAGGACCCACGTCACTTACGAAGCCGACTAGTGGCTACCTAAGGGCTGCATGGGCGGTTACGAGCGCGGGCCGTCCCGTTCGAGCGCCCCCCTGATCCACTAGCCGGCTTCGTACGTCACACCTTTGCCACGAGATTTTGCGGCCGCTAAGAATTGCCCTCGTCCCCGACGGAGATGCGAACTGTCGCTTCCGTCTCGTCCTCCGTGAGGACTCCAGCCATTCGAAGAGGTACGACTGAATGTCCGCGTCCAGCATCACCAGCCGTATTCGCTGCCTGAACAAGACCCAGAAGTTCTCCGCGGCGGGCGTCTCCGCCGTCGCCGTCGCCGCTCTCTCGCTCTCCCTCGTCCCGGCCTACGCCGAGACTCCGGCCAAGCCGCAGACCGAGCCGCAGGCCGCTTCCGCCGCTCCGGTGGCCTTCAGCCTCGATGCCAGTGCCCCGCAGGCCAAGGTCATCCAGGCCAGCCTCATCGAGCAGCACTCCACCGCAGAGCAGCTGGTGAAGGCCGCTGACGAGGTCCGGGCGAAGCAGGCCGCCGCAAAGGCGAAGGCCGAGGCCGCCACGAAGGCCAAGGAGGATGCCGCGAAGGTGGACACCGAGGCCGCCGCGAAGGCCAAGGAAGATGCCGCGAAGCGGTCCACCGAGGTCACCACGCGCTCCGTCACCCGTACTCCGGTCTACGCCAACAACCTGGACGGCTGGATCTCCGAGGCGCTGGCCATCATGAAGGCCAAGGGCATCCCGGGTTCGTACGACGGTCTGCACCGCAACATCATGCGGGAGTCCAGCGGCAACCCGTACGCGATCAACGGCTGGGACATCAACGCCCAGAACGGCATTCCGTCCAAGGGCCTGCTGCAGGTCATCCAGCCGACGTTCAACGCGTATCACGTCCCCGGCACCTCCTCGAACATCTATGACCCGGTCGCCAACATCACCGCCGCGGCCAACTACGCCGCCGACCGGTACGGCTCGATCGACAACGTCAACAGCGCGTACTGACCGACGCGGCACCGCGCACACGCATACGCCGAAGGGCGGCACCCGGTCCGGGGTGCCGCCCTTCGGCGTTCCGTGTGCGCGGTGCCCACGTCTACTTGCGCATGACCTCGGGCTCATGGCGACGCAGCAGTCGCGCGACCGCGAAGCCGCAGATGATGCCGAGGAACAGCAGCACCGAGATGTTCATCCCCCACTGACCGGCCGTGTGCTCCCACAGCGGGTCGAGGTCGGTCGGGTTCTTCTGGTCCCACGGCGGCATCAGATGCGCCAGGTCGAGCGTCGAGCCCGCGCCCGCGATGGCCCAGCGGGAGGGCATCAGCCAGGCGAACTGCTCCAGGCCGGGCGATCCGTACACCTGGAAGAGGATGCCGGTGAAGACGACCTGGACGATCGCGAACATGACCAGCAGCGGCATGGTCTTCTCGGAGGTCTTCACCAGCGAGGAGATCACCAGACCGAACATCATCGAGGTGAAGCCGAGCGCGATGATCGTCACGCAGAGCTCGACGGCCGGCGGCATGATCAGACCCTCTTCGGGCAGATCGCGGGTGGCGAAGCCGATGCCGCAGATGATGACACCCTGGATGGCCGTGATCACGCCGAGGACGATCACCTTGGACATCAGATAGGCGGAGCGGGAGAGGCCGGTGGCCCGTTCCCGTTCATAGATGACGCGTTCCTTGATCAGTTCTCGTACGGAGTTGGCCGCACCGGAGAAGCACATGCCGACCGCGAGGATCAGCATGATCGTTCCGGCATCTCCGTTGAACCGGGACGGCGGCTTCGGCGGAGCCAGGCCGAAGTCGGCCGGGATGACCACGCTGACGACGCCGAGCACCGCGGGCAGGATCACCATCAGACCCATGAAGCCCTTGTCGGACGCGATCACCGACACGTACCTGCGCATCAGCGTCCACAGCTGCGTCCCCCAGCCCTGCGGCTTCGGCGGGCGCATCTGCTGCGGGGGCGGCATGTGTACGGACTGTGCAGCGACGGCGTCGATGTCCGCGGCGTACATCTGGTAGTGCTGCGAACCGCGCCAGCGGCCGGCCCAGTCGTAGTCGCGGTAGTTCTCGAAGGCGGAGAAGACGTCGGCCCAGGTCGTGTAGCCGAAGAAGTTGAGCGCTTCCTCCGGCGGACCGAAGTAGGCGACGGAACCGCCGGGCGCCATGACGAGCAGCTTGTCGCAGAGCGCCAGCTCGGCGACGGAGTGCGTGACGACGAGGACCGTACGGCCGTCGTCGGCGAGACCGCGCAGCAGCTGCATGACGTCGCGGTCCATGCCCGGGTCGAGGCCGGAGGTCGGCTCGTCCAGGAAGATCAGCGACGGCTTGGTGAGCAGCTCCAGGGCAACCGAGACACGCTTGCGCTGGCCACCGGAGAGCGAGGTGACCTTCTTGTCCTTGTGGATGTCGAGCTTGAGCTCGGCGAGGACCTCGTGGATCCGGGACTGGCGCTCGGCCTCGGTGGTGTCCGCGGGGAAGCGGAGCTTGGCCGCGTACTTGAGTGCCCTGGTGACAGTGAGTTCCTTGTGCAGGATGTCGTCCTGCGGGACCAGACCGATGCGCTGGCGCAGCTCGGCGAACTGCTTGTACAGGTTCCGGTTGTCGTAGAGGACGTCACCCTGGTTGGCGGGCCGGTAGCCGGTGAGCGCCTTGAGCAGGGTGGACTTGCCGGAGCCCGAGGGGCCGATGACCGCGATCAGCGACTTCTCCGGGACACCGAACGAGACGTCCTTGAGGATCTGCTTCCCGCCGTCGACCGTCACCGTGAGGTGGCGGGCGGAGAAGGAGACCTCACCGGTGTCGACGAACTCTTCCAGCCGGTCGCCGACCAGACGGAAGGTCGAGTGACCGACACCGACGATGTCGTTCGGGCCGATCAGCGTGGAGCCGGACTTCTGGAGCGGCTGACCGTTGACGTACGTGCCGTTGTGGGAACCGAGATCGCGGATCTCGAAGCGGCCGTCGGGTGCCGCGTGGAACTCGGCGTGGTGGCGCGAGACCTGGAGGTCGGAGACGACGAGTTCGTTCTCCAGAGCACGACCGATGCGCATGACCCTGCCCAGGGCCACCTGGTGGAACGTCGTCGGACTGCGGTCTCCGTAGACCGGCGGAACCCCCGCGGCACCACCGGGTCCGCCCGCGGCGGGCGGCCTGGCCGCGCCCTGCTGGTGCGGGACATGAGGCTGCTGCTGCCAGGCCTGCTGCTGGAGCGCTGAGGGGTCCTGCTGCTGGCCCGGCCGGCCCGCGCCGCCCTGCTGGGGCTGCTGAGCGGGGGCCGGCTGTGCGCCCGCGCCCTGACCGCTGTACACATCGGCGGCCGCGGCGGCGCCGCTGAAGCTCAGCCTCGGTCCGTCAGTGGCGTTGCCCAGGTGCACGGCCGAGCCCGGCCCGATTTCCATCTGGTGGATTCGCCGGCCCTGCACATAGGTGCCGTTGGTGGAACCGTGGTCCTCGATGAACCAACTCCGGCCCGCCCAGCTGATCGTGGCATGCCGCCACGAAACCCTGGCGTCGTCGATCGTCAGGTCGCCCTGTGGATCGCGACCGAGGGTGTATGGCCTGGACGGATCGAGCGTCCAGGTCCTTCCATTCAATTCCAGTACGAGTTCCGGCACTCCGCGCCCCACTAGTTGTCCCCCGAGTGACCCCCGTCACAGGGAGTCTAGGGATGCTGAACATCGTGGGGAACTATTCCAGGAGCGGTCACCGATACGAAAGCCGGGCGGGGGCAAGGCCGAATCGAGACCTGCTGCGACGCACCGTTGACGGGGGAGAAACAGGCTCGGAGAGTAGTAAGCGCCCACGAGTGCGTACGGATCATGAGTGACCAGGTCAACTCAGGGCATCTCGGCGCGGATTGAGGGGGGCCAGATGGCGGGGTACGCACACGGGAGCGGCGCCGGTACGGGGCGTACCCCGTGGGGGGACGTGGTGTTGGCGTCCGTCGCGTCGGTCAGCTGGGCGATGGCCGGGATGGCGGGTACGGCGACCCTCGGGCTGCATCTGCTCGGGGCCGACTCGGTCGGGGCGCTGGGACCGATGACGGCGGCCGTCGTGGTGCTGGGAGCGGGTGGATCGGTCTCTCCGTACGGCGATGTCGAGGCGTTCGGGCTGGACGACGCGGAGGCGCAGACCGCTCTCGCCGTCACACCGCTCGGGGTGGGGCTGGTCGGTGCACTGCTGCTCTCCGTCTTCTTCCTGCGCTCGCTGCGCGGGGTGGGAGCGGTCCTCTCCGGTGCCGAACTCGCGGTCCGTGCGGGGATGGTGGCGGTCATGTTCGTCGCCGTGCTCGGCGGGCTCGCCTGGGCGGGTCACGATGTCGTGACGATCGACGGCGGGGCGCTGGGGCTGGACGGGGTGCCAGGGGCGGGAGAGGGCGACGGTCTGCCGGGTGGGCTCGGTGATGTGGGCGGGCTGTTGCCGGACCGGCTGACGGATCTCGCACGGGCGCACGCGCGGGTCGGGTTCACCGTCGACTCGTCCAGCTCCCTTGCGGGTGGGGCGTGTTGGGTTCTCGGAGTGCTGGTCATCGCCCTGCTCGCCTCGCGCCGCACCCCGTTGCCGTCCGCGCTGGCATGGATGGACCGGACGCTGCGGCCTGCGGCTTCCGCGGTCGTGTCGGTGCTGCTGGTCGCGGTGGTCGCCGGGTGCGCGGCCGCGGCGTACGCGGCGATCGGCGACGCCCATCCGAAACGGATCGCGGGCGCCGCGCTGCTGGGGGCGCCGAACGGGGCGTGGCTCGGGGTGCCGCTCGGCCTCTTCGTACCGTGGGACGGTCGGGCGACCGGGGAGCTGGCCAAGGTGCTGCCCGATCCGCTGGACGAGCTGTTACGGGTGTCCGCCGACGAGCCGGTGACGGTCGGGCGGCTGGCCGGGCTGGACGGCCGGGTCTGGCTGCTGGCCGTCGCCGCCGCGGTGATGGTGCTGTACGCGGGGGTGCTGGCCGCGACCCGCACACCCCGGGGGGAGCTGACCGCGGCCGGGTTCGTGGGGCGGTGTGCTGTGCGGCTCGCAGGCGTCACAGCGTCGGCGCTGGCGCTCCTGGTGTGGCTGACGCAGGTATCCGCGGATGCGTCGCTTTCGGTGCTGGGCTTCGACGCGTTCGGCGCCGGGATCGAGCTGCACGGGCGGACGGGGACGGCTGCCCTGCTGGGTGCGGTGTGGGGTGCGGGCGCGGGTGCGGTGGGGGCGGCGGTGTCCTGGTTGGCGGGGGCGGTCCCGTCGGGGGCGGAGCCGGCCGGCGGTGGCGGAGGCAGCGGTGACGGTGGGGGGCCCGGACCGTACACGCCGTCGCCGGTGTACCGGCCGCCGCACGATGACACCAATCCGTATCTGCGTCCGTATCCGGATCCGGCGAGGGGCGGGATTCATGGTGCGCCGACGGTGGCGGGGCCGATCGGTCCGCCCGTACGGCCGGCCGTGCCGCCACCGGGGCCCGGGCCCGGGCCTGGGGACGTGGAAGGGTTGCCGCCGTCCGGCCGGCCGCCGGGGGCCGGCTGACCGCGCGGTCCGCGCCGGCCGGACGGACCCGGGAGCGCGTGCGGCCCGACGGCGCTCACCGGACGGGGCGCCGCATCATCCTGCCTTGAGGACATGCGGGACCGCCGGACGGGCCCGAATGTCCCACCGCATCGAACACGCGCCGTGCAGGGCTGCTCACTCCCGCCGTGGACAGGGGCCCGGGCCGGTCGGCCGGGGACCGTTTCCGCTGTCCGGTCCGCGGGACGGGGGTTCGAGGGTGTGAGGGGGACCGATACGGTGGGAACACCATGAGCGCATCTCAGTTCCCTCAGTCCTCCCCGTCTCCCGAGCCCTCTGAGGCCCCTGAGTCCCGTCAGGGCACCGACACCCCCACCCTTCTCGTGAAGATCTTCGGGAAGGACCGTCCGGGAATCACCGCCGGGCTCTTCGACACGCTCGCCGCCTATGCGGTCGATGTCGTCGACATCGAGCAGGTCGTCACCCGTGGCCGCATCGTTCTGTGCGCACTGGTCACCTCCCCCACCGCGGGCGGTACCACCGAGGGCGACCTGCGGGCGACCGTGCACAGCTGGGCCGAATCACTGAAGCTGCAGGCCGAGATCATCTCCGGTACCGGTGACAACCGGCCGCGTGGATCCGGGCGCTCCCATGTGACGGTGCTCGGACACCCGCTGACTGCCGAGTCGACCGCCGCCATAGCGGCCACGATCACGTCGACCGGTGGCAACATCGACCGGATCTTCCGGCTGGCGAAGTACCCGGTCACGGCCGTCGAGTTCGCCGTGTCCGGCACCGGAACCGCGGAGCTGCGGACCGCGCTGGCGACCGAGGCCGCCGGCATCGGCGTCGATGTGGCGGTCGTGTCCGCCGGGCTGAGCCGCCGGGCGCAGCGACTGGTCGTCATGGATGTCGACTCGACGCTGATCCAGGACGAGGTCATCGAGCTGTTCGCGGCGCACGCAGGCTGTGAGGACAAGGTCGCCGAGGTGACCGAGCAGGCGATGCGTGGCGAGCTCGACTTCGAGCAGTCGCTGCACGCGCGGGTGGCACTGCTGGCGGGGCTCGATGTATCGGTGGTGGAGAAGGTGCGCGCCGAGGTGCGACTGACCCCCGGTGCGCGCACGCTGATCCGCACGCTGAAGCGGCTCGGCTATCAAGTGGGCGTCGTCTCCGGCGGGTTCACCCAGGTCACGGACGACCTGAAGGAACGGCTCGGGCTCGACTTCGCCTCTGCCAACACTCTGGAAGTGGTCGACGGCAAGCTCACCGGACGGGTCGTCGGCGACGTCGTGGACCGGGCGGGCAAGGCCCGGCTGCTGCGCAGTTTCGCCGAGCAGGCCGGGGTGCCGCTGGCGCAGACCGTCGCGATCGGTGACGGAGCGAATGACCTGGACATGCTGAACACTGCCGGTCTCGGGGTCGCCTTCAACGCCAAGCCGGTCGTCCGCGAGGCCGCGCACACCGCGGTGAACGTGCCGTTCCTGGACACCGTGTTGTACCTGCTCGGGATCACCCGTGAAGAGGTCGAGGCGGCCGACGGTCTCATCTGACCGATCCACCGCTCCGTGTACGCGGATGGGCCCGGCACCTCACCCGTGCCGGGCCCATCCGCGTACGACGTCGCGATCAGTCGTTCGGCGTCCAGTACTCGATCAGCTTGCCCACGCCGTGCTCCACGCCCTTCCATGAACCGGAGAACTCGACGACGGCGAACGCGGCGGTCGGGAATCCGCCGCGGGCCATCCGGGCCAGGGTGTCGCCCTCCGCCGATGAGGACAGGGCGTCGGCGAGAGCGTGCATCCCGGGGTTGTGGCCGATGAGGAGCAAGTTCCGGACCTCGTCGGGGGTCTCGTTGAGCAGGGCGATCAGCTCGCCGAGCGAGGCCTCGTAGAGCCGCTCCTCGTACACGGTCCTGGGACGCTGTGGCATCTCGTGCACCGCCAGCTTCCAAGTCTCGCGCGTCCTGGCGGCGGTCGAGCAGAGGGCCAGATCGACGACGATGCCGGAATCGACGAGTTTGCGGCCTGCCACCGGCGCATCCTTGCGGCCGCGCTCCGCGAGCGGCCGCTCATGGTCGGAGTCCTGCGACCATTCCGCCTTTGCGTGTCTGAGAAGGACGATCCTGCGAGGTGTATCGACGCTCATACACCTCAGCTTCGCATGAATTGTTCCGCCCGTCGCAGGGAGTTGAGGGGCTCCCCCGCCGCGGGTGAACGCCCTCAGCGGGCCAGCAGGTCCACGATTCGCTGAACCAACTGACCGATCGCCGGGTCGCCCGTCGCCGCGTGCGCCTGGCCTGATCCCACCATCATCAGCAGGAGGACGGCGAACGCCACCGAGGGGAGCGCGATGGCCCACCACGGCAGCCGGACCTCGACGCCGGCCGACGCGGGGCGGGGGGATCGGTTGTACGTAGGGGCCGACATGTCCGCCTCCGTGGGTCATCGGTTCTGATACCTGAAACCTACGGATCCGGCGGCGCCCGTCCCATCCGGTGATCCACCCACTTCACCCTGCCCCTGCCCCCCTAGGGGATGGTGGTGCTAGCCCCACCGTCCCCGGCGAGGGCGTCGGGGCGTGGCCCTCGGGCAGGTGTCAGGGAGAGGCGATCGAAGCGATCACTCCGATGATCACCGTGATCAGGAGCATGACTCCGAGCACGAGGAGAAGCTTCTTCTGACCGTTCTGAGGATTCGGATCGAGCACTGGCATGGAACCAGTCTCGCATCTCAGCATTCGTCCTCGATCGTCCGGTCCCGCCCGGCCAGAATTCCCGCCGCCATCTGCGGCACCATGAGGCCCGCCATCAGCGCGATCGGCAGCCCCCACCCGCCGCTGTGCTGGTAGAGCACGCCGACCAGCAGCGGGCCGGGGATCGAGATCAGATAGCCGGTGGACTGGGCGAACGCCGACAGCCGGACCACTCCGGCGCCGCTCCGGGACCGCATGCCGATCATGGTGAGGGCGAGCGGGAAGGCACAGTTGGCTATGCCGAGCAGGAGCGCCCAGGCCCAGGCGCCGCCCGCCGGTGCGAGATAGAGACCGGTGTAGCCGATGAGGCCGCAGGTGCCGAGCACGACGACGATCGGGCCCTGGTTCCGCATCCGGGCGGCAGCCCGCGGGATGACGAAGGCGAGCGGCACACCCATGGCCATGGTCACGGCGAGCAGCACCCCCGCCGTGCCGGCGGAGACCCCTGCGTCGCGGAAGATCTGCGGCATCCAGCCCATGGTGATGTACGCGGCCGTGGCCTGGAGGCCGAAGAAGCAGGCGAGGGCCCAGGCGGTGCGGGAGCGGGTGATCCGCAGCGCAGGGGCGTCCTGGTGCTGCTGGACGGATGGCTGTCCCCGGGTGCCTTGCCGGTCCCGTACCAGCGGGATCCAGGGCAGGATCGCCGCCGCTCCGAGCACGGCCCAGATCCCCAGACCGGCCTTCCAACTACCGCCGAGCGCATCGGTCATGGGCACGGTGACGGCCGCGGCGAGTGAGGTGCCGAGGGCCAGCGCCATGGAGTAGAGCCCGGTCATGGAGCCGACCCGGTCCGGGAACCAGCGCTTGACGATCACGGGCATCAGGACATTGCTGACGGCGATGCCCATGAGCGCGAGGGCGCTGGCGGCGAGGAAACCGGCCGTGGAACCGACGAGGGGCCGGATCAGCAGTCCGGCCGTGATGGCGGCCATGCCGGCGCAGACGACCGCGCCGGGGCCGAAGCGGCGGGCGAGGCGCGGCGCCATGATGCCGAAGGCGGCGAAGCAGAGCGGCGGTACGGAGGTGAGGACACCGGCGACGCTGCCGCTCATGTGCAGCCCGTCCCGTACTTCTTCGAGGAGGGCGCCGAGGCTGGTGATGGCGGGGCGGAGATTGAGCGCGGTGAGGACGAGACCGACGGCGACCAGGCGGAGGAGCCAGGGGGCGGGACCTGTGGCGGCCGGCGGAGCCGGAGCGTCCAGGGGGCTGTTCATCGCGGTGGTGTGCCTGTTCAGGGTCAGGGGCTGGCGCTGGGTCTCGTCGTCGGGCATGGGGCCCATCATAGAATCATGGGATGATTGATTGTCCAATCGTCTGAGAAACTTCGGGAACCTTCGGGAAACCCGCAGACCCGAGAATCCGCAGACCCAAGGAACCGAGCAAGGAGCATCATGGCGCTGACGTCTCCGCGACGTTCGGCACTCGCCGACCAGGTGATTGCCCAGCTGAGGAATCAGATCACCTCGGGCGAGTGGCCCGTCGGTTCGCGGATTCCGACCGAACCCGAGCTGGTCGAGCAGCTGGGGGTGGCCCGCAACACCGTCCGCGAGGCGGTGCGCGCGCTCGCGCACAACGGGCTGCTGGACATCCGTCAGGGGTCAGGCACCTATGTCGTCGCCACCAGCGAACTGGCCGGGGTGATGCACCGCCGTTTCGCCTCCGCCGACCCGCGCCATGTCGCCGAACTGCGCTCGACACTGGAGTCGTCCGCGGCCCGGCTGGCGGCCGTCCGGCGCACCGAGCGGGATCTGAAGCAGCTGGACGCACTCATGGCGCGCCGCGAGGAGACCTGGGCCGCGGGGGACGCGGAGGCGTTCGTGGCAGCGGATGCCACGTTGCATCTGGCCGTGGTCGCCGCCTCGCACAATGACGTACTGACGGGTCTCTATGCCGATCTGGGGGATCTGCTGCGCGACTATCTGCGGGTCGATGTCGGGCACGAACTGCGGCCGGAGAACCATATGGACCATGGGCGACTGGTCGAGGCGATCCGGACAGGCGACGCGGAGACCGCGGCCGCCGAGGCGGCGAGCCACGCACTGAGCTGTCCGGGGGAACGGGGATGACCCGGAGGGGTAAATCTATATCCGGCGGTGGGTGACCCAGGCGGAGGCGACTTCCTTCCAGCAGCGGTCGTCGAGCCGCACCGTCCGTCCGGGAGCGACGTCGACGGGTATGCCGTCCGCGTCGATGTCCCACCAGCGGCCGCATTCGGTGTGCAGCTGCACCCGGTCGATGGAGGGGTACGGGTTGTGGCAGTAGGCGACCACCTGGGAGCCCTGGACCGTCGTACGGCATTCGGCACCGGAGGGGTCCGGGGCGGGGCCGGCGGGTGCGGACGCTCCGGCGCCCATCCGCCCCACGACGGGTATGCCTATGGTGGCGGCAACTGCGACGGCGACGGCCGAGGCCGCCAGCAGGGCCCAGGTTCGGCGACGCGTGGGGCGCACAGCGATCACCTCCGCAGCCTGACCAAAAGTCCGGTTCCACCACATTCTGCGGTGGAACGACCGTCTTTTCGACTTGAGCGCGGGGAAACCGGGCGCAGACGTACGCCGGCCGCGCACCACCCGCTCGGAGGTGGTACGCGGCCGGTTCGTGCCAGGTCGTACGAGGTCAGGCACCCATCATGTGCACGCCACCGTCGACGTGGATGATCTCGCCCGTGGTCTTCGGGAAGAAGTCCGAGAGCAGAGCGACGACGCCGCGGCCGGCCGGCTCCGGGTCGGCCATGTTCCAGGACAGCGGGGAGCGGGTGTTCCACACGTCCGCGAGCTCCGAGAAGCCCGGGATGGACTTGGCGGCCATCGAGCCGATCGGTCCGGCGGAGATCAGGTTGCAGCGGATGTCGTCCTTGCCCAGGTCGCGGGCGAGGTAGCGGGAGGTGGCCTCCAGCGCGGCCTTGGCCGGGCCCATCCAGTCGTACTGCGGCCAGGCGAACTGTGCGTCGAAGGTGAGGCCGACGATCGAGCCGCCCTCGCTCATCAGCGGCTTGCAGGCCATGGCGAGCGACTTCAGCGAAAACGCCGAGACGTGCATCGCGGTGGCGACGGACTCGAACGGGGTGTTCAGGAAGTTGCCGCCGAGCGCGTCCTGCGGCGCGAAGCCGATGGAGTGGACGACGCCGTCCAGCGAACCGAGCTCCTCACGGACCAGGCCTTCGAGCCGGTCCA
Source organism: Streptomyces sp. NPDC051286 (assembly GCF_044455345.1). Classification (NCBI taxonomy): domain Bacteria; kingdom Bacillati; phylum Actinomycetota; class Actinomycetes; order Kitasatosporales; family Streptomycetaceae; genus Streptomyces; species Streptomyces sp. NPDC051286. The sequence continues at coordinate 7,234 of NZ_JBITER010000056.1, read as the reverse complement.
GGTGCTCGGTGTTGGTCACGTCCAGCTCGATGACCTTGGCGGGCTTGGGCAGCTTCTTGGCGATGCGCTCCGTCAGCGTGGGCCGGGGGAAGGCCGTCAGGATGACTTCGGCACCCTGCTCCTGGGCCACCTTGGCGGTGTGGAAAGCGATGGACGACTCCATCAGCACACCGGTGATGAGGATGCGCTTGCCGTCGAGAATTCCGATCATGGTGGTCAGTGACCCATGCCCAATCCGCCGTCAACGGGGATGACGGCTCCAGTGATGTACGACGCGTCGTCGGAGGCGAGGAAGCGCACCGCGGCGGCGATCTCCTCGGGCTGCGCGTAACGGGCCAGCGGCACCTGGGCGACGATGCCCTTGCGCTGCTCCTCGGTGAGCGCCTGGGTCATGTCGGTGTCGACAAAACCGGGCGCGACGACGTTGAAAGTGATGTTCCGCGAGCCGAGCTCACGCGCCAGCGACCGGGCGAAGCCGACCAGGCCGGCCTTGGACGCGGCGTAGTTGGCCTGCCCCGCCGATCCGAGAAGGCCGACGACGGAGGAGATGAGGACGACACGGCCCTTCTTGGCGCGCAGCATGCCGCGGTTGGCACGCTTGACGACCCGGAAGGTGCCGGTGAGGTTGGTGTCGAGTACGGACGTGAAGTCCTCCTCGGACATCCGCATCAGCAACTGGTCCTTGGTGATACCGGCGTTGGCAACGAGCACCTCGACCGGACCGTGCTTCTCCTCGATCTCCTTGTATGCCTGCTCCACCTGCTCGGCGTCGGTGATGTCGCACCGGACGGCCAGGACCCCCGCTTCGGTGAGGACCTGGGGCGGCTCGCCCGAGCGGTACGTGATCGCGACCTTGTCGCCGTTGTCGGCGAAAGCGCGGGCGATGGCGAGGCCGATGCCCCGGTTTCCTCCGGTGACGAGAACCGAGCGGCTCAACGGATCACCCTTTCGATAGCGGTCTGGTACCTAGAAAACCTATCGCCACCATGCGCTTTCCAGGGACTCGGCCCCTGACAGTGGCTTCCACGAGGCACTGTGGGGTTCCTACAGTTACCAGCGGCCCGGCCTCGATCCACCGTTCCGGGCGCATGCACGGACAGGCCCTCTTCCCTCGCCGTTTCCAGCATTCGCTTGCCGTACGTGATGAGGGAATCAAGGCCTCCTCCGATGACGAGCGCACTCGCGACGTGAATGGCATCGAGGGATCTCGGGCCCCGGAGACCCTGGTGGCCAGGTCCCGGACCTCTTCGGTCAGCAGGATCTCGGTGACCATCGCGTTCAGATCCGACAGCGCGTCGGGGAATGGTCCGGCCTTGTCCAGCTGCCGGACGGTCTCGACGATGCCGATGGTGCTGGTAGCCACCACTTACTGCCACCCCGGCCATCGGCAACGATCAGCCTGCTGCCGTGCGGCATGCCCAGGACCCGCAAACCAGTAGCCGACCGATGACGGTCCGCTCCATGATTCACTGCGAGCACTGTCAAAAGGAGGGGAGCCCTTCGTGGCCCACGAGGTAGATCAGTCGTTTCTCGCCCTGCCGCTACGGGCCCTCGCCGACGCGGCGCTCGCCCGGGCCCGCGCACTGGGCGCCACGCATGCGGACTTCCGCTTCGAGCGGGTGCGCAGCGCCTCCTGGCGGCTGCGGGACGCCCGGCCCTCGGGGAGCTCGGACACCACCGACCTCGGGTACGCGGTGCGGGTGGTGCACGGCGGGGCGTGGGGGTTCGCGTCCGGGGTGGATCTGACCATGGACGCCGCGGCGAAGGTGGCGTCCCAGGCGGTCGCCATGGCGAAGCTCTCGGCAAAGGTGATCGCGGCGGCGGGCTCGGACGAGCGCGTGGAGCTGGCGGACGAGCCGGTACACGGTGAGCGGACCTGGGTGTCGGCGTACGAGATCGACCCGTTCTCCGTACCGGACGAGGAGAAAGCGGGGCTGCTTGCCGAGTGGAGCAGCCGGCTCCTGGGCGCCGAGGGCGTCGCGCATGTGGACGCCTCACTGATGACCGTCCATGAGAACAAGTTCTACGCGGACACGGCGGGTACCGTCACCACCCAACAGCGGATCCGGCTGCACCCGGAGTTCACCGCGGTCGCCGTGGACGGCACCACCGGTGAGTTCGACTCGATGCGGACGATCGCCCCGCCGGTGGGCCGCGGCTGGGAGTACCTCACCGGGACCGGCTGGGACTGGGACGCCGAGCTGGAGCGGATCCCCGGGCTGCTGGCCGAGAAGATGCGGGCGCCGAGCGTCGAGGCGGGCGCGTACGACCTGGTCGTCGACCCGTCCAATCTCTGGCTGACCATCCATGAGTCGATCGGCCACGCCACCGAGCTGGACCGGGCACTGGGGTACGAGGCGGCGTACGCCGGAACCTCGTTCGCCACCTTCGACCAGCTGGGGAAGCTGGCGTACGGCTCGCCCGTGATGAATGTGACGGGCGACCGCACCGCCGAGCACGGGCTCGCGACCATCGGGTACGACGACGAGGGTGTCGAGGCGCAGTCCTGGGACCTGATCAAGGACGGGACGCTGGTCGGGTACCAGCTGGACCGGCGGATCGCGAAGCTGACGGGTCTGGGCCGTTCCAACGGCTGCGCTTACGCGGACTCGCCGGGCCATGTCCCCGTGCAACGGATGGCCAACGTGTCGCTGCAACCGGATCCGGGCGGGCTGTCCACGGAGGATCTGATCGGCGGGGTGGAGCGCGGGATCTATGTGGTCGGCGACCGGTCCTGGTCGATCGACATGCAGCGCTACAACTTCCAGTTCACCGGACAGCGGTTCTTCCGCATCGAGAACGGCAAGCTGGCCGGACAGCTGCGCGACGTCGCCTACCAGGCGACGACGACGGACTTCTGGGGCTCGATGGAGAAGGTCGGCGGCCCGCAGACGTACGTCCTGGGCGGCGCCTTCAACTGCGGCAAGGCCCAGCCGGGCCAGGTCGCGGCCGTCTCGCACGGCTGCCCCTCCGCCCTCTTCCGAGGCGTGAACATCCTCAATACGACGCAGGAGGCGGGCCGATGAGCCGCATCAGCAAGCCGTACGAGATCGTCGAGCGCGCGCTCGAACTGTCCACCGCCGACGGCTGTGTCGTCATCGCCGACGAGGAGTCCTCCGCCAATCTGCGCTGGGCGGGCAACGCGCTCACCACGAACGGGGTGACCCGGGGACGCACCCTGACCGTCATCGCGACCGTCGACGGTGCCGAGGGGACCGCGTCCGGAGTCGTGTCGCGGTCCGCCGTCACCGCCGAGGACCTGGAGCCGCTGGTCCGGGCCGCCGAGGCCGCCGCGCGTGGCGCAGGTCCGGCCGAGGACGCGCAGCCGCTGATCACCGGTGTGCCGTCATCGCCCGATTTCACGGACCCGCCGGCCGAGACGGGTTCCGACGTGTTCGCGGAATTCGCGCCGTCGCTCGGCGACGCCTTCGCCCGCGCCCGGGCCGGCGGCCGTGAGCTGTACGGCTTCGCGCACCACCAGCTGACCTCGACGTATCTGGGCACGTCGACGGGGCTTCGGCTGCGCCACGACCAGCCGAACGGCACGCTGGAGCTGAACGCCAAGTCGCCCGACCGGTCGCGTTCCGCGTGGGCGGGCCGTGCCACCAGGGACTTCAAGGATGTCGACCCGGCCGAGCTGGACGCGGAGCTGGCGCAGCGGCTCGGCTGGGCGGAGCGCCGTATCGAGCTGCCCGCCGGCCGGTACGAGACGCTGCTGCCGCCGACCGCCGTGGCTGATCTGCTGATCTATCAGCTGTGGTCGTCGACGGCCCGGGACGCCGCCGAGGGCCGGACGGTCTTCTCGAAGCCGGGTGGCGGCACCCGGCTCGGCGAGAAGCTGTCCGAGCTGCCGCTCACGCTGCGCAGCGACCCGAACGCGCGGGGGCTCGAGTCGGCGCCGTTCGTGATCGCCCATGCGTCGGGCGACGGGGCTTCGGTCTTCGACAACGGTCTGCCGCTGTCGAAGACCGACTGGATCCGCGACGGCCGGCTGGACCGTCTGACCACCACCCGGCACACGGCGGGGCTGACCGGGCTGCCGGTCGCCCCCGCGATCGACAACCTGGTGCTCGACGGCGGCGGTGAGCGGTCGCTCGACGAGATGGTCGCGGCGACGACCGGCCGCGGGCTGCTGCTGACCTGCATGTGGTACATCAGGGAGGTCGATCCGGCGACACTCCTGCTGACCGGGCTGACCCGCGACGGGGTGTATCTCGTCGAGGGCGGCGAGGTCGTCGGCGAGGTGAACAACTTCCGGTTCAACGAGTCGCCGGTGGATCTGCTGTCGCGGGCCACGGAAGCGGGCCGTACCGAGAAGACGCTGCCGCGCGAGTGGGGCGACTGGTTCACCCGGGCCGCCATGCCCGCGCTGCGGATCCCGGACTTCAACATGAGCTCGGTGAGCCTGGGCGTGTGACCCGCCTAGACTGACTGTTGCCTTTCGATACACGTAGCTGAGGAGACACGGAACCGTGACGGACATCGTCGACGAGCTGAAGTGGCGTGGGCTGTTCGCCCAGTCCACTGATGAGGACGCACTGCGCAAGGCTCTCGCGGACGGTCCCGTCACGTTCTATTGCGGCTACGACCCCACCGCGGCGAGTCTGCACGTCGGTCATCTGGTGCAGGTGCTCACCATGCGCCGGCTCCAGCAGGCCGGGCTGCGGCCGCTCGCCCTGGTGGGCGGGGCCACCGGTCAGATCGGTGACCCGAGGCCGACGGCGGAGCGCACGCTGAACGACCCGGAGACGGTCGCGAACTGGGTGACGCGGCTGCGGTCCCAGATCGAGCCGTTCCTGTCCTTCGAGGGCGAGAACGCGGCGGTCATGGTCAACAACCTGGACTGGACCGCGGGCATGTCGGCGATCGAGTTCCTCCGGGACATCGGCAAGCACTTCCGCGTCAACAAGATGCTGACCAAGGACTCCATCGCCCGGCGGCTGGAGTCCGACGAGGGCATCAGCTACACCGAGTTCAGCTACCAGCTGCTCCAGAGCATGGACTACCTGGAGCTGTACCGGCGCTACGGCTGCACCCTCCAGCAGGGCGGCAGCGACCAGTGGGGCAACCTCACTGCGGGCCTCGACCTGATCCACCGCCTGGAGCCGGGCGCCGAGGTGCACGCGCTGGCGACCCCGCTGATGACGAAGGCGGACGGGACCAAGTTCGGCAAGTCCGAGAGCGGGGCCATCTGGCTCGACCCGGCGATGACGACACCGTACGCGTTCTACCAGTTCTGGCTGAACGTGGACGACCGGGACATTTCCCGGTACATGCGCATCCTCAGCTTCCAGAGCCCCGCGGAGCTGGCGGAGCTGGAGAAGGTCACCGAGGAGCGCCCGCAGGCCCGGACGGCGCAGCGCGCGCTGGCCGAGGAGCTGACGACGCTGGTGCACGGCGCCGACCAGTGCGCTGCGGTCATCGCGGCATCGAAGGCGCTCTTCGGCCAGGGTGAGCTCGGCGAGCTGGACGAGGCGACGCTGAGCGCCGCACTGTCCGAGGTGCCGCACGCGCAGGTCACCGAGCTCGGCCCGCTGGTGGACCTCCTGGTGGAGGTCGGCCTGGCGCCGAGCAAGTCGGGCGCCCGCCGCACGGTGAAGGAGGGCGGTGCGTACGTGAACAACGTCAAGGTCACCGACGGCGAGAGCGCACCGGCGCGCGAGGAGCTGCTGCACGGGCGCTGGCTGGTGCTGCGCCGAGGAAAGAAGAACCTCGCGGCCATCGAGGTCATCGCCGGCTGACCGGAAACGGACGCGCACTGCGGCCGGGCACGCGAGCTGCGTGCCCGGCCGCACTGTGCTGTACGCGTGCCGGGTCAGGCCTTCTGTCTGCTGCGGCGCATCGACGTCCAGAGCATGTCGCCGACACCGACGACGACCACGGCGCCGATCAGCTGCAGCAGGTGGCGCGTCCAGTCGATGCCCTTGGTCTCATTGACGCCGATCCAGGTGGCGACGGTATTGCCGAGGACGCTGCCGATGATGCCGAAAATGGTCGTCAGCCAGAGTGGGATGTTCTGCTTGCCGGGCAGGATCGCCTTGGCGATCAGACCGAGGACCAAACCCACGATGATTGCCCACAACCAGCCCATGTCGCCTCCTCATGCGGCGCGGTGTCGCACATGTGCGCCCAGTTTCGGCCCCTCGGCGGTGCTCCGCATCTCGGACAGGTCCGTCCGCGCCACGTGGGTGCGGTTGTGCGTGAATACGGCGTGCCCCGGTCTCGAACCCGTCGGAGGCCGGGCGTACCGTGGGAGCGGCTCGCGGAGAGCCCGGGGAAGGGTGGTGGAACGTGATGTGGAAGCAGAGCGGGGCGGAGGTCTTCCGGATCACGGGAGCGCGGCAGAGCCTCGCGGACGATGTGCGTGGCAGGCAGCGCCGCTACGTGATCTCGATGTCCGTACGGACGGTCTCGGTGATCCTGGCCGCAGTGCTGTGGAACATCGAGCGACCTGTGGCCATCGTGGCGCTCGTCCTGGGTGCCCTGCTTCCGTACGTCGCCGTCGTCATCGCCAACGCGGGCCGGGAAACGCCCCCTTCGCTGCCTTCGACCTTCGTATCGCCGCCCGCGCGGCCGATGCTCGATGCCGCCCCGGTGGCCGGTCCCGCAAAATCCGGACCGGCGGCCGACCGGGCCCGCGGTGGGACGGAACCGCCTGAGCACAGTTGAGCGCACAGCTCACCTGTGGTCTCAAGAAAAGCTCAGACCAATCATGCAGTTCAGGTGCACCGCACCCCGGTCCGCGTGACATACTTCCTACGCGCTCCGCATCCCCCGTCGGAGCGACAGACCGACGCCGGGCAGCTCCCCCCGTGGCTGCTCGGCGTCGTTTTTTCTCCGGCTCTCGCAGGGCCCTAGGGTTGAGTCCGTGAACTCCCCCGAACATGCCGCCGAGAGCGCCGCCACCGCACCGATCTGTTCCGCCAAGGGCTGCCGTACGACCGCCGTATGGGTGCTGGCCTGGAACAATCCGAAGCTGCACACTCCGGAGCGCCGTAAGACCTGGCTGGCCTGCGAAGACCACCGGGAACATCTCTCCTCGTTCCTGGGGGTACGAGGTTTCCTGAAGGATGTCGTGACGCTGGCGGAGTGGGAGTCCTCGACCGAGGGCCGCTGAGGGCCGTTCGCCGCTGTGGCGGGCTAGCCCCATCCTCCGCACATGACCGGTTCGGATGAACTGACGATGCGACCGGTACCTCTGTGGGGTGCCGGTCGTTGAGTGGGACATGCCGAT
>NZ_JBITER010000055.1:0-35214 GCF_044455345.1 Streptomyces sp. NPDC051286 | reverse complement strand
CGCCAGTCCCGAGGAGACGCCCCGGAAGGGCCCCACCCACCCCACCACCGGACAACGCGGCGGCACCCCCGTTGCCGGGCAGCGCATCCCAAGCCTGTCCGGCGATTGAGGACGGAACCTCCCGCCCCGGACCCGGGGTGGGGTGGACGCGGGCCCGCCCCGTTGCTGGGCAGCACACTCAAGCCTGTCCGGCGCTTGAGGACGGAACCGGTCACCCTGGACCCGGGGTGGGGTGGACGAGGGCCCGCCCCGTTGCTGGGCAGCACACTCAAGCCTGTCCGGCGCTTGAGGGCGGAACCCCGCACCCCGGACCGGCGCGCATCACGCCGGACGGGCCTCGCCCGGGACCGGGGCAGAAAAAACGCCGGGTTGCCGGGCCCGAAAAGGCACCCGGCAACCCGGCGGTACGTTTCTGCTGGCCGGGGCTCTAGCCCCGGACGTCAGCCTTCCTCGTGGGCAACCGCGCGACGCGCGTCCGCGTCCAGCACGCCCCAGCTGATCAGCTGTTCCGTGAGCACGGACGGCGACTGGTCGTAGATCACGGCCAGCGTGCGCAGGTCGTCCTGGCGGATCGAGAGCACCTTGCCGTTGTAGTCACCGCGCTGGCTCTGGATCGTCGCGGCGTAGCGCTGCAGCGGTCCGGCCTTCTCCGGCGGGACGTGGGCGAGGCGCTCCAGGTCCAGGACAAGCTTCGGCGGCGGCTCTGCGGCCCCGCCCGGCGTCGTACCGGGCAGAAGCTCCTGCACCGGAACCCCGTAGAAGTCCGCCAGCTCAGCGAGGCGCTGCACGGTCACGGCGCGGTCGCCGCGCTCGTACGAGCCGACCACGACGGCCTTCCAGCGGCCCTGGGACTTCTCCTCCACGCCATGGAGGGAGAGGCCCTGCTGGGTGCGGATGGCACGGAGCTTGGCCCCGAGCTGTTTTGCGTATTCGCTGGACATAAGGCTCCCCGGACGAAGTCTGGTAACTCACTGTGAGGTTACGCAGCGTTACTTGGATGCGTCAAGCCGAATGGTCCGGACCGGCACCTCCCGGGGGTGCGACCAGGGGCGAGTTCAAGCCCTGGTAACGTTGATGACGCAATTTCGACGTCCTTTAAGGTCCGTCCAGTGAGGCGGAGAAGGAGGTCCGTTTCTTATGGACGCACAGCACGAAGCCACCGGCAATGCGGCACGCCCCGTTCTGGAGGCTCCCGACGTCGCCCGAGTACTGACCCGCATCGCCCACGAAATCGTCGAACGCGCCAAGGGCGCCGACGACGTGGTCCTGCTCGGCATCCCGACCCGAGGTGTCTTTCTGGCCCGTCGGCTCGCCGACAAGCTCCAGGAGATCACCGGCCGGAAGATGCCGGTCGGCTCCCTCGACATCACCATGTACCGCGACGACCTGCGGCTGCGCCCGGCGCGCGCCCTGGCCCGTACCGAGATCCCCGGCGAGGGCATCGAGGGCTGTTTGGTCGTCCTGGTGGACGATGTTCTCTTCTCCGGCCGCACGATCCGCGCCGCGCTCGACGCGCTCGGCGACATCGGCCGGCCCCGCGCGGTGCAACTTGCGGTCCTTGTCGACCGCGGCCACCGCGAGCTCCCGATCCGTGCCGACTACGTCGGCAAGAACCTCCCCACGTCACTGCGGGAGACGGTCAAGGTCCAGCTCGCCGAGGAGGACGGCCGTGACGCCGTACTGCTCGGCGTCCAGCAGACCGCCCCGGCAGGCGAGCAGTAGCTGCACACATCCGTACGACGCACCGGTCGTACGACGGCTTCTGCACGCCCGCACGCCTGAACTCTCCAGGAGAACACCCAGATGAAGCGTCACCTCATCTCGGCCGCCGACCTCACCCGCGACGACGCCGTCCTGATCCTCGACACCGCCGAGGAGATGGCCCGGGTAGCGGACCGGCCGATCAAGAAACTCCCGACCCTGCGCGGCCGTACCGTCGTCAACCTCTTCTTCGAGGACTCGACGCGTACCCGAATCTCCTTCGAGGCCGCTGCCAAGCGCCTCTCCGCCGATGTCATCAACTTCTCCGCGAAGGGCTCGTCGGTCTCCAAGGGCGAGTCGCTCAAGGACACCGCACTGACCCTGGAGGCGATGGGCGCCGATGCCGTCGTCATCCGGCACGGTGCCTCCGGCGCCCCGTACCGCCTCGCGACGTCCGGCTGGATCGACGGCGCCGTCGTCAACGCCGGTGACGGCACCCATGAGCACCCCACCCAGGCGTTGCTCGACGCGTTCACCATGCGTCGCCGGCTGGTGGGCGCCGACGCCGGCCTGGGCCGGGACCTGGACGGACGGCGGATCACCATCGTCGGCGACGTCCTGCACAGCCGGGTCGCCCGCTCCAATGTCCACCTGCTGCACACGCTCGGCGCCCATGTCACCCTGGTGGCCCCGCCGACCCTCGTGCCGGTGGGTGTGGAGCAGTGGCCCTGCGAGGTCAGCTACAGCCTCGACGAGGTGCTGCCGAAGTCCGACGCGGTGATGATGCTGCGTGTGCAGCGGGAACGGATGAACGCCGCGTACTTCCCGACCGAGCGCGAGTACTCCCGCCGCTACGGCCTGGACGGCGAGCGCATGGCCAAGATGCCGGAGCACGCCATCGTCATGCACCCCGGCCCGATGGTCCGCGGCATGGAGATCACCGCCGAGGTCGCCGACTCCGACCGCTGCACGGCCGTCGAGCAGGTCGCCAACGGTGTTTCCATCCGGATGGCGGTGCTCTATCTGCTGCTGGGTGGGTCCGAGCCCGCCACCACCCTTGACCGAAACGCTGCGCGCCCCGCTGATTCCGAGGAGAACAAGTAATCATGAGCAAGATCCTTATCCGCGGCGCGAAGGTCCTCGGCGGCGAGCCCCAGGACGTCCTGATCGACGGCGAGACCATTGCCGCCACCGCCCGGCAGGGCGAAATCGACTGGAGCGGTGCCGGTATCGACGCTGGCGACGCGACCGTCGTCGAAGCCGAGGGGCAGATTCTGCTGCCCGGGCTGGTCGACCTGCACACCCATCTGCGTGAGCCCGGGCGCGAGGACTCCGAGACCGTTCTCACCGGCACCAAGGCGGCTGCGGTCGGTGGCTTCACCGCCGTGCACGCCATGGCCAACACCTTCCCGGTCGCCGACACCGCCGGTGTCGTCGAGCAGGTCTGGCGGCTCGGCAAGGAGTCCGGCTACTGCGACGTGCAGCCGATCGGCGCCGTCACCGTCGGGCTGGAGGGCAAGCAGCTCGCAGAACTCGGCGCCATGCACGATTCGGCCGCTGGAGTGAAAGTCTTCTCCGACGACGGCAAGTGTGTCGACGACGCGGTGATCATGCGGCGCGCGCTGGAGTACGTGAAGGCGTTCGACGGTGTCGTCGCCCAGCACGCCCAGGAGCCCCGCCTGACCGAGGGCGCCCAGATGAACGAAGGCATCGTCTCGGCCGAGCTCGGTCTCGGCGGATGGCCGGCCGTCGCCGAGGAGTCGATCATCGCCCGCGATGTTCTCCTCGCCGCCCACGTCGGCTCCCGGGTGCACATCTGCCACCTGTCGACCGCCGGCTCGGTGGAGATCGTCCGCTGGGCCAAGTCCAAGGGGTGGAACGTGACCGCCGAGGTCACCCCGCACCACCTGCTCCTCACCGACGAGCTCGTACGGTCGTACAACCCGGTCTACAAGGTGAACCCGCCGCTGCGCACCGAGGCCGACGTGCTGGCCCTGCGCGAGGCACTCGCCGACGGCACGATCGACTGTGTCGCCACCGACCATGCCCCGCACCCGCACGAGGACAAGGACTGCGAGTGGGCCGCGGCCGCCATGGGCATGGTGGGTCTGGAGACCGCGCTCTCCGTCGTCCAGCAGACCATGGTCGAGACGGGGCTCCTCGACTGGGCGGGCGTCGCCGACCGGATGTCGTTCCGCCCGGCCGCCATCGGCCGGCTCGACGGACACGGCCGCCCCGTCTCGGCCGGTGAGCCTGCCAACCTCACGCTGGTCGATCCGGCATACCGTGGAGTCGTGGACCCCGCGGGCTTCGCCTCCCGCAGCCGCAACACCCCGTACGAGGGGCGCGAGCTGCCGGGTCGCGTCACCCATACGTTCCTGCGGGGCCGTGCCACGGTCGTCGACGGGAAGCTCGCGTGACATCACTGACCCCCCTGTACCAGCTGGCCGCCGAGCAGAAGTCGGCGGACGTGACCGATTGGCCCGCCCGCATCAGCTGGGTGATCGGACTGATCGTCTTCATCGCCTTCATCTACTGGCTGATGCGCCAGGGATGGAAGTGGCGGGGGAGCCTGCAGTCCGATCTGCCGGAACTGCCCGCCACGCCGGAGGGGTACGCCGACGGCGAGCCGCTGCTGACGATGACCGGCCGCTACCACGCCTCGACGACCGCCGGGCAGTGGCTCGACCGGATCGTCGCCCACGGCCTCGGCACCCGCAGCCGCGTGGAGCTCACGCTGACCGAGCAGGGACTCGAGGTCGTACGCCCCGGAGCAGCCGACTTCTTCGTCCCGGCCGCGCAGCTGCGTGACGCCCGGCTCGACAAGGGCATCGCGGGCAAGGTCCTCCCCGAGGGCGGCCTGCTGATCATCACCTGGGCGCTCGGCGACAAGCTGATCGACTCCGGCTTCCGCTCCGACCGCTCGGCCGAACACCCGGCCTGGGTCGACGCCATTCACCACCTCACCAGCACTACGGAAGGCACCGCACGATGACCATCTCCACCCGGGGAGCCGCCAAAGCTCCCGCCGTACTCGTCCTGGAGGACGGCCGCGCCTTCCGCGGCCGCGCCTACGGGGCCGTGGGGGAGACCTTCGGCGAGGCGGTGTTCTCCACCGGCATGACCGGCTACCAGGAGACCCTGACCGACCCCTCGTACCACCGCCAGGTCGTCGTGATGACCGCTCCGCACGTCGGCAACACCGGCGTGAACGACGAGGACCCCGAGTCCCAGCAGATCTGGGTCTCCGGCTACGTGGTACGCGACCCCGCACGGGTGCCGTCCAACTGGCGCTCGCAGCGCTCGCTCGACGAGGAGCTGGAGCGCCAGGGCGTCGTCGGCATCAGCGGCATCGACACCCGCGCCCTCACCCGCCACCTGCGCGAGCGCGGCGCCATGCGCGTCGGCATCTTCTCCGGCGACGCGGTCGCCGACGAGGCCACGCTGCTGGCCCGGGTGCTGGAAGCCCCCGAGATGGTGGGCGCCGACCTCTCCGCAGAGGTCGCGACCAAGGAGACGTACGTCGTCCCCGCGATCGGCACCAAGAAGTTCACCGTCGCCGCGATCGACCTCGGCATCAAGGGCATGACCCCGCACCGGATGGCCGAGCGCGGCATCGAGGTGCACGTCCTGCCCGCCACCGCCACCCTCGACGAGGTGTACGCGGTCCAGCCCGACGGAGTCTTCTTCTCCAACGGCCCCGGCGACCCGGCCACCGCCGACCATCCGGTCTCCGTCATGCAGGGCGTCCTGGAGCGGAAGACGCCGCTCTTCGGCATCTGCTTCGGCAACCAGATCCTGGGCCGCGCGCTCGGCTTCGGCACGTACAAGCTCAAGTACGGCCACCGCGGCATCAACCAGCCGGTGCAGGACCGCACGACCGGCAAGGTCGAGGTCACCGCGCACAACCACGGCTTCGCCGTCGACGCCCCGCTGGACAAGGTGTCGGACACGAAGTTCGGCCGCGCCGAGGTCTCCCACGTCTGCCTGAACGACCAGGTCGTCGAGGGGCTGCAACTCCTCGACCAGCCTGCCTTCAGCGTCCAGTACCACCCCGAAGCAGCCGCGGGCCCGCACGACGCCGCGTACCTCTTCGACCGATTCGTATCCCTGATGGAGGGCCAGCGTGCCTAAGCGCTCCGATATCCAGTCCGTCCTGGTCATCGGCTCCGGCCCGATCGTCATCGGCCAGGCCGCCGAGTTCGACTACTCCGGCACCCAGGCCTGCCGCGTCCTCAAGGCCGAGGGCCTGCGCGTCATCCTGGTGAACTCCAACCCGGCGACGATCATGACCGACCCGGAGATCGCCGACGCCACGTACGTCGAGCCGATCACCCCCGAGTTCGTCGAGAAGATCATCGCCAAGGAGCGCCCCGACGCGCTGCTCCCGACGCTGGGCGGCCAGACCGCGCTCAACACCGCGATCTCCATGCACGAGAACGGTGTCCTGGAGAAGTACGGCGTCGAGCTCATCGGCGCCAATGTCGAGGCCATCAACAAGGGCGAGGACCGCGACCTCTTCAAGGGCGTCGTCGAGGCCGTCAATGCGAAGATCGGCCACGGCGAGTCCGCCCGCTCGGTCATCTGCCACACGATGGACGACGTGCTCCAGGGCGTCGACACGCTCGGCGGCTACCCCGTCGTCGTCCGCCCCTCCTTCACGATGGGCGGCGCCGGCTCCGGCTTCGCGCACGACGAGGAGGAGCTGCGCCGCATCGCCGGTCAGGGCCTCACGCTCTCCCCGACCACCGAGGTGCTCCTGGAGGAGTCCATCCTCGGCTGGAAGGAGTACGAGCTGGAGCTGATGCGCGACAAGCACGACAACGTCGTGGTCGTCTGCTCCATCGAGAACTTCGACCCGATGGGCGTCCACACGGGTGACTCGATCACCGTCGCCCCGGCGATGACGCTCACCGACCGCGAGTACCAGCGGCTGCGTGACATCGGCATCGCGATCATCCGCGAGGTCGGAGTCGACACCGGCGGCTGCAACATCCAGTTCGCCATCGACCCGACCGACGGCCGGGTCATCGTGATCGAGATGAACCCGCGGGTCTCCCGCTCCTCGGCGCTGGCGTCGAAGGCCACCGGCTTCCCGATCGCCAAGATCGCCGCCAAGCTGGCCGTCGGCTACACGCTCGACGAGATCCCCAACGACATCACCGAGAAGACCCCGGCCTCCTTCGAGCCGACGCTCGACTACGTCGTCGTCAAGGCCCCGCGGTTCGCCTTCGAGAAGTTCCCGTCCGCCGACTCGACCCTCACCACCACCATGAAGTCGGTGGGCGAGGCCATGGCGATCGGCCGCAACTTCACCGAGGCGCTCCAGAAGGCGCTGCGCTCCCTGGAGAAGAAGGGCTCGCAGTTCGCCTTCACCGGTGAGCCCGGCGACAAGGCCGAGCTGCTGGCCGAGGCGGTCCGTCCGACCGACGGCCGGATCAACACGGTCATGCAGGCGATCCGGGCCGGCGCCACCCAGGAAGAACTCTTCGACGCCACGAAGATCGACCCCTGGTTCGTCGACCAGCTCTTCCTGATCAAGGAGATCGCCGACGAGCTGGCCGCCGCCGACAAGCTCGGTCCCGAGCTGCTCGCCGAGGCCAAGCGGCACGGATTCTCCGATGTCCAGATCGCCGAGATCCGCGGTCTGCGTGAGGACGTCGTCCGTGAGGTGCGGCACGCCCTCGGCATCCGCCCGGTGTACAAGACGGTCGACACCTGCGCCGCCGAATTCGCCGCGAACACGCCGTACTTCTACTCCTCGTACGACGAGGAGAGCGAGGTCGCGACCCGCACCAAGCCCGCGGTGATCATCCTCGGCTCCGGCCCCAACCGCATCGGTCAGGGCATCGAGTTCGACTACTCCTGCGTCCACGCCTCCTTCGCGCTGAGCGACGCGGGCTACGAGACCGTGATGGTCAACTGCAACCCGGAGACCGTCTCCACCGACTACGACACCTCCGACCGCCTGTACTTCGAGCCGCTGACGCTCGAGGACGTGCTGGAGATCGTGCACGCCGAGTCCCTCGCGGGCCCGATCGCCGGTGTCATCGTCCAGCTCGGCGGCCAGACCCCGCTGGGTCTGTCGCAGGCACTCAAGGACAACGGGGTGCCGGTCGTCGGCACCTCCCCGGAGGCGATCCACGCAGCCGAGGACCGCGGCGCGTTCGGCCGTGTCCTGGCCGAGGCCGGACTCCCGGCCCCGAAGCACGGCACCGCCACCACGTTCGCCGAGGCCAAGTCCATCGCCGACGAGATCGGTTACCCCGTCCTCGTGCGCCCGTCGTACGTGCTCGGCGGCCGTGGCATGGAGATCGTGTACGACGAGACGCGGCTCTCCTCGTACATCGCCGAGTCCACGGAGATCAGCCCCACCCGGCCGGTTCTGGTCGACCGCTTCCTCGACGACGCCATCGAGATCGACGTCGACGCGCTCTACGACGGCACCGAGCTCTACCTCGGCGGCGTCATGGAGCACATCGAGGAGGCCGGCATCCACTCCGGCGACTCCGCCTGTGCGCTGCCCCCGATCACCCTCGGCGGTTACGACATCAAGCGGCTGCGCGCCTCCACCGAGGGCATCGCCAAGGGCGTCGGCGTGCGTGGGCTGATCAACATTCAGTTCGCGCTCTCCGGCGACATCCTGTACGTCCTGGAGGCCAACCCGCGCGCCTCCCGTACCGTCCCCTTCACGTCGAAGGCGACCGCGGTGCCGCTCGCCAAGGCCGCCGCCCGCATCTCGCTGGGCGCGACCGTCGCCGAGCTCCGCGAGGAGGGCCTGCTGCCGAGGAACGGCGACGGCGGCACCCTGCCGCTCGACGCGCCGATCTCCGTCAAGGAGGCCGTCATGCCGTGGTCGCGGTTCCGCGACATCCACGGCCGCGGCGTCGACACGGTCCTCGGCCCGGAGATGCGTTCCACCGGTGAGGTCATGGGCATCGACTCGGTCTTCGGCACGGCGTACGCCAAGTCGCAGGCCGGCGCGTACGGCCCGCTGCCCACCAAGGGCCGTGCCTTCATCTCCGTCGCCAACCGTGACAAGCGCTCGATGATCTTCCCGGCCCGCGAGCTGGTCGCCCACGGCTTCGAGCTGATGGCCACCTCCGGCACCGCCGAGGTCCTCAAGCGCAACGGCATCAACGCCACCGTCGTGCGGAAGCAGTCCGAGGGCGAGGGCCCGAACGGCGAGAAGACCATTGTTCAGCTCATCCACGACGGCGAGGTCGACCTGATCGTCAACACGCCGTACGGGACGGGCGGCCGCCTCGACGGCTACGAGATCCGTACTGCGGCCGTGGCCCGCGCGGTGCCGTGCCTGACCACGGTCCAGGCGCTCGCCGCCGCCGTCCAGGGCATCGACGCGCTCACCCACGGAGACGTCGGCGTACGTTCCCTCCAGGAACACGCGGAACATCTGACCGCAGCCCGCGACTAGCCCAGCAGGGGGACACCGGAAACGGTGTCCCCCTCTCTGTGAGGACACTCCCATGTACCCGTTCTTCTTCCGGCTGGTCTTCAAGCGGATGGACCCGGAGCAGGCCCACTACCTGGCCTTCCGGTGGATCCGCCTCGCGGCCCGCATTCCCGTCCTGCGCACCTTCGTCGCCGCGGTGCTCGCCCCCCGCCACAAGGAGCTGCGCACCGAGGCCCTCGGTCTGCGCATGCACGGCCCGTTCGGCCTCGCCGCGGGCTTCGACAAGAACGCCGTCGCGATCGACGGCATGTCGATGCTCGGCTTCGATCACATCGAGATCGGTACGGTCACCGGCGAGCCGCAGCCCGGCAACCCCAGGAAGCGCCTCTTCCGCCTCGTGGCGGACCGCGCGCTGATCAACCGCATGGGGTTCAACAACGAGGGCTCCGCGGCCGTGGCCGAGCGCCTGGCCGCCCGTAACCCCGTCTTCCGGACGACGGTCGGCGTCAACATCGGCAAGACCAAGGTCGTGCCGGAGGCCGAGGCCGTCGGCGACTACGTGAAGTCCACCGAGCGGCTTGCCCGCCACGCCGACTACCTGGTCGTCAACGTCTCCTCGCCCAACACGCCCGGTCTGCGCAACCTCCAGGCCACCGAGGCGCTGCGCCCGCTGCTCACCGCCGTGCGCGAGGCGGCCGACCGGACCGTCACCGAGCGCCGGGTCCCGCTCCTCGTCAAGATCGCCCCCGACCTCGCCGACGAGGACGTCGACGCGGTCGCAGACCTCGCGGTCGAGCTCGGCCTGGACGGCATCATCGCCACCAACACCACCATCGCCCGCGACGGTCTCGGGCTGAAGTCCTCGCCGTCGCTCGTCAAGGAGGCCGGCGGACTCTCCGGAGCGCCCCTCAAGGCGCGCTCCCTGGAGGTCCTGCGGCGCCTCTACACGCGGGTCGGCGACGAGATCACCCTGGTGGGCGTCGGTGGCATCGAGACCGCCGAGGACGCCTGGCAGCGCATCCTCGCCGGCGCCACCCTCGTCCAGGGTTACAGCGCCTTCATCTACGAGGGCCCGTTCTACGCCCGCGCGATCCACAAGGGCCTGGCCGCACGCCTCGCGGCTTCCCCGTACGCCACCCTCGCCGAGGCCGTCGGCGCCGAGACCCGGAAGGCCACGAAGTGACTCTCGAACCCTTCGGCGCACGACTGCGCCGCGCCATGGACATCCGCGGGCCGCTCTGCGTCGGCATCGACCCGCACGCCTCGCTGCTCACCTCTTGGGGTCTGAACGACGACATCGCGGGCCTGGAGCGCTTCACCCGCACCGTCGTCGAGGCGCTGGCCGACCGGGTGGCCGTCCTCAAGCCGCAGTCCGCGTTCTTCGAGCGGTTCGGCTCGCGCGGCATCGCCGTCCTGGAGAAGGGCGTCGAGGAGGCACGGGCGGCCGGCGCGCTCGTCCTGATGGACGCCAAGCGCGGCGACATCGGCTCCACCATGGGCGCCTATGCGGCGGCCTACCTGGACAAGGACTCGCCGCTGTTCTCCGACGCGCTCACCGTCTCGCCGTACCTCGGCTTCGGCTCGCTGCGCCCGGCGCTCGACGCGGCCGTTCTCTCCGGTGCGGGCGTCTTCGTCCTCGGACTCACCTCCAACCCCGAGGGCGCCGAGGTGCAGCGCGCCACCGCCGCGGACGGCCGGTCGCTGGCCCAGGTGATGCTCGACCACGTGGCCGCCGAGAACGAGGGTGCCGAGCCGCTCGGCTCGGTCGGCGTCGTGATCGGCGCCACGCTCGGCGACGCGGGCGTGGATCTGGCGGTCAACGGACCGCTGCTGGCCCCCGGGATCGGCGCCCAGGGTGCCACCCCCGCCGATCTGCCGGGTGTCTTCGGTGCCGCGGTGGGCAACGTGCTGCCGAGCGTGAGCCGGGGCGTGCTGCGCCACGGACCGGACGCGTCCGGGCTGCGCGAAGCCGCCGAACGGCTCACGGACGAGGTCCGTGCAGCCGTTCAGGGAATCTGACCATGCCATGTAACAGCGTGTTGACGGAATCATGACCTGAAAACTCGGTTGTTATGTCTGAAATGTCCTGATCGGCTGAGGCTGACCAGGACTTTTCGTCTGTTCTCGCTGACTCCGGCGGCCTTGGCCGCTAGTCTCCGACGAGAGCCAACGTGCACAGGTTGTTCGTTGCTCACCAGGTGTGGGGCGACTAGGTTCCTCACTGGTCCGTATCCGACAGATCGACATCCGAGGTGACGTAGGCGTGGCTCTTCCGCCCCTTACCCCTGAACAGCGCGCAGCCGCGCTCGAAAAGGCCGCCGCGGCTCGCCGGGAGCGGGCCGAGGTCAAGAATCGACTCAAGCACTCCGGCGCCTCGCTCCACGAGGTCATCAAGCAGGGCCAGGAGAACGACGTCATCGGCAAGATGAAGGTCTCCGCCCTTCTGGAGTCCCTGCCCGGCGTCGGCAAGGTCCGCGCCAAGCAGATCATGGAGCGGCTCGGGATCTCCGAGAGCCGCCGTGTGCGGGGTCTCGGCTCCAACCAGATCGCTTCCCTGGAGCGAGAGTTCGGCGGCTCCGCCGCCTGACGTTCTCAGGCACCCCTGAGAACGGGGATAATCGCTCCATGGCTGCAACATCCCGGGGGACGTCCCCCGTACCCCCGGACGCACGTCCGCGGCTGACCGTGCTCTCCGGCCCCTCCGGTGTCGGCAAGAGCACGGTCGTCGCTCACATGCGCAAGGCGCACCCCGATGTCTGGCTCTCGGTGTCGGCGACGACCCGCAAGCCGCGCCCAGGGGAGCGCAACGGTGTCCACTACTTCTTCGTGGACAACGACGAGTTCGACAAGCTGATCGCCAACGGCGAACTGCTGGAGTGGGCCGAATTCGCCGGCAACCGGTACGGCACACCGCGCCGCGCCGTGGTCGAACGCCTCGACGCGGGCGAGCCGGTTCTCCTGGAGATCGATCTCCAGGGTGCCCGGCTGGTCCGCCAGTCAATGTCCGACGCGCAGCTGGTCTTCCTCGCCCCGCCGAGCTGGGACGAGCTGGTGCGCCGGCTCACCGGCCGCGGGACCGAGGCGCCCGAGGTGATCGAGCGGCGGCTTGCCGCCGCCAAGGTCGAGCTCGCCGCCGAATCGGAGTTCGATACGACGCTGGTCAACACCTCCGTCGAGGACGTATCACGTGAGCTGCTAGCCTTGATGCTTCAGGCTTCCGCCCGCCGTGACAGCAGCGCCTGAACCAGCCGAACCGGAGCACCACCCCGGCGGAATCCGCAGTATCAAAGATTTCTTTGATCTTTACCCCCTTCGGAAGGCAGAGAGTGTCCTCTTCCATCACCACGCCCGAGGGCATCATCAACCCGCCGATTGATGAGCTCCTCGAGGCCACCGACTCGAAGTACAGCCTTGTGATCTACGCTGCCAAGCGCGCGCGTCAGATCAACGCGTACTACTCGCAGCTCGGCGAAGGCCTCCTCGAGTACGTCGGTCCGCTCGTCGACACCCACGTGCACGAGAAGCCGCTCTCGATCGCGCTCCGCGAGATCAACGCAGGCCTGCTGACCTCCGAGGCCATCGAGGGCCCCGCTCAGTAAGCAGGACAAGGCACCTTCACCACAGGCCCGGCGGCCACCATCGCCGGGCCTGTGGTGTGTCCGGGGGCGTGGCGGTGCCTTCGGTGCCGTGAGGCAGCATGGGGGTTGTACGTGTCCGAGTACGTACCCGAGTGCGGGGAGACGCAGTGGAGAAGCCGAAGGTCGTTCTGGGGGTCAGCGGGGGCATCGCCGCCTACAAGGCGTGCGAGCTGCTGCGACGGCTGACCGAGTCCGGTCATGACGTACGGGTCGTCCCGACCGGATCCGCGCTCCAGTTCGTGGGCGCCGCCACCTGGTCGGCGCTCTCCGGCCACCCGGTGGCGACCGAGGTGTGGAACGACGTCCACGAGGTGCCGCACGTCCGTATCGGGCAGGGCGCCGACCTCGTCGTGGTCGCCCCCGCCACCGCCGACATGCTTGCCAAGGCCGCCCACGGTCTCGCCGACGACCTGCTCACCAACACGCTCCTCACCGCTCGCTGTCCGGTGGTCTTCGCGCCCGCCATGCACACCGAGATGTGGGAGCACCCGGCCACTCAGGAGAACGTCGCCACGCTGCGCCGGCGTGGAGCCGTCGTCATCGAGCCCGCCGTCGGCCGGCTCACCGGCGTCGACACCGGCAAGGGCCGGCTGCCCGATCCCGCTGAGATCTTCGAGGTCTGCCGCTGGGTGCTGGCCCGCGGGCCCGTCGCGCCGGACCTGGTGGGCCGCCATGTGGTGATCAGCGCGGGCGGTACCCGGGAGCCGCTCGACCCGGTCCGCTACCTCGGCAACCGCTCTTCCGGGAAGCAGGGGTACGCGCTGGCCCGTACCGCGGTTGCCCGCGGGGCCAGGGTCACGCTCATCGAGGCCAACACCGGACTGCCCGATCCGTCGGGCGCCGACGTCGTACGGGTCGGCACCGCGGTGCAGCTGCGAGAAGCGGTGCTGAAGGCCGCGTCCGACGCCGATGCCGTGGTGATGGCGGCCGCGGTCGCCGATTTCCGCCCGGCCGAGTACGCCGAGGGAAAGATCAAGAAGAAGGACGGCCAGGAACCCGCGCCGATCGCGCTCGTCCGCAATCCGGACATCCTCGCCGAGGTCTCCGCCGAGCGGGCAACGCCGTACCAGATCGTCGTCGGGTTCGCCGCCGAGACCGACAACGTGCTCGCCAACGGCCGCGAGAAGCTCCTGCGCAAGGGCTGCGACCTGCTCGTCGTCAATGAGGTGGGGGAGCGCAAGACCTTCGGCTCCGAGGAGAACGAGGCGGTGGTCCTGGCGGCCGACGGCGGCGAGATCCAGGTGCCGTACGGTCCCAAGGAGGGGCTCGCCGACATGGTCTGGGATCTCGTGTCGGCACGCTTCTCGTCCCAGGCGTGATTAAGCTCTCAGACTGGTGAAAAACCATCCGTATCCGGGCGTCAGTGGCTTCTCCGGAGGGTGATTCTCGTACCGTGGACATCAGTGCCACGGGTCACAGAACTCCCAAAGGGCGAGATACGTGGTCCGGCAGGTGACGGCGACCGATAAACTGGTCGCGGACCGTGCCGGGCGCAGCTCCCGGCCGTCCGCCAATGATCAGCCAGCAGCCGCTGCAACCCCAGGGAGCGATGTGTCCCGCCGTCTCTTCACCTCGGAATCCGTCACCGAGGGTCACCCCGACAAGATCGCTGACCAGATCAGCGACACCATTCTCGACGCCCTCCTGCGCGAGGACCCGACTTCGCGCGTCGCCGTCGAGACCTTGATCACTACCGGTCTGGTGCACGTCGCGGGTGAGGTCACGACCAAGGCCTACGCCGACATCCCGACTCTGGTGCGCAACAAGATCCTGGAGATCGGCTACGACTCCTCGAAGAAGGGCTTCGACGGCGCCTCCTGCGGCGTCTCGGTGTCCATCGGCGCACAGTCGCCCGACATCGCGCAGGGCGTCGACACCGCCTACGAGAAGCGGGTCGAGGGTGCCTCCCGGAGGGACGAGGAGGACGAGCTCGACAAGCAGGGCGCGGGCGACCAGGGCCTGATGTTCGGCTACGCCTGCGACGAGACGCCCGAGCTCATGCCGCTCCCGGTCTACATCGCGCACCGGCTCTCCCGCCGGCTGTCCGAGGTCCGCAAGAACGGGACCATCCCGTACCTGCGCCCCGACGGCAAGACCCAGGTCACCATCGAGTACGACGGCGACAAGGCGGTCCGCCTCGACACCGTCGTCGTCTCCTCGCAGCACGCCAGCGACATCGACCTGGACTCGCTGCTCGCCCCCGACATCCGCGAGTTCGTCGTCGAGCACGTCCTCGCGCAGTTGATCGAGGACGGCATCAAGCTGGACACGGATGGCTACCGGCTGCTGGTCAACCCGACCGGCCGCTTCGAGATCGGCGGCCCCATGGGCGACGCCGGTCTGACCGGCCGCAAGATCATCATCGACACGTACGGCGGCATGGCCCGCCATGGCGGCGGCGCCTTCTCGGGCAAGGACCCGTCGAAGGTTGACCGCTCGGCGGCGTACGCGATGCGCTGGGTCGCCAAGAACGTCGTCGCGGCGGGCCTCGCGGCCCGTTGCGAGGTGCAGGTCGCGTACGCGATCGGCAAGGCCGAGCCGGTGGGCCTGTTCGTCGAGACGTTCGGCACCGCCGCGGTCGACACCGAGAAGATCGAGCACGCCATCGGCGAGGTCTTCGACCTCCGCCCGGCCGCGATCATCCGCGACCTCGACCTGCTGCGTCCGATCTACGCCCAGACCGCGGCGTACGGCCACTTCGGCCGTGAGCTCCCCGACTTCACCTGGGAGCGCACGGACCGCGTGGAAGCACTGCGCACGGCGGCCGGCCTGTAGGTCTGCCGCACTCGCTCTGTACGCCGGGGCCCGGACGCCGCACGAGGTGTCCGGGCCCCGGCGCGTGCGGCCGGGGCGTTCCGCCCGGGGCCGCTGTCAGTGGCGTCTGGTAGGAATTTGGCTGTGAGCAGGGACAACGAGCAGTCCGCGGAGCCCGACGGCGGGGCGCCGGAGCAGCTTGCGCTCATCCGGGAGACCGTGCGGCAGGCGAAGGTGCCGCGGGCCAAACCGCGGACCTGGCGGGGCGCCGCGCTCGCGAAGGAGCTGCCCGTCGCCCGGGTGCTGGTCAACAAGGGCGTGCTCCACCTCGACCAGTACTTCGACTACGCCGTGCCGGAGGAGCTCGACGCCGAGGCGCAGCCCGGGGTGCGGGTGCGGGTCCGGTTCGGGGCCGGGGGGCGCAATGTCCGCGCCGGGCGCCGTGAGGGCGGCGGCCTCATCGACGGGTTCCTCATCGAGCGGCGTGCCGAATCGGACTACCCGGGGGCGCTCGCCGCGCTGGCCTACGTGGTGTCGCCCGAGCCGGTGCTCGGACCCGAGCTGCTCGCCCTGTCGCGCGCGGTGGCCGACCGGTACGCCGGCAGCCTCGCCGATGTGCTGCAGCTCGCCGTGCCGCCCAGGAACGGAAGGGCCGAGTCCAGGCCCTCACCGGAGCCGCTGCCACCGCCCCCGGCGCCGTCGCCAGGCAGCTGGGAGCGGTACGAGCAGGGGCCCGCGTTCCTGCGGTCACTGGCCGAGGGCGGTGCCCCCCGGGCGGTGTGGACCGCGCTGCCCGGGCCGCACTGGCCCCAGGAGATCGCCAGGGCCGTGGCCGCCACCCTCGCCTCGGGGCGGGGCGCGCTCATCGTCGTACCGGACGGGCGCACGGCGGGGCGCGTGGACTCCGCGCTCACCGAACTGCTCGGGGCGGGCCGCCACGCCCTGCTGACCGCCGATTCCGGACCCGAGAAGCGGTACCGGGAGTGGCTTGCCGTGCGGCGCGGATCGGTGCGTGCGGTGGTCGGGACGCGGGCCGCGATGTTCGCTCCGGTCGCGGACCTGGGCCTGGTCGCAGTCTGGGACGACGGGGACTCGAGCCACAGCGACGACAACGCCCCCTTCCCGCATGTCCGGGAGGTCCTGGAGCTGCGGGCCGCGCACGGCCGGTGCGCGTTCCTGCTCGGCGGCACGAGCTGCACCGTGGAGGCCGCCCAGCTGGTGGAGACCGGCTGGGCGCTGCCGCTGCGCGCGGACCGGGAGCAGCTGCGGATCGCGGCGCCGTTGGTGCGTACCGTCGGCGACGGCGAGCTGGCACGGGATGGGGCGGCCAGGGCCGCGCGGCTGCCCAGTCTCGCCTGGCAGACCGTACGGGACGGGCTGCGCCGCGGACCGGTGCTGGTCCAGGTGCCGCGTCGCGGATACGCCCCGCGGCTGGCCTGCGAGCGCTGCCGTGAACCTGCCCGGTGCCGCCACTGCGCCGGGCCGCTGGAGGCGCCGGACCAGCGGGATCTCAACTGTGCGTGGTGCGGGCGGGCCGAGACCGCCTGGCACTGCGTGGCCTGCGGCTCCCAGCGGCTGCGGGCCCAGATCGTCGGTGCCCGCCGGACGGCCGAGGAGCTCGGCCGGGCCTTCCCCGCCGTGCCGGTGCGGACGTCAGGACGCGACCACATTCTGGACTCCGTGCCGGCCGCGCCCGCTCTGGTCGTGAGCACCCCGGGCGCCGAACCCGTCGCCGAGGGCGGTTATGCGGCCGCGCTGCTGCTGGACGGCTGGGCGATGGTCGGCCGCCCCGATCTGCGGGCCGGCGAGGAGGCGCTGCGCCGCTGGACCGCCGCGGCCTCGCTGGTACAGGGCCAGCCGGAGGGCGGCACGGTGGTGATCGTCGCCGAACCGACCCTGCGGCCGGTCCAGGCGCTGGTGCGCTGGGACCCGATCGGCCATGCCCGCCGCGAGCTGGCGGAACGCGCCGAGCTGGGTTTCCCGCCGGTGTCCCGGATGGCGTCGGTGACCGGCCTGCCGGAGGCGCTCGCGGCGTTCCTCGCCGCGGCCGAACTGCCGCCGGAGGCGGAAGTGCTCGGCCCGGTCCCGATTCCGGGTACCGAACCCGGCAGGCCCAGAAGACCGTGGGACGCGCCGTTGGGGGAGAGTTGGGAGCGGGCGCTGCTCAGGGTTCCGCCGGGCAGCGGCGCCGTGCTGGCCGCCGCGCTGAAGACGGCGCAGGCCGCGCGGACGGCCCGGGGCAGCGGTGATCCGGTCCGGATCAGGATCGACCCCCCGGACATCGGCTGACCCGGCCCGCCGTCCACCGGTGCCCGGTGGACGGCGCACATACGACTGCCCCGCCGCGCACCAGCAGAGGGGGACTCGGTCAGCCGTTGCGCGGGCCGGGGAAGATGCCGGGGCGCAGCTCCTCGCGCAGGGGCGGCCGGTCCGCGGAGGGCTGCGGGGGCATGGAGCGGGCGGCGGGTACGGCGGGCAGCACGGGAGCCGGGCCGGACCCGGGCGTCACGGGCAGCGGACGTGGCACTGCGGTCTCGGCTGCCACCTCGGTGGTTCCCGGCTGCGGGGTGTTCCGGCGGGCGCCGTAGCGCCGGTGGACCGCCTGCTTGGTGACCCCGAGCGCGGAGCCCACCGCATCCCAGGAGAAGCCCAGCGAGCGGTCGAAGTCCACTGCCGCCGTCACCAGGGTCTCGACGCTGTCGCGCAGTTCCTGGGCCAGTCTGACGGTGGGGGCCGGGGCCCTGCCGTAGACGACGAAGCCCGTGGACGGGCCGGAGCGGCGCGGACGGTAGACGTTGCCCAGTTGGGCCGTGAGCGTGCGCAGTGCGTCCACCTGCCGCCGGACCCGCTCGATATCCCGCACCAACAGATGCAGGCTGGCCCGCGCTTGGGCGTCGTGGGTTGCGTGGTCGGCCATGAAGAAGCCTCTCGAACCGGCGTTGAAAGGGGCCGGACCGCACCGTGGCGGCCCGCTTCGGTCAATCTCTCTTGACCAACGCGTGACCCGGTGATGTGGTCACGCTCCAGGGGCGTATGCGTCGAAGCGCAGGGCGCACGGCCGTGCGTACGCCCCGGGCGGGGCGGTGTTCCCGCACGGCGTAGTACGCTCTGGCTCTGCCCCTGGGCAGCGGTCAGGGCTTGGCCGTCACGAGGCTCTGGTGAGCCAAGTGAGAAGCCACCCCGTTTGTGGGGCGGAGGAGTCACAGACTGGTGCGCTGCTCAACTCCTCCCGTACCAGCTTGAGAGGCCATCGGATGAAGCTCGTCTTCGCAGGCACCCCCGAGGTTGCCGTACCCGCCTTGGACGCCTTGA
The DNA here is from genome assembly GCF_044455345.1 of Streptomyces sp. NPDC051286. Taxonomy (NCBI): domain Bacteria; kingdom Bacillati; phylum Actinomycetota; class Actinomycetes; order Kitasatosporales; family Streptomycetaceae; genus Streptomyces; species Streptomyces sp. NPDC051286. The sequence goes on along the minus strand of NZ_JBITER010000055.1, from coordinate 16,395 downwards.
TCGCCTCCGGCCGCCACGAGGTGGCCGCTGTCGTCACCCGCCCCGACGCACCTTCGGGGCGGGGGCGCCGCTTGGTCGCCAGCCCCGTCGCCGAGCGCGCCGAGGAGGCCGGGATCGAGGTGCTCAAGCCCGCCCGCCCGCGCGACGAGGACTTCCTCGCGCGGCTGCGGGAGATCGCCCCGGACTGCTGTCCGGTCGTCGCGTACGGGGCGCTGCTGCCCAAGATCGCCCTCGACGTACCCGCCCGCGGCTGGGTCAACCTCCATTTCTCGCTGCTGCCCGCCTGGCGCGGCGCGGCCCCCGTCCAGCACGCGGTGATGGCCGGCGACGAGGTCACCGGCGCCTCGACCTTCCTGATCGAGGAGGGGCTCGACTCGGGCCCGGTGTACGGCGTCCTCACCGAGGAGGTGCGGCCCACGGACACCAGCGGTGATCTGCTGACCCGGCTCGCCTTCGCCGGTGCCGGGCTGCTCGCCGCGACCATGGACGGCATCGAGGACGGCACGCTGCACGCCGTGCCGCAGCCCGTGGACGGCGTCACCCTCGCGCCGAAGATCACCGTCGAGGACGCCCAGGTGCAGTGGTCCGCACCGGCGCTGAGGGTCGACCGGGTGGTGCGTGGCTGCACCCCCGCCCCCGGGGCATGGACGCTCTTCCGCGGGGAACGCCTCAAGCTGATCCAGGCCGCGCCGGTCCTGGACCGCGCCGATCTGGCACCCGGTGAGCTGTCCGCGTCCAAGAACCATGTGTACGTCGGCACCGGATCGCACGCCGTCGAGCTGCTCTGGGTCCAGCCGCAGGGCAAGAAGCCGATGCGGGCCGCGGACTGGGCGCGCGGGGTGCGGATCGTCCCGGGGGAGCTGGTGGGGATCTAGGGCCTGTTCTGAGTTCCCCGCCTGCGCCCCGACGCCCGGCACGCACGCTCGCCGCACGGCGCCGCAGGACAGGTGGCGGAGCCACCTGTCCTGCGACACCGCACGCCGATCGCACGCACCGACCACCGCTGCGCCTGCGCTTCGCGCGGACGACGGGGAACTCAGAACAGGCCCTAGGGGCTTCCGTTCGGATCGGGCCGGATCGCGGAGCGGCCCGCCGAGGACCGAAGTGCCTCGGGGGTATGGCAGAGACCGGGGCCGGTGCTGAGCGGTCGCGTTACTGGGGGACGAGGCCACCGTTCACGGCCCGTTTCCAGAGCGTGTGGTGCCAGTCATTGGCGCCGGGGTCGGGCTCGGCGGTCAGCACCGGGTTCGGACCGGTCTCGATGAGGTGCAACAGCGACCAGGCGACGCCGTAGCAGTCGTCGGGCCCGAAGCAGGCCACCAGTGCCTTCGCCTCCTCCGCCGTAACCGGCCCGGAGATGGCCACCAGCTGCCTGTCCCGCCTGTCGATCTCCTCCTCGCTCGCGTCCCAGTCGGGCAGTGGGCCATCGGCGACGAACGCGCGCACCTCGGGTCTCATCCACCCATGATCGGTTACCGCCGATGCCCTGAGCGAGGCGTCCCGGCAGGTCACTCAGCCACTGTCCCGGTACGGAGGGATTACGCTGGGAGGGTTCGTCCCTCACCATCAGCGGAGCACCTTTCACGTGAACGACCAGCAGCGTCGCCGTCCCGCCAAGCCGCATCGCCGGCCCCAGAAGGACCCCGTCCGGTTCCTCGCCTTCGAGGCGCTCAGGGCCGTCGACGAACGCGACGCGTACGCCAATCTCGTCCTGCCCCCGCTGCTGAAGAAGGCACGCGCCAAGGGCGATTTCGACGCCAGGGACGCGGCGCTGGCGACCGAACTGGTCTATGGGACGCTGCGCCGCCAGGGCACGTACGACGCGATCGTCGCGGCCTGCATCGACCGGCCGCTGCGTGAGGTCGACCCGCCGGTTCTCGATGTGCTCAACATGGGCGTGCACCAGCTGCTCGGCACCCGTATCCCCACCCACGCCGCGGTCTCCGCCAGCGTGGAGCTGGCCCGGGTGGTGCTCGGCGAGGGGCGCGCCAAGTTCGTCAACGCCGTGCTGCGGAAGGTCGCCGCGGACGACCTCGACGGCTGGGTGGCGCGCGTCGCCCCGTCGTACGAGGAGGACGCCGAGGATCACCTGGCGGTCGTGCACTCGCATCCGCGCTGGATCGTCTCCGCGCTCTGGGATGCGCTGGGCGGCGGCCGCGCCGGGATCGAGGACCTTCTCGAGGCCGACAACGAGCGGCCCGAGGTCACCCTCGTCGCCCGCCCCGGCCGCTCCACCACCGAGGAGCTGCTCACGGCCCTCGGCGACGAGAACGGCCTCCCCGGCCGCTGGTCGCCCTATGCCGTGCGGATGGCGGAGGGCGGCGAGCCCGGCGCCCTGGGCGCCGTGCAGGAGGGTCGGGCCGGGGTCCAGGACGAGGGCAGCCAGCTGGTGGCCGCCGCCCTCGCCAACGCGCCGTTGGAGGGCAGCGACAGCCGCTGGCTCGACGGGTGCGCCGGACCGGGTGGCAAGGCCGCCCTGCTCGCCGCCCTCGCCGCCGAACGCGGAGCCGCGCTGCTGGCCGCCGAGAAGCAGCCGCACCGGGCCCGTCTCGTGGAGCGGGCGCTGGCCGGCAACCCCGGCCCCTACCAGGTGATCACCGCCGACGGCACCCGCCCGCCGTGGCAGCCCGGCGTCTTCGACCGGGTCCTGATGGACGTACCGTGCTCCGGCCTCGGCGCGCTGCGCCGCCGCCCGGAGTCCCGCTGGCGCCGCCGCGCCGAGGACCTGGAGAACTTCGCGCCGCTCCAACGCAGTCTGCTGCGGGAGGCGTTGAAGGCCGTGCGGGTCGGCGGCATCGTCGGTTACGCGACCTGCTCGCCGCATCTCGCGGAGACCCGGGTGGTGGTCGAGGACGTACTCAAGGGACGCGGCGGTGAGCCGGTCGAGGCGGAGTGGGTGGACGCGCGTCCGCTGATGCCGGGTGTGCCCGCGCTGGGCGACGGACCCGACGTCCAGCTGTGGCCCCACCTGCACGGCACGGACGCGATGTACCTCGCGCTGCTGCGTCGTACGGCCTGACGGCGACCTTCTGGGTCCTCGGTGCGGGCCGAATCGCCGGGATTGCGCGAACTGTAATGATCCCGTGAGGCTTTGGGGCGCACCGAGGCGGGGAAGTGCCGCGGAACGTGGCAGGCTTGGCACATGGCCCAGATCAACCCGAGCATCCTGTCCGCCGACTTCGCCCGGCTCGCCGAGGAGGCGACGGCCGTCGACGGCGCCGACTGGCTCCACGTCGACGTGATGGACAACCACTTCGTGCCCAACCTGACCCTCGGCGTGCCGATCGTGGAATCGCTCAGCCGGGCCACGGAGACGCCGCTGGACTGCCATCTGATGATCGAGGACCCGGACCGCTGGGCGCCGCAGTACGTCGAGGCGGGTGCCGGTTCCGTCACCTTCCACGTGGAGGCCGCGGCAGCGCCCGTACGGCTGGCGCGGGAGATCCGGGCCAAGGGTGCCCGCGCCTCGATGGCGCTCAAGCCGGCGACGCCCATCGAGCCGTACGAGGACCTGCTCCCCGAGCTCGACATGCTGCTGATCATGACGGTGGAGCCGGGCTTCGGCGGCCAGGCCTTCCTCGACATCATGCTGCCGAAGATCCGCCGCACCCGTGAGCTGATCTCCAAGCACGGTCTGGAGCTGTGGCTGCAGGTCGACGGTGGTGTCTCGGAATCCACCATCGAGCGGTGCGCCGAGGCCGGTGCGGACGTCTTCGTCGCCGGCTCGGCGGTGTACGGGGCCAATGACCCGGCCGAGGCGGTACGCGCCCTGCGTACCAAGGCGGACGGGACGATCGCTTCGGCGGCCTGGGCGTGCAACCACTGAGGCCGACGGGGACGTCGGCAGTGATGGCGGCACCGACTCCGGCCCCCGATTGTCGGTCGGCTCGGCCACGTGCAGATGAACGCGGTCTGACGGGACCGATCAAGGATTGCCGTATCTGACAGGATGAGCGGCGTATCGAGCGTGTGAACAGCAGTGAGGAGATCGCGGTGTCTGCAATGTCGGCGGGCAGGTCCGCCCTGCGGATGGGGCCCGCGGAGCTGGTGCAGGCGGCGGCCATGGCCCGTCGCTTCTACCTTGAGGGGAAGTCGAAGATCCAGATCGCCGAAGAGTTCGGCGTCAGCCGCTTCAAGGTGGCCCGGGTTCTGGAGACGGCCCTTGAGCGTGACCTCGTACGGATCGAGATCCGGGTCCCCGCAGAACTGGACGCGGAGCGCTCCGACGCGCTGCGGGCCCGCTACGGGCTGAGGCACGCGGTCGTCGTCGAATCGCCGGCAGAGGAGGAGGACGACGCCCCGGACCCGGAGAATCTGGGCGAGGTCGCGGCCGACCTTCTGGGCGAACTGGTGAACGAGGGCGATGTGCTGGGCCTGGCCTGGGGCCGGTCCACCATTCACATGGCGGCGGCCCTCGACCGGCTGCCGCCGTGCACGGTCGTCCAGCTGACCGGGGTGTACGACGCGGGAACGGCCGAGCGCGGCTCGGTCGAGGCGGTCCGCAGGGCCGCCCAGGTGTCCGGCGGCGAGGCCCACCCGATCTATGCGCCGATGCTGCTGCCCGACCCGGCCACGGCCGCCGCGCTGCGTCACCAGACCGGCATCGCCCGTGCCTTCGAATACTTCGACAAGGTGACGGTCGCCGCGGTCTCCATCGGCTCGTGGGAGCCGGGCATCTCCACCGTCCACGACATGCTCACGGACGAGGAGCGGGCGCACTACGCGTCGCTGGGCGTCGCCGCCGAGATGTCCGCCCACCTCTTCGACACGCAGGGGCGCCGGGTCGGCCGCGACCTGGGGGAGCGGTGCATCACGGTCGAGGCGGACCGGCTGCGCCGGATCCCCGAGGTGGTGGCGATCGCGGGCGGCCAGCGCAAGGCGGCGGCGATCGGGGCGGTCCTGCGGTCCGGTCTGGTCACCAGCCTGGTGACGGACACGGCCGCTGCCGACTATCTGCTGACGGAGTCGGCGGCGCCGCAGCGGCCCGCGCTGGAGCGCGCCGACCCGGACGGTGCTTAGGGCCTCTCGTTCGGATCAGCTGGGGTCGCGGGGCCCGGCACGCACCTCCGCGGCGTTGTCGCGAGGACGGACGGTCAGGAGGAAAGCCGGGTGCGGCACGCGCACCCGGCTTTCTCCGTACGGTCTGCTCTTTTCTGCGTGGTCCTCAGCCGACGCGACCCTCGGCCCCGCAGTCGGCGGGTTCCGCTCCGATGCCCAGGACCGTCGCCTCCAGGTACTGCTCAGGCTCCTTGTACTGGCTGACGTCGGCCGGGTTGTAGCGGGGTGTCTGCTGTGTCCAGTCCAGATTGCCGCGCATCCAGCTCCGCATCCCGTCCAGGTACGGGAGGAGTATCCCGGACAGCTGGGGATAGGCCAGGAGCAGTTCGGCCTCGGCCGCCAGGAAGCGCTCGGTCTCGGTGGCGATCTCCGCGCAGACGTGTTCGAGCGCCTGCTGTTTTCCGTAACCGCGGTGGTGCCGGACCAGATGGACGAGGTTGTGGATCTCGCCGAGCACCTGTTCCTTCTCGTACGAATACACGTCGTTGGCCCAGCACACGACGTTGCACGAGGCTTCCACGGCGACGATGAACCGGGGGTCGTTGTGGATCGACTCGGGCGCCTCGATGCCGGCCACGATCTCGATCAGGTCCATGCAGACGTGTATCGCGCCGCTGTGCCGCCGGTTGGCGATGTAGGTCTCCTCGGACGGCACGACACCGTTCGCCCGGTTCCCGGCCTCCCAGGTGGTGGCCGTGGTGAGGTAGGTGACCAGGTGCCAGGCGAAGCGCCGGAGCCAGTGCGCCGCCGCGTTGGGCGTCGTACGTTTCCACAGGTCGGCCAGGGCGACCACGGCGGCCGGGAGGTCCTCGCCCGGCAGCGGGCCGGTACCGGTGCCCTCGACCACGCTGCGCATCAGGGTGACCACGTCCCGCACCCGCTCCGGGCTACGGCCGAGATGGCCGTCGTCGAGCTGATCGTCGACGAGGAAAAGCCACACGAACCAGTCGGCGACGAGGTCGAGAATGTGCTCATTCGCGGTCGGGTGCACCATGCCGACGAAGGCGCCGAAATCGGCTTGCTCGAAGCGCTCCCTGGCTGAATCGCGTTGCACCAGACCGGTGTTGCGCGTCCAGTTGGCGAGGTGTTCGCGGGTGTGCGCGACGTGCGGATTCGTCTGCGGCGGGAACGGGCAGTAGATGTCCGGCAGTTCGTTGTCCACGGGCGGGTCTGGATCCTCTCCGGTCGTACGTATGACGGAAGTTGGGGCCGTTCCGCCTGTTCCCCGGGACGTAGTCGTGACCCGCGGCACCTGCGCGTTTGAAGCTACCTGACCCCTTGTCATCAGGTCCAGGGAAGATGATCACGAATGGTTCGCATGTCATTCGGGTAGGGTCCCCGCGCAAGGCAGGTTCCACGTGCCCGGGGCTCCCGCACTCGCTCCTTGGAGGAACGTACGAAAGCGGGGGTCATTTGCTGTGCCTTCGGGGCGGCGACCTGCGCCGTTTCGCGTGAAAATATGAGTGTCATGCGTTTTCTTGAACCCGGCACCGGTCGCTATACACAGTCCCCCGCGGTCCCGTACGACCTCACGTACGACGATGTCTTCATGGTTCCGGGCCGCTCAGCGGTCGGTTCCCGCCAGGGGGTCGACCTCTCCTCGCCGGACGGCACCGGCACCACCATCCCGCTCGTCGTCGCCAACATGACGGCGATCGCGGGCCGCCGGATGGCCGAAACGATCGCCCGCCGAGGCGGTCTGGTCGTCATTCCGCAGGACATCCCGATCGATGTCGTCACCGACGTCATCTCCTGGGTGAAGACGCGCCACCTCGTGCTCGACACGCCGATCGTGCTCGCCCCGGGCCAGACGGTCGCCGACGCCCTGTCCCTGCTCCCGAAGCGTGCCCACGGTGCGGGTGTCGTCGTCGACGAGGAGCAGCGGCCCATCGGCGTCGTCACCGACCACGACCTGACCGGCGTCGACCGCTTCACCCAGCTCTCCGTGGTCATGTCCAAGGACCTCGTGCTGCTCGACGCGGACATCGACCCGCGCGACGCGTTCAACAAGCTCGACGGCGCCCACCGCAAGCTCGCCCCCGCGGTCGACGCGGACGGCCGCCTCGTCGGCATCCTCACCCGCAAGGCGGCACTCCGGGCCACGCTCTACACCCCGGCCACCGACGCCGACGGCAGGCTGCGGATCGCCGCCGCCGTCGGGATCAACGGCGATGTCGCGGGCAAGGCCAAGCAGCTGCTCGACGCAGGTGTCGACACGCTCGTCGTCGACACCGCGCACGGCCACCAGGAGTCCATGATCAGCGCGGTCCGCGCGGTCCGGGCGCTCGACCCGCAGGTGCCGATCGTCGCGGGCAACGTCGTCGCCGCCGAGGGCGTGCGCGACCTCATCGAGGCCGGCGCGGACATCATCAAGGTCGGGGTCGGCCCCGGTGCCATGTGCACCACGCGGATGATGACCGGTGTCGGACGGCCGCAATTCTCCGCGGTGCTGGAGTGCGCCGCCGAGGCGAAGAAGCACGGCAAGCACGTCTGGGCGGACGGCGGCGTCCGCCACCCGCGCGATGTCGCCATGGCACTCGCCGCGGGCGCGTCCAACGTGATGATCGGCTCCTGGTTCGCCGGTACGCACGAGTCGCCCGGCGACCTTCAGCAGGCCGCCGACGGCCGGTACTACAAGGAGTCCTTCGGCATGGCGTCCGCGCGCGCCGTGAAGAACCGTACGTCGGACGAGTCCGCGTACGACCGGGCCCGCAAGGCGCTCTTCGAAGAGGGCATCTCCACCTCGCGGATGTTCCTGGACCCGGCCCGTCCCGGCGTCGAGGACCTTATCGACTCGATCATCGCGGGCGTCCGCTCCTCCTTCACGTACGCCGGTGCGGCGTCTCTGGAGGAGTTCGCCGAGAAGGCGGTCGTCGGTGTGCAGAGCGCTGCCGGTTATGCCGAGGGCAAGCCGCTGCACGCCAGTTGGAGCTAGTGCCCCTCCCGGCAAGCTTTGCCCTGTGAGGCTGTGCACGAGGGCTGCACCCGGGCCGCTGTCGCGGCCCGGGCGTTCTCCGTTGCCAGGGGTACGTACGGGGTGAGGGCATCTGCGACCGCCGCCGCCAGCAGGGCGTGGCCGCTGTCATCCGGGTGGAGGCCGTCCACCAGGTGTTCCGGGCCCAGGACATCCCGTCCCGGCAGCACCGACAGCCGGGCGTCCCCCGCCCGGACGAGGCTCGCGCCGGCCCGCTCCAGCGCCGTCCGCAGCTCGGACAGCGTGGCTCCGAGGGCGTTCGGGGTGTCCTCCGCGTCCGGGCGCAGGAGCGGCGAGACCAGCAGGATCGGCGTCCCCGGGTGGCCCGCGCGCACCAGGGCGACGAAGGCGCACACCGTCTCGTACAGCAGCGGCGCAGAGAACGGTACCGACGACCAGCAGTTCGTACCGAAGGCCAGCGTCAGTACGTCGGCCGGGAGCCCGGCGATCTGCTCGGCGACGCACAACTCCCCGCGCGCCGAACCCGCGTACCCGAGGTTGACCGGGTCGAGGCCCAGCGCGCGGCCCGCCACGGCGGGCCAGGCATGGGCCGGGCGAGTCGACCACCAGCCCTCGGTGATCGAGTCCCCGTGGACCACCCACCGCGGCCGCACCGGGACGGGCAGCAGCGCCCCGCCCACCGCCCGCAGCCCCAGGACCGCCGGGCCCAGCGTCTCCGGCAGATGGACGGTGAACGGGCCTTCCCCCGGAGGGAGTCCGATCACGGTGACGGCCTCCTCGGCGGGCGCGACGAGGACCTCCGCGACACACCGCCCGCCCTGCCACAGTGCGAAGAGTCCGGCTTGGCCGCCCGCCGCGCCCCGGGCCGCAGCGCGGTAGCGGATCTCCACCGCACGCGCTCCCGGTGCCAGGAACTCCAGCCGGACCCCGGTCGGCAGCAGCGCCCGCTCCGCGGTGTCCCACGGCAGCCGCGCCAGATCGGCCGGGTCGGCCCGGACCGGGCGCACGCCGTCCCGCCAGGCGACACCTCGCAGGAAGGGGTCAGGGTCGAGCCAGGTCATCGGAGCTCCATTCGCCGGATACGCACTCCACCCCTACCCCATTGCACCGTGCCGACGTCCGTACGGCCCCGCCCACCACCACGTGTTCTACTTCGGTTGCGGCACCGCGCCGCCGCCCCCGACCGGCCATCGCAGAGAAGTGATCCACCTGAAGTGCGACTGAACGATCTCGACGAACGCATCGTCCACGCCCTTGCCGAGGACGCCCGCCGCTCCTACGCCGACATCGGCGCGATCATCGGCCTGTCCGCGCCCGCGGTGAAACGCCGGGTCGACCGGTTGCGGGCGGAGGGGGCCATCACCGGATTCACCGTGCGGGTGGACCCGGCGGCGCTCGGCTGGGAGACCGAGGGTTTCATCGAGATCTACTGCAGCCGCAACACCTCCCCGGAAGCGATCAAGAGCGGTCTGGCGCGCTACCCCGAGATCGCCTCGGCCTCCACGGTCACCGGAGAGGCCGACGCGATCGTCCAGGTCTTCGCCGCCGACATGCGCCACTTCGAGCAGGTGCTGGAGCGGATCGCGGGCGAGCCCTATGTGGAGCGGACCAAGTCCGTGCTGGTGCTGTCGCCGCTGCTGCGGCGGTACTCCTCGGGGACGCCGGGCTGATCCTGCGGCCGGGCATCGGCTCTACTGCTCGTACTCCGGGTGCCAGGGCAACACCGTGAAGTCGCCGGTGCCCGCCGCGACCTTCTCGAACGGGGCCGAGGATACGCACGGGGGCAGGTGGTCCTCCGCCTCCTGGTTCACCCAGCTGTACCCCAGCCGGTCGTGCCTGCCCAGGTCGTGGACCGACATGCCGACCCGCTTGCCCTTGATGCCGATGTCGGTCGCCGTGATGACGCCGGTGACCACGGCCACCTTGCCGCCGGTCAGCAGGCAGTCCACCGAGCCCTCGGCCCAGCCGGACGTGCCGTTCGGGAAGACGTGGCGGAAGCGGAAGGTGCCGTGCGCCCGCTCCGGGTGCATGTTGTCCTTCGCGGCGAGGTGGGCGTCGAAGGTGAAGGTGATGTCGTCCCCGGCCGGGCGGTACAGCTTCGCCGTACCGGTCAGGGCGGCTGCTTCCCGTTGCTCCCTTGCGGATCCGGGGGCGGAGTCGCCGAGCGCCGCTGCCGAGCCGGCGGCACTCGCGGTGATCAGCAGCGCGGCCGCGATCGCGGCGAGCCGGGTGCGGGTGTGCGCGATGCGGGTCATGACAGGCCTTTCGTAGGGCGGAGCGGGAGTCGCTCGGACGACTCCCACTCTTCCGGCCCGGCCGCCGCCGCACATCGCGCCGGGGTCCTGTCCGCTCTCCGCCGCGCGGCGGGGACCCACTCCGACGCGAGACCGATATCACCCCTCTGACCTGCCCAGACGCTCCACGCAACGAATCACCGTCGGACCGGCGTATTGCGCAATGGATCGACGGTCGGCGCGCAACGCTCGCGCCTTGTCCAGCCGGATTACCGGCCCGTACCGTCTATACGTCCCCGCCCCGCCCGCACTGCCCGAGGTCAGCCATGCCGCCGTTGCGCACCGCCCTGCTCCAGAGCTCCGGACGTCCGGGCTCGGTGGCCGAGAACATCAAAGCCCTCGACGAGGCGGCAGAGCGCGCTGCAGCCGCCGGTGCGCGGCTGCTCGTATGTCCCGAGCTGTTCCTGACCGGGTATGCCATCGGCGACGACGTACCCCTGCTGGCCGAGCCCGCCGACGGCGCCTCCGCGCAGACCGTCGCCTCCATCGCCGTACGGCACGGGCTTGCGGTCCTCTACGGGTATCCGGAGCGCGCGGACGAGCTGATCTTCAACTCCGCGCAACTGATCGGCCCCGACGGCACCCGGCTCGCCAACTACCGCAAGACCCACCTCTTCGGCTGCTTCGAGCAGCAGTGGTTCACCCCCGGCGAGCAGACCGTCGTCCAGGCAGAACTGGACGGCGTACGCATCGGCATCATGATCTGTTACGACGTCGAGTTCCCGGAGAACGTACGGGCGCACGCCCTCGCCGCCACCGACCTGCTGCTGGTGCCGACCGCGCAGATGCACCCCTTCCAGTTCGTCCCCGAGTCCCTCGTGCCGGTCCGCGCCTTCGAGAACCAGATGTATGTCGCGTACGTCAACAGGACCGGTCCGGAGGGCGAGTTCGAGTTCGTCGGGCTGAGCTGTCTGGCTGGCCCCGACGGCACGGTCCGCACCCGCGCCGGACGTGGCGAGGAGCTCGTGGTCGGCGAGGTCGACCCGGAGTTCCTGACGGCGTCCCGCGCCGCCAACCCGTATCTGCGCGACCGCCGCCCCGGTCTGTACGGCTCCCTCGTCTGAGCCCGCCGCGCCCTTTTCTTCCACTGCCCTCGTAAGGAGTCCCCACCCCATGACGTCCACGGTGCCCAACGCCGTCCAGCACACCGACGCGCAGCCGCCGATCACCATGTTCGGTCCGGACTTCCCCTACGCGTACGACGACTTCCTGGCGCACCCCGCGGGGCTCGGGCAGATACCGGCGACCGAGCACGGCGCCGAGGTGGCGGTCATCGGCGGCGGGCTCTCCGGCATCGTGGCGGCGTACGAACTGATGAAGATGGGCCTCAAGCCCGTCGTCTACGAGGCGGACCGGATAGGCGGCCGGCTGCGTACCGTCGGCTTCGACGGGTGCGACCCCTCACTGACCGCCGAGATGGGCGCGATGCGCTTCCCGCCGTCGTCCACGGCGCTGCAGCACTACATCGATCTGGTGGACCTGGAGACCAGCCCGTTCCCCAACCCGCTTGCGGCGGCCACCCCGTCGACCGTCGTCGACCTCAAGGGCGAGTCGCACTACGCGGAGACGATCGACGACCTGCCGCAGGTCTACCGTGACGTGATGGACGCCTGGAACGCGTGTCTGGAGGAGGGCGCCGACTTCTCCGACATGAACCGGGCGATGCGCGAGCGCGACGTCCCGCGGATCCGGGAGATCTGGGCGAAGCTCGTCGAGAAGCTCGACAACCAGACCTTCTACGGCTTCCTCTGCGCCTCCGACGCCTTCAAGTCGTTCCGGCACCGCGAGATCTTCGGCCAGGTCGGGTTCGGTACCGGCGGCTGGGACACCGACTTCCCCAACTCCATCCTGGAGATCCTGCGGGTCGTCTACACCGAGGCCGACGACCACCACCGCGGCATCGTCGGCGGCAGCCAGCAGCTCCCGCTGCGGCTCTGGGACCGCGAGCCGCAGAAGATCGTGCACTGGCCGCTCGGCACCTCGCTGTCCTCGCTGCACGACGGGGAGCCCCGTCCCGCTGTGACCCGGCTGCACCGCACCGCCGGGAACCGGATCACCGTCACCGACGCGACCGGCGACATCCGCACCTTCCGGGCGGCGATCTTCACAGGGCAGTCCTGGCTGCTGCTCTCCAAGATCGCCTGTGACGACGAGCTGTTCCCCATCGACCACTGGACGGCGATGGAGCGGACCCACTACATGGAGTCGTCGAAGCTGTTCGTGCCCGTCGACCGGCCGTTCTGGCTGGACAAGGCCGTCGACGGCAACGGGGTTCCCACCGGGCGCGACACCATGTCGATGACGCTCACCGACCGGATGACCCGGGGCACGTACCTTCTCGACGACGGGCCCGACAAGCCGGCCGTCATCTGCCTCTCGTACACCTGGTGCGACGACAGCCTGAAATGGCTGCCGCTCTCCCCGAACGAGCGCATGGAAGTGATGCTGAAGTCGCTCGGCGAGATCTACCCGAACGTCGACATCAGGAAGCACATCATCGGCAATCCGGTGACGGTCTCCTGGGAGAACGAGCCCTATTTCATGGGCGCGTTCAAGGCCAACCTGCCGGGCCACTACCGCTACCAGCGGCGGCTGTTCACCCACTTCATGCAGGACCGGCTGCCCGCTGACAAGCGGGGAATCTTCCTCGCGGGCGACGACATCTCCTGGACGGCCGGGTGGGCCGAGGGCGCCGTGCAGACCGCGCTCAACGCCGTATGGGGTGTGATGAACCACTTCGGCGGCGCCACGGACGCGACGAACCCCGGCCCCGGCGATGTCTTCGACGACATCGCCCCGGTCGAACTCCCGGAGGACTGAGCGGCGTTACGCGGGCCGGCAGACGCTGTGCTGCCGGCCCGGGCCGGAGATCTCGACCTCCATCATGTCGTCGACCGCTCCAGTTGGAAGGCGCGCTCCGAGACGTCGTTGCTGACGGCGTAACCGGCGATGCACGAGGCGGCGTCGGCCGGCGAGTCGAGGCAGGCGGCGCGGCGGCCGATGACGACGTACGCGGGGGCAGGCAAGGCGCACCTGGGCATGGCCGGTCCGTTGCCGGCCGACCCGGAAGCGGTACGGGCGACGGTCACCGCGCCCGGAGCCGTCCACTCGTACGGCGACAGTTTCTGAGGACCCGGTGGGGCGCGGTCAGCGGCAAGGAGTGAGCAGACAGCGCCCCACCAGACCGGCCCCCGCGTCCATCCGCTGCCGGAACTCCTCGGCGAGGAGCGGGAGATCACGCAGCCGCCACAGCACCCGGGCCGCCGACCACGCCGCCTCACGGGCCCGCTCCAGGCTCCACGATCCCAGCAGATGGGTGAGGGGATCCGCGACCTCCAGCAGATCGGGCCCCGGCATCAGATCCTCGCGGATCTGCTCCTCCAGCATCACGAGGAGATCGCCCACCTGGTCGAATTCGTCCTCCAGCTCCGGCGGAGCGCAGTGCAGAGCATGGCAGGTGTCCACAACCGCGAGTGCCAAGTCATGGCCGATGTGTGCGTTGATACCCGCCAGTGCGAACTGCAGCGGCCGTACGCCGGGGTGGCGCCGGTACTGGAACAGCGGACGCCAGCAGTCGGGCGGCCGCTGCCCGGCCGTCGCCGCGTCGACCGCCGTCAGATAGTGCTCCGCGAACCGCACGTCCAGGGTGGCGGCGGCCCGCCGGTCCGGGAACGCGCCACCGGTGATCCGCCGGTCGACGGTCTCGGTGACCGTCAGGTAGATCCGGTTGAAGACGGCCACCCCGTCCACCGGCGGCCAGGAGGACTGAAAGTCACGCATCCGCCCGATCACCGCGGTGACATCGGGCGGCGCGGCGCCGGGACCGGCCCGGTGAGTGAACTGCTCCATCTGCTTGAACTGCGCCATGGGGGCAGCGTTCCAGCCGCGGGCACGTCCTGGCGCCGACCGGCCGCGGGTTCATCGGAACGGGCGAACGACGGCAGGGCCATCGGTGACCCGGGGGCCGGCTCCGGGCCGCTCCGGACAGGTGCGGCGGTTCGCGGTCAGGCGGAGGGTACGGGGTCGCCGAGTCCCTGTGCGAGCCTGCGCAGATGGGGGCCGTACTCCGGGTCGGCGAGCGCAGCGGCGAACTGGGCGGTGAGATAAGCCAGCGGATTGCCGGTGTCGTACCACTGGCCCTCGATGACCTGCCCGTACACGGCACGGCTGCCTGCGTAGACGTTGATGGCGTCGGTCAGGTAGACCTCACCGGTGCGGTGCTGGTACCAGCGTTCCGTCTGCCGGCGCAGCTCGTCGATGATGCCGGGAGTCACCACGTATCCACCGATCGCCGCGTACGCCGACGGGGCGTCCTGCGGCTTCGGCTTCTCGACGAGGCCGGTGATGCGCAGGAGCCCGTCGTTCAGGTCCTCCTTGACGACGGGCACGCCGTAACGGTGCGAGTCGGCGGGGCTCATCGGCATGAGGGCGAGCACGGGGCAACTCGTCGCCTCGTACGCCCTGATCAGCTGCTGCGCACGCGGAGTCCCGGCGACGAAGACGTCATCGGGCCACAGGACCAGCATCGGCTCGTCGCCGAAGTTCCGCGCCGCGTTGAGGACAGGGGTTCCGTTGCCGTACGGGCCGTGCTGGTCGAGGTAGGTGATGTGCCCGAGCCTGGACAGTTCACCTACTTCCTCCACGGCATCCGCGTATGCGGTCTTGCCGTCTGCGCGGAGCTGGGCGACGAGAGCCGGGTTGGGGCGGAAATGGTCCTGGATCAGCCCTTTGCCGCCCGAGATGACGATGGTGATGTCCGTGATGCCCGAGGCCACGAGTTCTCGCACAGTGTGCTCGATCACCGGCTTGTCACCGACCGGAAGCATCTCCTTCGGCGTCGCTTTGGTGAGTGGGAGGAGACGCGAACCGAGGCCCGCGGCGGGGATGACTGCCCTCCGGATCGTGGCGGACATGAGTTTCTTTCGGCAGCCCGGTGCGGCACCCCACTCGGTGCCACGGCCGACGACGCTATCAGCTGGTCCGAGCGAACTGTCCGTCCTCGACGTGCCGTGTGCCTGCGTTTCCCTGACGGCCGACTGGATGACGGGCGGGGCGCGGAGCATGACGGGCGCCGGCCTGTACACGAAGACCGAGAACTGGGACAAGACCCTGGGTGATCACAAGATCTGAGGCAGCGCCGAAGTCAGATCACAGGACGACAAGTTCACGATGACGATCACGGTCCACGCCATGGACCGCTACGACTTCAACAAGGGAATGAAGGACAAGGCATCGGGTGCGGCGGACGCCGATAACGGCCGCTTCGCTACGCTCGGCTGAGCGAAACGGTTCATGGTGAGTGGATCGCTCACCCGAGTCGTCACATGGAACAGAGGAGACGTGGGAAGCAGTACGGTGGTGACCAATGGCCCGCGGTGACGTCCGGCGGACGCGCAGGGGAGTCATGCTGGTCGCGGCACTGGCACTGATCACCGGCTGTGGCAGCGGTGTGGCCGACACGGCGAGTGTCCGGAGCCCCGCGGGCTCCTCGGCCCGCTCGCCGGATACGGCGGAGGCGGAGCAGACGATCGAGCGGGACAAGGGTCCGGTTCTCGAGCGGTTCCCGGAGTTCGGGGACATCATTGCCGTCGAATGGGTCACGAAGGAGTTCGGGAGGCCGTCGGAGATGGCGGGCCCCACGGACTTCCGTGTCTCGGGCGTGGCGCAACTGGCGAAGGCCGATGCCGAACGGCTCCAGCAGGACCACGACTGGGTACTGGCCGATGAGGCCCCGGCCACGCTGGAGGGGATCTCCTCCAAGGTGCCCAAGGGGGTGGCCTGGGAGGTGAGCGAGGAATTCACCACCGAGGTGACGGGGGGAGCGTTCGAAGGGACGTTCTTCCTTGATCCCGAGGCCGGGGTCATGGTGTTCGACGCCGTGAACCCGTCGGTCGCCCATCCCTGAGCACTGTCGTAGTAACGCTGGACCGGCCGGGGGGGGGGGGGCGGCCCCGCCGGCCCCCCCCCCCCCGCCGGGGGGGGGGGGGGGGGGGGGTGGGGTGGGGGGGGGGGGGGGGGGGGGGGGGGGGGGGGGGGGGCTGGGGGGGGGGGGGGGGGGGGGGGGGGGGGGGGGTCTAACGGCCTGATCCACTCTCTATCGTGCACCAG
>NZ_JBITER010000054.1:0-35333 GCF_044455345.1 Streptomyces sp. NPDC051286 | reverse complement strand
TCGCCCTCGTCATGCTCACCCTCGCCGGCCACCGCCCCACCCTCCCCGGCCGCCAACCCGCCACAGAATGACCCACACATACGGCAGGAGAGCCCAAATATGTGCCGGCTGCTCAGCCCTCTGGTCCAGGAGAAGGGACCAGAGAGTCGCTACGGCCTCGACAAGCGGCGAGGCTGATGCTCATGTCGCTGCGTGGGGCCTCGTGCACGACGGCGGGAGCGCCCAGGTCACCGCCGTGGACGGCGGGTTCCGGATGTCGCTGCGTACTCCCGACCGTGCGGCCCAGCTGATTTTCCTACGCCCGGGAAGCATCGGATGCCTGGTGCGACCGGGGTCAACCGACCTAATTACGCTAGCGAGTTGACAGAGATTGACTCTCTCGCCCCGTACTTGCTGAGCCTCCGAGACTGGGATGGCGCTGCTCCGGGGTCTGGCGACAGCGCCCTGCCCCCCAGCAGGGCGCTGCACTGTGCTCGGCTTGGTGTTCGGGACACAAGTCAGGGTGGGCACCTCCCGTGCGTGCCCACCCCGAACTGTGTTCTGTCGAGAATTACTCGAAGTTGGCCCTCGCCCGCTTGTCGCCGGCATGGTAGGCAGTTCCAGCCTCGCGCACCTTGCGGGAGATCTCGCTCAGGGCGGTGTGAATCGCCGTGGCGTCGTTGTCCCAGCCGCGCTGAGCGGTGTCATAGGCACTCTTGGCTTCGCCCACCCAGAGCTCGGACACATTGGCGATCATCCGCTTGATGGACGCAAGGTCCTCCTGGAGCTGCTTGCTCTGCCGGTCGATGGCCCCGGCGGCCAGGTCCAGGCTCGCGTAAGTGACAACCATCGTGCCGTCGTTGTTGTTCGGCATGCGGTCCTCCCGTGTTATCTAGGTTTGGTGTGACTGGCTCGTACGTGGTGCAGGCGCAGCCAGATCAGAAGTTGTTGAGGTTCGAGGTCCTGGCCTCCGCCGTCGCGTCCCCCGAGTAACCGCTGACGACGTCGACGCCCTGGAGGGCCTGCTTGATTTCGTCTTCGGTGTTGCCCGAAATGGTCCGGGCCGCCTTGATGGCCTCCTGGAAATTGAGGAGCCGATGGGCGATGCTGACCATCTTCCGATTGACCTCTTCCTGCTTGGTGTTGAAGGCGCCGGCGCCGATGCCCTTCCAAGCGCCTTCCAGGCTGTCAATCGTCGCCTGCAGCGTCTTCAGCTGGCCTTTAACGGAGTCGAACCGCGTGGAGAGCTCGCCCTCCAGCTTGAGGAGAGCGGCATCTGAGAGCTTTTGATCGGCCATGTTTTCGGCTTCCTTCCTGGTGCTCTTATTCGGTCCGGCTTTACTCGCCGGTGGGTACGGGTGAAGAACCTACGGCCAGTCAGACGGTGCGGCGTTTACGGGCGAGCGCGAAGGCCCCGCCGCCGAGCACGATTACTGCTGCCGCTCCGCCAAGGATCAGGCCGAACGGAGTGCCATCGTCCTTCTCCTTGCTGGAGCCTGCCACGACGGCGTCGTCAGCCTTTTCATTCTTCGCGGGCTGTGACGAAGCTGGTGCAGACGGGGCGGGGGAGGCCGAGGAGCCGGACGTCTTTTCCTTGGTGAGAGGACTGATGTCCGGGGCGCCGGGGTTTCCCTTGCCCTTGAGGATGTTGACGGCCGGACGGATGATGCCGTGACCGAGGTAGTTACTGAGGGTGCCCTTCTCCCAGTCCCCTCGTCCAGCTGTATCGAAGAGGACGTTGAGAACCTGGTTGGCCGTCCAGTCGGGGTGGGCTGACCAGATCAGGGCAGCGGAGGCTGACGTGATGGCGGTGGCTTGACTCGTCCCACCCTCATTGTCACAGTAGCGCTGAAGCTTCGCATCGCACCACACTGGAATGCCATCTCCAGGGGCGGCGATATCTACGCTGCTGCCGTGTTGAGAGTACGCGGAAGCCTTTCCAGCACTGTCAGTTGCAGAGACGCCGACCACCTGTGGATACGAAGCGGGAAACTGTTTCTTGTTGCCCTCCCTGGCATTGTTTCCAACTGCGGCGAAGAAGAGCTTTCCCTTGCTTTCCGCGTACTTGACCGCTTCTCTTTCTTCCCGGCCTGGGAAATCGCTCCCCAACGACATGCTGATGATCTGCGCATCGCTGTCCGCTGCGGCCCGGATAGCATCTTCGGAGTCGTGGGCGTTCACCGAGTGCTTATTCTGAAACTCCGTATCGGTGATTCGAAACGGGATGATCTTCGCGCTCGGAGCGAGGCCTTGAAGCCCCCCGCCCTTGCCCGTTCCGGCAATCAACTCGGCCATGGTTGTGCCATGCCCGTTGTAGTCGTCGTACTCGTCGCCCTCGGCACCTGTAGCGTCAAACCCCTTCAGTACCTGCCCCTTCAGGGACGGTGTCGACGGGTTGACGCCTGAGTCGATGACAGCGACCTTTACGCCTTCGCCTGTGGTGACCTTCCACATTTCCTCAGCGTGCATCGCGCTGAGATACCACTGTTTGGACTGCACGTCTGCGGCCACAGCAGACGGAGCCCAACCTGCGAACCCGACGCTCCAGGCGGCAGCCACAGCGATCGTGCCGAGCCAACGTCCTCGCGAACCGCGAGACACACAGAGCTTTCGGGCCTGGCTCATACCTGCTGTCATCCCGACTTCCGACCCTTCCCTGTACCTACTCGATCACCGGTGGCACGGCTCCGCGCCGTCCAGCCGACCATGTCTCTTCATCTTCCTTCAGGTAGTCCGGGCGGGTAGATCCCGCGCCTTGATGCTCATCCTCGGCGTCCCGTCGGCCAGCGGGCCCACGCACGAGGCCTGCGCCCCCAGCCGTAAAGCCCTTTGCGCCCGAGCCGGTCCCGGCAGCACCACCACGAGGCGTGCCCACGACGCCATTTGAGCTGGGTGTACCCCGTTCCCCAGGACGGGTCGCGCCGCTCGCTCCGATGGCTCCTCGCCGACCGGCGCTACCGCCGAGGCCACCGCGCGCTTGCGCTGCTTCCCCAGCACCGATGACCGTTCCGCGTGGAACAGCACGAGTCCCGCCAGGCGTTCCTGCATTCGTAGCCGCACGCTGAGCTGTCCCGCCTACGATGCCGTTCCCTCGGCCGGCACGCGGGCCGGAGGGTCCGGACGCGCCTGCATGGCCTTCTGCCGTCGGCCTCCCACCAGTCACACCGGACCGACCGGCAACGGGTGCCTGGCCCCCACCGCCGCGCCCGGACGTTCCTGAGCCTGAGCCACCGCTCATGGGGGCTGGACGCCCAACCGGTGCTCCTGTGCGCCCATTCACCCCCGGGCCGCCACCCGTGGAGCCGCCAGGTCTGGCCACGCCGTTCCCGGGCTGGCCGATCGCTCTGGGCATGCCGGTTGACGTCGTGGGTCGCCGCGAGATCCCTGTCACAGGGTTCGCGAAGCCAGTCGCCATGGGTTGAGTCGAACCTCCGCCCGGCCCTGCGGGACTTGTGGTCGAAGGCGTGGGGGACGGACCGGAATCGGGCACTGGGGCTGGCGGAGCAGCAACGCTGTTGATCTCAGTTGACGTGCCCTTGTCCGGGACAGGCATGGCCGACCCGAGTTCCTCAGCAGAGGTACTGCGGGTGGTAGTGCCTGAACTGCCGACTTGGTGCTTCGCGGTGGGCTCCGACACACCCCGCGTCGTGCTGCTGACCGACACCTCGGATCTCGCTGACGAGCTGCCAGAATCAGGTAGCTCTCTGAAGCGGTTCCGCGGCCTCGGCATCGCAACATCAAGCTGCTTGTCGAACCGCGGCGGCTCCTGCGCCGCCAGCGTCTCCGCCGAAACCGAGTAGTACGAAGCCAGCCTGTTCGCCTGGTTGATGGCCTCCTGGCGGTCCTTCTCGACCCTCACCGCCGCGGCGTACTCCGGGTTGCCCTCGATCCGCTTCGGGGCCTCGATCTCCTCAGGGGACTTGCGACTGACGCGGTTGTCACGGGGCGGGAGCGAGTTACGCACCGAGGCGAGGCCCGTGCCCGCGACCGTGATCTGTGTCCCGGCCGCCTCCGCGAAATCGCCCAGCTTCGTGGCGTGGGCAACCAAGCCATTGCCCCAGTCGCGGAAGGCGGTTCCGGACTCGCCCTCCCAGTCGACATCCCCGATGAAGTCGCCCAACTCCTTCGCAGCGTCCTTGATGGCCGTTCTTGCCTTCAAGAGCGCCTCACCCGCGTCTTCGAGATGCTCCGGATTGGAGTTCTCGATCAGGTCGATCATCGCGTTGAGTTCGTGGCCCTCGAACGAAGTCCTTCCTGAGGATCCCGAACGCCCGAAGCCGAAGGACTCCATGACGTTCTGGACCTGCCGGTTGACGTCAGTGACGATCAACTGGCTCTGGACGCGTTGCTGGTCCTGCGCCTGCTGTTCCTTGGGGGTCAGTTCCGGCTGCTTGTCGTCACTCATCAGCTATCACCCAGGTCGTCATAGGCAGAGCCGGTCTTGCTGTCGGAGCGCGGCTGCTCAGGCTTGTCGGCCGTCTCGGCCTGCGCCTTCTCGTGCTCCCTGTCCAAACGAACCTGGATCTCGTAGAACCGGCGCCGCACGTCGTCGTCCACGTTGTCGAAGCCGACCGCCGCCGCGTGCACGCCGAGGCTCAGGTATTCGATCTGGTCGCCAAGCGACTTGGAGAGCGAGACGAGCGCCTCGTGGACGCGGTTGTACTGCGTGTACAGCCCGTCTGCCTCCGCGAAGCACGCGTTCTGACCACTCAGAGCAGCGCGCGACACCGTCTGCGCCGCAATCTTCGACTTACCGGCCGGCGAACCCTCGAGCTCCGCAAGCAGCGTATCGACACGCCCCCTGAACTTCTCCAGCGCGCCAACACCACGCCGGAGGTCGCCCGAGCCTCC
This sequence comes from Streptomyces sp. NPDC051286, assembly GCF_044455345.1. Classification (NCBI taxonomy): domain Bacteria; kingdom Bacillati; phylum Actinomycetota; class Actinomycetes; order Kitasatosporales; family Streptomycetaceae; genus Streptomyces; species Streptomyces sp. NPDC051286. Next base: position 30,503 of record NZ_JBITER010000054.1, on the reverse strand, counting down.
CCCGCCACCGCCTGGACCGGTCACGATCCTTCCCCTCCCCGATTCCCCGTTTGCTCAGACCGTCACTCGTTGCTACCGCACCCGCGTGAACAAGTCTGACCTCATTCCATAGACTCTAGCCACTGGCTACAACAGGCCAACTCTTTTGTCCGTCACGTAACTTCCGCAGATTGATTCCAGGTTGACGCCACGTCAAGCATGGCCCACTCTTCCCGGGCGCCTGGACCGCCGTCGGGTATCGCGCACGGCCACGGCCGTACCCGCTATCGCAGCGACCAGTACTGCCCCGCCCACCAGCACGTAGGTCGCCAGGCGTGCGTTGCGTTCGTCCGCCGTTTCGCCCAGGTGGAGTTCAGCCGGTGTCGGTGCTTCGCCCTTGCTCACACCTTCGTTCGCAACAGGGTGTTCGATGGGCTTGTCGTCCTCGGTCAGGGCACGCACCGGGTCGACGACGCCCCAGCCCACCAGACGGTCGTGTCCCGCGACCGAGCGTTCCGCCGTCTGCTGGATCTGGGCGACGATCTGCTTCTGCGTCCAGCCCTGGTGCCTGGCCTTGATGAGGGCGGCGACTCCTGCGACGTACGGGGCTGAGAAGCTGGTGCCGTTGTCGGCGCAGTGTCCGCCGCCGGGGACCGTCGAGATCATGTCCACTCCGGGGGCGGCCACGCCCACGAAATCGCCGGACTGCGAGAAGGCCGCCCGTTCGTTGTTGCGGTCCGACGCGGCCACGGCCAGGACACCGTCGAACGAGGCCGGGTAGGTCTTCTTGACGTTGCCGCCCAGCCCGTCGTTGCCGGCCGAGGCGACGATCACGATCTCCTTGGCCAGGGCGGCGTCAACCGCTTGCTTGAGGACGGGCGCGGGCTTCACCGCGTTGGCCGTGTCCTGGGAGATGTTGATGACGTCCGCCTCCGCCTCGTTGGCGGCGTACCGGATGGAAGCGGCCAGCGACTCCGCAGTTCCGTGCCCCTCGGCGTCGTTCTGCTGGATCGGGATGATCGTCGCGTCCGGCGCGAGGCCGGTGAAGCCGGTGCCCTTCACCTCACGCGCGGCAATGATTCCGGCAACCTTGGTGCCGTGACCGACCGTGTCGGTGGTGCCGTTCTCCTTGCCGCGCTCGATCTTGGTGCCGTTCTCGTCCTTGAGGTTCTTCGGCAGGAAGTTGCGGCCACTGCCGGTGTCCACGGCCTGGGTGAGCTGAGGATTCTTGACGTCGACGCCGGTGTCGATGACTGCTACCCGTACACCCTTGCCGGTGGACTGCTTCCACAGCTCGTCCATCAGGACGCGCTGTAAGGCCCAGGGTCGGCCCGCGTACTTCTTCGAGGGGAAGGTGCACTGGGTGGAGTCGTCCGCGGCCGCGGGCAGTACTGGCAGCGTGACGAAGAGGACGGCGGTGGCGGCCGCGGCTGTCAGCAGGCGCCGGGGGCGAGGAGGGCGGTGCGTCGTCACGTGGTCGCTCCTCACGAACCCTGCGGCTGGCGGGCGGCGCCGGTCGACAGACGCGGTCCTGTCGGCAGGAACGTGGACCAGGCAGCCGGGATGGGCGCGGGATCGACGTCCTTGTACCCCAGCCGGTTCTGCGCCTGCTGTGCCTCCTGCTGGCGCTGCTCCCTCTCCTCCTTCGTGCCGGATTCGCCGATGCCGGAGTCGTCCTGCACGCTGTCGCCGTTGGACTGCATGGCATACCGCAGACCGGTGTCAGTGACCAGGAAGAGGGGGCCGGAGTCGGCGCTGGCCCCCTTGAACTGCCGGAAGAGCTGCCCTGATCCGGGGGTGACGTAGGCGCTGCTGGAGCCGGTGGGGAGCGTTGCGGGGAAGCTCGTGCCCGCCCACGTGCTGAGCGTGCTGGCCCCGTCCTTCGTGGCGACATCGCGCAAAACGTTGCACACGGTGTTACGGCTGCCGGCCGCGGCGCTCGCGGAGTTGACGGGTTTCGGCTCGCTCGTGGGCCAGTCCACGTCCTGCCCGAAGGGCTCGCCGGGCTCGAACGCTCCGGCGCTGACATGCCTTTCCTTGCCGTCCTGGCCAAGGTTGACCAGGGCCCGGCTGCTGAGCAGGAGCTTCGCGACGAAGTCCGATACGGGGGCGACCCGACCGGGCAGGACCACATACTGCTGGGTCCTGGTACCGGATGTCGCCGCGAGGACCGTACCCACCTTGTTCGCCTCGGGCGGCAGCTTCCCCGGGATGCCTGCGTCGACGCCAGGGGTTCCGGGGACGATCGGGAAGTCGACCGCGTCTCCGGTGTGCAGGGTGTCCAGCCACGCGGCGGAGACCCGCTGCGGAGCGCGGCGGTCGCCGACCAGGGTGCGCAGCAGCAGTTCGTCCTTCTTCACCTTGTACGCCTTGCCTGCGGCGTCCACGATGTAGCGGGGCTTGTCCGGTCCCGGTCCCTCGACGTACATCAGCTCACCGCCGTGCAGCCGGCCCGCGCCCTCGGTCTTCTTCTGCTCGCGCTCCGCGAAGACGAACGCCGCCTTCTGGATGGCTCTGCCGCCCTCGCCGGGCCGCTCGCAGACGGCCCACCGCTTCTTCGAACCGGCTTCGTTCTTGTCCGGCAGCCGGTCGGGGGCGTACGGGATGCCAAGGGTGGCGCCGTGCGGGATCGTGCCGCTGTCGAGGACCGATTCGTCGACGTTGATGACCTTGCCCTTGTCCGGGGCGAGGAGGAGCTTGGCGCTGGACATGTTCAGCACTGGGTGGAGCTGCGTCTTGCCATCGGTCTTCAACACCACATAGCGCGTGGTGGATTTACTGGCGATGATGACGTTCTCGTAGGGGGTGTCCCATTTCTGGGGCGCTACGGGTTTGAACATCCCCCAGGCTCCGAACCCCGCGAGGATGACGACACCGACGATCGCACCGGGCACCACCGCGCGCAGGGGGCGCGGCGCACCCTCCTCCGAGCCGGTCGGGTTGGGTTGCAGGAACTGTGCGATCAACCTCCGCTTCGCGAAGGTGTAGGCGTTGAGTTCGTCCCGCCGTGATGCCATCTGTCCGCTGCCCCCTTTTCCCAGTGGGCGACCAGGTTCCCACACACTCCGTGGGCCCCTGTCGTCGACTAGGCCCCCTACTATGCCTGTTGGCGCTTGACCGTCACTGCTCAGGTAAGGTGATCGCCCGGTCAACGCCCGTGAAAAAAAGGTACATACAGACACGAGGGGGCAGTGCGGCGATGGGTGCAGCGACGCGCGAGCGCACGGGGCGAACTACCCATCGGGCGTCCGGCACTTCCCGAAGGCAACATGGCAACGAGCCGGCCGGCGCAGCACCCGCTCCATCGGTGAACGCCCCAGCGGCGACGACTCTGCGGCCGATCTCGCGCAACGGTCGCGTCGGTCCCGTACTGCGACGGATGGTGCTCGTCGAGGCGGCTCTGGCGGTCGCCGCGGTGGGGGCCGTGCTCGGCGGCATCTGGCTGGTGCCCGCCGTCGCGGTCGCCTGCCTGCTGGTGCTTCTCGCGGTGGTACGTCGCCGGGGCCGCGCCGTGCAGGACTGGCTGTCGACGGCGCTCTCCCTCCGCGATCGCAGACGGACCGCCGTGGCGTCCGCCGTGGATGCGGAGGCGCAGCTGGCGCCGGTGGCGGAGAGTGTGCCGGGATTCGCTCCGTACATCTACGTCGACCGGGACCGCCGCACGGTGGGCATGCTCGGGGACGGCACGTTCCTGACCGCTGTCGTACGGGTCGAGGCCGGCGGTGAATCGCTCCGCCAGGCGCGCGGTGCGCGGGCGCTCCCGCTGTCCCTCCTCGGCGAGGCCCTCTCGGTGGACGACATCGTGCTGGAGTCCGCGCAGCTCGTGCAGCAGGTACGCCCCGCTCCGGCGCAGCATCTGCCGCAGCAGTCGGCGGCGCGGCTCTCCTACGCCCCCCTTCAGGAGCAGACCGGGGCGCCCGCGGTGCGGATGACCTGGGTGGCTGTGAAACTGGATCCGGAACTGTGCCGGGAGGCGGTCGAGGCGCGCGGGGGCGGAATCGCCGGAGCTCAGCGCTGTTTGGTTCGGGTCGCGGACCATGTGGCGAGCCGGATCACCGGCGCCGGATTCCGGGCCGTGGTGCTGGACCAGGAAGAACTGCACTCCGCCGTGGCGACATCCGCGTGTGCCAATCCCATCCTCTCGGCCCGCGCCGGACGCCAGGATGCCGCGCCGCAGCGGCGGACGACGGAGACATCGAGGGTCTGGCGGTGCGACGACCGTTGGCACACTGTCTATGCGGTGGACCGCTGGCCCGAGTTGGGCCGGGGGGCGACTCCTCTCCCACGCCTCGTATCTCTGCTGACCTTGGTCCCCGCGTATGCGACGACCTTCAGCCTGACGGTGCGACGCAGTTCACACCAGGGCGATGTGTCCGTGTCCGGTCACGTACGGATCACCGGCGGCTCCGATACCGAACTGGTCGGGGTGCGAAGGACATTGGAGCAAGCCGCACGGCATGCCAAGGTCGGTCTGGTGCGACTGGACCGCGAGCAGTTGCCGGGCGTGCTGGCGACGCTCCCACTGGGAGGCGCACAGTGACGCATCGCGCCGAGCCGAGGCGAGGGCTGCGCGGCCCTCGCCACGCGGGGCACACCCTGGCGGCGGAGCACCTGGGCGCACTGTCCTTGCCGGTCGGGGACGACGGCGTGATCATCGGCAGCGATGCCGAGGGGCGCACACAGATGATCGGGTTCCACCGCCCGGCGCCGTACGACGTCCTGTTGATCGGCGGCCTGTGGACCGCGCAGGTGCTGGCGCTGCGCGCGGCGGCCACGGGTGCGCGGGTAGCGGTCGAAACCGGGCGGCCCCAGGCCTGGACCACTCTGGCGCAAGCCGCTGGCGCCGGTCTTGAGTGCGTCTCCCTCCATGACGTAGGCCGGGTTCCGCCGACCGGAGCGACTGTGGGCAGCCCTGTGGTGGTGGTGCGCGACTGTGGCATGCGCCCGCCCCGTGGCCGGGTGGTGTCCTCGCCCTGGCAGTCGGTGTTGACGCTGCTCCCCTATCTGAGTCCTGTGGCGCCCCGGTTGATGCGGGCGTCGACGCTCGTGGGTGTCCAGCGGGTCTCGCCCGCCGAGGCGGATCAGATCGGCCGGATCCTGGGGCTCACTCGGGTCGAGAGCGAGGCCCTGCCCACCCTGGCGGACGGTGTCACGCTCTGGGTGGCGGGCCGCGAGCGCCACTGGGTGATGACCAGCGCGACGGATATCGAGAACGGCCTGCTGGGCACTGCTCGCCGGATGGACTGAATACTGTTTCGTTCGCCACCCCGGGCCTGCCGCTTCCAGGGAGGATGGCCGGGCAACGACACGGCTCGATCGAAGGGACGTCGCCATGGGCACCCAGCAGGAAAAGGAAGAGCTCTACGCTCTCGACATCTCGGATGTGGAGTGGCTGAGCGCACCGGGGACCGAGAACGTCGAGGAACGGGTCGAGATCGCGCACCTGCCGAATGGTGCGGTCGCCATGCGCTCGTCGCTGGAACCGGAGACCGTGTTGCGGTACACGGAGGCCGAGTGGCGTGCCTTCGTCCTGGGCGCACGGGACGGTGAGTTCGACCTCACGTAGGCAAGGGTCGGGTGAGGGTGGCTGTCCGGAGACGATGGTCACCCTCTCACCACGCCTGAGTATGTGCCGAGTTGACCGCTTCGAATCGCGCGTGCTGCCCTACCGGGGCACTTGAGGACGGTTCGTGACCTACTGGATGGTATCTGCCGAGCGGAACGGCTTGCCGGAGCGGGCCCGATGACGATTAGGCTGGGTCCGGGCGCGGCAGAAGACCTGCGGGCAGGCAAGGCGCGCCCGAGGGGGAGAGCCGGGCGGTTCGGAATACGGGAACGGCCGCCCCCACCCACCACGGCACAAGGGTGCTCGACCACACCAGGAGGCAAAGTGAACGGCGATCGGGACGAAATCCGAGGGGGCTGGAGCAGGCCCGTCGACGAGTCGTCCGACGCGGAGCCCGCCGAGATGACGGGTGAGTTCACCATCGACTACACCCCGCCCGCCTGGTACACGCAGAACGCGTCGGGGGACTCGTCGGGCGGGGCCGGAACGCACCTGGCGCCGCCTCCGCCGCCCCATGGGGCGCCTGTGTCCGCGCCCGGGCTGCCGGCCGGCGGCGGCTTCGAACCCGACTGGACCCCGGCGCCGCCCGCGCCTGCGCCCGTTCCGCCTGTGGCCCCTGTGGGTCAGACGCCCCTTGTCGCTTCCGCCGCCCCTTCGCCCGCCCCGGCGGAGGGCGCGGGAAACGGTGCGCCGGATCCGTTCGGGGGCGGTGATGTGGAGAGCGGCGCGACCATGCGGTTCTCACCTGCCGCGCTGAAGCGCGAGATCGCGGAGCGGGAGGCGGCTGCGCTGGCGGCCGCGGATGGGGTACGGGTCGGATCCGGTGCCGGTTCCGAAGGCCCCGGCGGCGGCCCGGCCGGTGCGGACGCGGGTGTGACGGCCGGAGCCGATTCCGTACCGTCGGATTCCGTCCGGTCCGAGCAGCCCGAGCAGTCCAGCCGGACCGATGCCGCACAGGCTTCCGACACGACGGCCGACAACGGTACAGACTCCGCTGCCGAGGAGGCTCCGGATGACGGCACCGATGCTCCGTCCGATGCGCCAGCCGACTCCGTGCCCGCGGCTGCCGCTTCCGCTCCGGAGCCTCAGGACGCCACGCCGCCCGCCACTCCGGCTACGGCGCCTCAGGACGCCACGCCCGCGGCTCCACCGACGCCGTGGACCCCGGCGCCGCCCGCGCAAGGCGTTCTGCCGCCGCTGCCGCCCGCATTCCAGCCCGCCACCGGGCAGCCCAACACGCCCCATCCGGCGCCGCAGTGGCCCGCGACGGCTCCGGCTCCCGCCCCGGCGAGCGAGGCGCCCAGTGGTTACGGATTCCCGAACGCTGTCCAGACACCGCAGGCACCCCAGGCACCCCAGTTCCCGCAGCCCGCGCCGCAGCCACCCGCTCAGGGAACACCACCGCAGCAGGGCAGTTACGGATTCCCCCAGACGCCCCAGTCACCGCAGGCACCCCAGTGGCCCGCACAGCAGCAGGCCCCACAGGGCGGTTACGGATTCCCGCAGTCTCCCCAGCCCCATCAGGCCCCCCAGCCCCAGGCGCCCCAGCAGCCGGTCCAGGGCGCTTCCCATGTGCCCGCCCCGGTCGCCCCGCAGCCGCCCCCTCACCCGCAGCTGCCGCAGCAACAGCCCCAGCAGCAGCATCCGCCGCAGGGACCGCCCGTAGATCCGCGGACCGGGGCGGCCTGGCCGACGGCGGTCACCCATGACCAGCGCGAGCGGTCTGTACCGGGCGCTCCGCTCGGCTACACGGCGGCCGTCGAGCTCTCCTCCGACCGTCTGGTCCGGGGCAAGCAGAAGGCGAAGAGCAGCCGCGCACCGTCCGCCGCGTCCCGCTTCAAGCTGGGCAGCAAGAAGGAAGAGGCCGAGCGGCAGCGCAAGCTCGACCTGATCCGTACACCCGTGCTGTCCTGCTACCGGATAGCGGTCATCAGCCTCAAGGGTGGAGTCGGCAAGACCACGACGACCACCGCGCTGGGCGCGACCTTGGCCACCGAGCGGCAGGACAAGATCCTCGCCATCGACGCCAACCCGGACGCCGGCACGCTCGGCCGCCGGGTGCGCCGCGAGACCGGGGCGACCATCCGTGACCTGGTCCAGGCAATCCCGTACCTCAACTCGTACATGGACATCCGCCGCTTCACCTCGCAGGCGCCGTCCGGCCTGGAGATCATCGCCAACGACGTGGACCCGGCGGTCTCGACGACCTTCAACGACGAGGACTACCGGCGCGCGATCGACGTGCTCGGCAGGCAGTACCCGATCATCCTCACCGACTCGGGCACCGGTCTGCTCTACAGCGCGATGCGCGGAGTTCTGGACCTCGCCGATCAGTTGATCATCATCTCGACCCCGTCGGTCGATGGTGCGTCCAGCGCCTCCACCACGCTGGACTGGCTCTCGGCGCACGGGTACGCGGATCTGGTGCAGCGGTCGATCACCGTCATCTCCGGGGTCCGCGAGACCGGCAAGATGATCAAGGTCGATGACATCGTGCAGCACTTCGAGACCCGTTGCCGGGGTGTGGTCGTCGTGCCGTTCGACGAGCATCTGTCGGCCGGTGCCGAGGTCGACCTCGACATGATGCGCCCGAAGACGCGTGAGGCGTACTTCAACCTCTCCGCGATGGTGGCCGAGGACTTCGCCCGCGCCCAGCAGCAGCAGGGGCTGTGGACCTCGGACGGCAGCAACCCACCGCCGCAGTACGCTCCGCCGATGCCCGGACACCCGATGCCCCGTCAGCAGCAGTACGCACCGCAGCAACCGGGTCAGCCGTATCCGCCCCAGCAGCCTCAGCAGCCCCAGGGCCCGGGACAGCCGTACACGCCCCAGCAGCCGTACGGCGGGCAGCAGCCCCAACAGTCCTACCCGCCGCAATCGGGCCCTGGAGGGCAGCAGAACGGCTGGCAGCAGCTGCCGCCAGCGCCTCAGCAGTAAGGCATCAGAGGTCTCAACCAATGAGGGCCCGCACCGTTCCCACGGTGCGGGCCCTCTTCGCATTCCTGCAGCCCACACGCCATTTGGCACACCGTTGACGCGGCTCGACCACCGCTGATAAACCTTCGCTTCACCAGCTGGCGAACCAGAGATCAACCCGCCTTCTCCGTGCGAGTCATGACGCGAGGTCCCTGTCCATGGTCACAAGAGTCCCACCACCCTCCGCTCAGCCACGCTCACGTCTGCGTACCCTCCTGGCTTCCGGTGCCGCGGCCCTTGCCCTGGCCGCCGGGTCGATCGTCCCGGGGATGCCCCTCGGCGCCGCGCCTCAGCAGGCACAGGCCGCCGACAACGGCAAGACGACGCTGACTGTCGCGGTCGCGCAGAGCGTCGACTCGCTGAGCCCGTTCCTCGCTCAGCGGCTCATGAGCACCAGCGTCCACCGGCTCATGTACGACTTCCTCACCAACTACGACGCCAAGGACAACCACACGATCCCCGGCCTCGCCACCAAGTGGGAGCCGTCCGCGGACAAGTTGACCTGGACGTACACCATTCGGTCCAACTCCACATGGTCGGACGGGCAGCAGGCCACCGCCGAGGACGCGGCGTGGACCTTCAACAAGATGATGACCGACGAGGGCGCCGCCACCGCGAACGGCAGCTTCGTCGCCAACTTCAGGAAGGTCACGGCACCCAGCCCGGACAAGCTGGTCATCGAGCTCAAGGAACCGCAGGCCACCATGGCCGCGCTCGATGTACCGATCGTTCCCAAGCACGTCTGGGAGAAGGTCGGGGACTTCTCGAAGTTCAACAACGACACGACGTTCCCCATCGTGGGGAACGGGCCGTTCGTCCTGACCGACTACAAGGTCGACCAGTATGTGAAGCTCAAGGCCAACAAGAACTTCTGGCGCGGTGCGCCCAAGTTCGACGAACTGGTCTTCAAGACGTACAAGGACCAGGACGCCGCGGTCGCCGCGCTGCGCAAGGGCGAGGTGTCATTCGTCGCGGGCGCCCCCGCGCTGACGCCTGCCCAGGCCGCGTCCCTCAAGGGCGACAAGAACATCAAGGTCAACGAGGGGCCGGGCCGCCGCTTCTTCGCACTGGCGACCAACCCGGGCGCGCAGACCAAGGACGGCAAGAAGTTCGGCAACGGCAACAAGGCCCTGCTCGACCAGAAGGTGCGCCAGGCGCTCTTCCTTGCGGTCGACCGCAAGACCATCATCGACAAGGTCTTCCAGGGGCACGCCGTCGAGGGCCAGGGGTACATCCCGCCGCGCTACGGGGACTACTTCTGGCAGCCGTCCGACAGTCAGACGCTGGCCTACGACCCGGCCCGGGCGGCCAAGCTGCTCGACCAGGCGGGCTACAAGCTCAAGGGCGACCAGCGTGTCGGCAAGGACGGCAAGCCGCTCGACCTGCGCATCCTGTGCCATGCCACGGACCCCAACGACAAGGCGATCGGTAAGTACCTCAAGGAGTGGTGGGGCAAGCTCGGCATCGGGCTGAAGGTGGACTGCCTCGACGACGTCTCCGTGCCCTGGTACGCCGGCGAGTACGACCTCGCGTTCGACGGCTGGTCCGTCAACCCGGACCCGGACTTCGTCCTCGGCATCCACACCTGCTCCGCCCTGCCCGCCAAGGCCAAGGAGAGCGCCGCCACGGACAACTTCATCTGCGACAAGACGTACGACGAGCTGTACAAGAAGCAGCTCGCCGAGTACGACCCGGCCAAGCGGGCGGACACCGTCAAGCAGATGGAGTCGTGGTTGTACGACTCCGGGTACATGAACATCATCGCGTACCCGAACGCGGTCGAGGCGTACCGGACGGACCAGATCAAGTCCATCACCACCATGCCCGAGGCGGCCGGCAACATCTACGGCCAGGATGGGTACTGGAGTTGGTGGTCGGCCGTTCCGGCGGCTGACGGCAAGAGCGGTTCGGGCAGTGACAGCGGTGGCAACTCCACCGGTGTCGTCATCGGCATCGTCGTCGCCGTGGTGGTGCTCGCCGGTGGCGGGTTCCTCATCACGCGTCGCCGCCGGTCCACGGCGGAGGACCGCGAATAAGACCGCCCGGCACATGGGGGGTGGGAGAAGGAGCGGGGCTGGGTGCGTGCAGCTGCAAGGCGGAGGAGGGAGGCAACGCGAAGGGGGTCCCCCATGCCCTTAGGGCTATGGGGGAGTTGTTGACCGACGACAACGCCGCAGATGTGCGCACCCAGCCCCGCGACGCCGCCTCCCATGTGCCGGTCGGTCTCATCACCCGGACGAGATGAGAGGGACCGGCAGCACGAGGTCACGACACCCCCCTGCCGGTCCCCCCAAGGGCAGCACGAGTAACGAGAGTTCCCCATGACAGCTGACAGCACTCCGGCGCTCGTGCAGAACGCGGATGCGGACACCGACGGCCCGGCTCCGGCCGGGCCGTCGGCCGCCCGCGGCCCACGGGCGCGCAACACCAAGGCCTATCTCCAGTACGTGGCAGCCAAGATCGCGGGAGCGGTCGTCTCGCTGTTCGCCGTTCTGGTCACCAGCTTCTTCCTCTTCCGGCTCATTCCCAGCGACCCTGTGAAGCAGATGACCGGCGGCCGCCGCGTCTCCGCCGAGCAGCTGGATTCACTCAGACACCAGTTCGGCCTCGACCAGCCGCTCTGGAAGCAGTTCACGAGTTACGTGGGTGACGCGCTGACCGGGGACTTCGGTACCTCGTTCCAGTTCCACGCCCCCGTCATCGACAAGATCACCGAGGCGCTCCCGGCAACGCTGCTGCTCACCGGCACGGCATACGTCCTCTACACGGCGCTCGGCATCTGGCTGGGCACCCGTACGGCCTGGCGCAACGGCTCCCGCAGCGACCGCTTCAACACCGCGTTCGCGCTCACGCTCTACTCGGTGCCGTCGTTCTGGCTCGGCCTGCTGCTCATCATCGTCTTCTCGGTGGGCATCGGCCCGATCCCCGGCATGTTCCCGACGGGGGGCCTGGAGTCGGGCGGGGAGACCGGCTTCGCGTACGTCATCGATGTCGCCCATCACCTGGTGCTTCCCGTGATCACACTGGTAGCGGTCGGCTATGCGCAGACGCTTCTCGTGATGCGTTCCTCGCTCCTCGACGAAATGGGCAGCGACTATCTGACGACAGCCCGCGCCAAGGGGCTCCGTGACGATGTCGTCCGGCGCAAGCACGCCGTCCCGAACGCGATGCTGCCGACATTCACCCTGATGTTCGTAAACCTGGGGCATGTGGTGGCGGGCCAGATCCTGGTCGAGACGGTATTCTCCTGGCCCGGTCTCGGCGGTCTCTTCTACCAGGGGCTGAGCGTTCCCGACCTTCCCCTCGTGCAAGGGCTGTTCTTCGTCTTCGCCACTGCGGTGATCCTGGCGAACACCCTCGCCGACGTGCTGTATCCGCTGCTCGATCCCCGGGTGGGCCGATGACGACCGAACCATTGCCCGTACAGAACGAAGCGGGCGTGACCACGAACCCGCGCGCCCTGGCCCGGGCCCGTAAGCGCCAGTCCCTGGCCCGCTTCTGGCGGGAGTACCGCACACACCGGGGCGGCCTGTGGGGGCTGGGCGGGCTCATCCTGATCGCGCTGATCGCCGTGTTCGCGCCCGCGCTGGCCGGCGCCGACTCGCAGAGCGTCACCGCCGCACCGGGCGGCGCCCTCGAATCGCCCAGCGGAGAATTCCCGCTCGGTACCGACCAGTTCGGACGCAGCGTCCTGGCACTCCTGGTGTGGGGTGCGCGCGTCTCGCTCACCGTGGGGCTGCTCGCCGCGTTCCTGTGCGTGGCGATCGGCACGGTCGTCGGGATCGTCGCGGGCCACTTCCACGGCTGGTACTCGACGGTTCTGATGCGCGTCACCGACTGGTTCCTGGTGATGCCGACCCTGGTTCTCGCGATCGCGCTCGCCACCGTGATGGACCGCTCCATCTGGACGATCATCATCGCGATCGGCGTCACGACCTGGCCGACCACGGCCCGGCTCGTCCGTGCCCAGACGCTCGCCGTGGAGTCACGCCCGTACATCGAGCGTGCCCGCGCGCTGGGCGGCGGGCACGGGCACATCATGACCCGCCATGTGCTGCCGAACGTGATGCCCCTGGTGCTCGCACAGACCACACTCGTGATCTCCAGCGCCATCCTCACCGAGGCCACGCTCGCCTTCCTCGGCCTCGGCGACCCGACCATCACGTCCTGGGGCGGCATGCTCCAGGACGCACGTGAGGCGGGCGCGGTGAGCGCGGGCGACTGGTGGTATCTGGCACCGCCCGGTGTCGCCATCGCCCTGGTGGCCCTGTCGTTCACTCTGTGCGGCCGCGCGATCGAGTCCGTCCTCAACCCCAGGCTGGGGGTGGCCCGTTGAATACACCGAGCACACAGAAAGCGCCCCTGCTGGACGTCCGCGACCTCTCGGTCACGTACGCCGGGGGTGCCCACGCGATCCGCGGCGTGAACCTCACCGTCGACGCGGGCCAGAAGCTCGGCATCGCCGGGGAGTCGGGCTGCGGCAAGTCCACACTGGCGCTGGCACTGCTGCGGCTGCTGCCCGCCGGAACGAAGGTCTCCGGCCGGATCCTGCTGAACGGCGAGGACGTCCTCACCATGAAGTGGGGTCAGGTCAGGGCGGTGCGCTGGGCGGGCGCCTCGATCGTGTTCCAGGGCGCGATGCATTCGCTGAACGCCGTGCACCGCATCGGCGACCAGATCGCCGAGCCGATCCTGCTGCACAGGAAGGCCACCCCGTCCGGGGCGAAGAAGAAGGTCGGCGAACTCCTGGAGCAGGTGGGACTGCCGGTCTCCCGCGCCGGCTCCTATCCGCACGAGCTCTCCGGGGGGCAGCGACAGCGCGTGATGATCGCGATGGCGCTCGCCTGCGATCCGGGCCTGATCATCGCCGACGAGCCGACGACCGCCCTCGATGTGATGATCCAGGCCCAGATCCTGCGCCTGATCGAACAGCTGGTGTCCGAACAGGACCTGGGGCTGATCATGATCAGCCATGATCTGGCCGTTCTCTCGGATACCTGTGACCGGCTCGCGGTGATGTACGCGGGCCGAGTGGTGGAGGAGGGCCCGGCGTCCCAGGTCTACGAGGACGCGCGCCATCCCTACAGCAAGGCCCTGTCGGGCGCGTTCCCGCGCATCGGGGACCCGGCGTCCCGGTTCGCGCCCCGCGGGCTGCCCGGCGATCCGCCTGACCCGTCGGCGCTGCCCGCCGGCTGCACGTTCCATCCGCGCTGCCCGGTGGCGCTGGACTCCTGCACCACGCAGGACCAGGAGCTGCGCGAGTTGGACGCCCTACGGCAGGCCGCCTGTGTGCTGGTGGAGCCGGGGGCGGCCGGCGCCGCGCTCCGGAAGGGTGCCGAGGAAGCAAGGAGCACGACATGACCACCCCCACTCCCCTGCTGAGCGCGGAGGACCTGAAGGTCGCCTTCCCCGGCCGGCGCGGAGCCGCGACGGCGCGCGCGGTGGACGGTGTCGACCTGGACATCCGGCCCGGCGAGATCGTCGCGCTGGTCGGCGAGTCCGGGTGCGGCAAGACGACGCTTGCGCGCTCCCTGCTGGGGCTCGTCCCCCCGACGTCCGGCCGGGTCACGTTCGGCGGCGACCCGCTCGACTACTCGGGCCGTGCCCTGAAGGCGTACCGCAAGCGCGTCCAGCTCGTCCTGCAGGACCCCAGCGGCTCGCTGAACCCGCGGCACACGGTGTACGACGCGGTTGCGGAGGGACTGCGGATCCACGGGTACGCGGGTGATGAGCGGACGGCGGTCGCACAGGCGCTGTCGCGGGCGGGGCTGCGGCCTCCCGAGCGGTTCTTCCTGCGCTATCCGCACGAGCTGTCGGGCGGGCAGCGTCAGCGCGTCGTGATCGCGGGCGCCCTCGTCCTGGAACCGGAACTCATCGTTGCCGACGAACCCGTGGCCTCGCTCGACGCCTCGGTGCGCGGTGAGATCCTGGCCCTGCTTCTGCAACTGAGGGATGAACTGGGGCTGTCCGCACTGGTGGTCACGCACGACCTGGGGCTGGCGTGGAACATCGCCGACCGGGTCGCGGTGATGTATCTCGGCCGGATCGTGGAGACGGGCGAGGTCGAGCAGATCCTCACGGCTCCGCAGCACCCGTACACCCAGGCACTGCTGTCGGTGCTGCCTGAGGCCGAGGGCGATCCGGTGATCCTCACGGGCGAGCCGCCGGATCCGGCCAAGGTGCCGTCCGGCTGCCGGTTCCATGCCCGCTGCCAGGTCCTCGCGTCGGGCGAGGCCGAGCGGGCGGGGGTGGCGGATGCCTGCCGTACGAAGGATCTTCCGGTGCTCGCGGGCAGCGGGGAGACGCAGGTGGCGTGCCACTGGGCGCACGCGACGGCGGGCGTGGAGGTGTAACGGCCTGGTGCACGATAGCGAGCGGGCTCCCGGCGTCATGCGACTCCGCCTCCGGCGTTGTCGTCGGTCGACGACTCCCCCATGGCCTTGAAGGCATGGAAGGGCCCCCTTCGCGTCGCCTCTCTCCTCCGCCTTGGATTCGAAGCCGCATGACGCCGCTCGCTGATCCACTCTCTATCGTGCACCAGACCGTAAGGCCGACCCGCACCCTGTACGTCTCGGGCCGGGACCGCTGCCCGCGGTTCCGGCCCGAGACGTATCCGACACAGGTCAGCCGCGGTCGTGCGCCGCGATCAGCTCGCCGGCCCGCTTCACATCGGCGGCCATCGCCACCAGCAGGTCCTCTATCGAGTCGAACTTCTGCATCCCGCGGACGTACGCGAGGAAGTCGACGGAGACATGGAGCCCGTACAGATCAAGACCGACGCGGTCGATCGCGTACGCCTCGACCGTCCGCTCCGTGCCGTCGAACTGCGGGTTCGTGCCGACCGAGATCGCGGCGGGCATCGCCTCGTCGTCCACGTTCAGCCAGCCCGCGTACACGCCGTCGGCGGGGATCGCGGTGTGCGGCAGTGTCTCCACGTTCGCCGTCGGGAAGCCCAGTGCGCGGCCGCGCTGCGCGCCGCGGACGACGATGCCCTCGACCCGGTGCGGGCGGCCCAGGACCTCGGCGGCGCCCGCCACATCGCCCGCGGCGACGAGCCTGCGGGTGAGGGTGGAGGAGAACGGCTCGCCGCCGCCCGCCTCGCCGCTCAGAACCAGATCGATGACCTCGACGCCGTAGTCGTACGTCGCGCCGAACTCGGTGAGCAGCTGCACGTTCCCCGCGGCCCTGTGACCGAAACGGAAGTTGGGGCCCTCGATGACGAGCTGCGCATGCAACTTGTCGACCAGCACCTTGACGATGAAGTCGGCGGGCGCCAGCTTCGAGAACTCGGTGGTGAACGGCAGGATCAGCAGCGCATCCACACCCAGTTCGGCCATCAGCTCCGCGCGCCGGTGGTGCGGGGCGAGCAGGGGCGGGTGGCTGCCGGGCCGTACGACCTCGCTGGGGTGCGGGTCGAAGGTCACGACGACCGACGGCACGCCGAGTTCGCGCGCCCGGTCGACGGCTCTGCCGATGATCAGCTGGTGTCCGCGGTGCACCCCGTCGTAGGAGCCGATGGTGACGACGCTGCGTCCCCAGTCCTGGGGGATGTCCTCCAAGCCACGCCAGCGCTGCACTGTGACCGCTCCTCGCCCGAACCTGTGTACGTGGGTGTATCTCTTATGCAGGTCTAAGACTGCCATGCCCACGACCCGCGGCCCGCATCGGCATCGGCATCGCGGTGGACACCGCCCTCCACGGTCCGCCGCGCGCCGGGGCCGCCGCCGGAACCGCGGGCCGAACTCGCCGTACGCCCCGGGCGCACCGGCGCGTCGGACGACGCGCCCCGTGAGCAGCCGGGCCACCCCGGGGTGCGGCCTGGCGTCGGGCACCGAGGTGTCCTCTGCCAGCAGGTCGGCGCCGCGCAGCCAGACAGTGAGGGCGGGGTCCAAGCCGCGGGCGCGGCGGGCGGCGAGCGCGGCGAGTTCGGTGGTTCGGCCGGTACCCGGCACTCCCACCAGGCCGAGGACGACCTCGGGGCCGGCTCCGGGGGCGCGGTGTGACCGCCTCGGACCCGACGGAGCGGCTCCGGTCACCAGTTCTGTACAGAACGAGCCGGGCAAGTCCGTCGACCGCTTCGTGGCTGGTCACGACTGTGCCGCGGTCGTCCGCGACGAACCCGGTCCCTCGCAGCCGGCCGGCCGGATCACAGATGCGTACCCGCGTCGGCCGGCCCCCGCTTCCCATGGTCGGCGATGATCGGCGCGAGAAGCACTCGGAGCAAAAGCGCCCCCAAGTGCACCCCTGAGTCACTCCGAGCGCCTGCCCATTCAGGTGATTCAGCGGGTTCCAGTGGACAGACACCAGAGGGGGATCGTGGAGCGGGCACGGGGGGCTGCCCGCTCCACGATGGGGTACTGGATCAGGGACCGGCGGGACCCGTGCCGTCAGGCGAAGACGGCGAGGCTCCTCGCCTTGCCCTTCTGCTCCTCCACGAGCACCAGGAAGGTCCCGTCGGGCCCGAAGACCGCGACCGGCCCCGGCGGGTAGGAGGGCATGTCCAGCCGCACGCCGTTCAGCAGCAGCTTGGCCCGCTTCTCGTCCACGTCCCAGCGCGGGAACGCCGCGGCGGCGGCCTCCGCGACCGGCATCACGGTCAGCTTCTCCTGATGCTGATCGAGCGTCCGAGCCGCATCGAGACCGTACGGACCGACGCGGGTGCGCCGCAGCGCGGTCAGATGCCCGCCGACGCCGAGCCCGGCGCCGAGATCGCGGGCGAGGGCACGGATGTACGTACCGGAGGAGCAGACGACGGAGACGACCAGGTCGACGACCGGGGTCCCGTCCTCCGCGACCGCTTCACGGACGTCGTAGACCTTGAAGGACGAGATGGTCACCGGCCGGGCCGGGATCTCGAACTCCTCGCCGCCACGCACCCGGGCGTACGACCGCTTGCCGTCGATCTTGATGGCGCTGACCTTGGACGGCACCTGCATGATCGCGCCGGTCAGTGCCGCGACACCCGCGTCGATGCCCTCACGCGTGACCCCCGACGCGTCGGTGGACGACGTGATCTCGCCCTCCGCGTCGTCCGTGACGGTGTCCTGGCCGAGGCGGATCGTGCCGAGGTACTCCTTCTCGGTCAGCGCCAGGTGACCGAGCAGCTTGGTGGCCTTCTCGACGCCGAGCACGAGAACGCCCGTCGCCATCGGGTCCAGCGTGCCGGCGTGGCCGACGCGGCGGGTGCGGGCGATGCCGCGCATCTTGGCGACGACGTCGTGCGAAGTGAAGCCGGACGGCTTGTCGACGATGACAAGGCCGCTCTCCGGTCGCCCGCCGCCGCCCCTGCCCGAGGTCGCTTCGCTCCCGCTCCGCTGACCGGGCGTCTTGTTCTGCTGTGTCATTCGGAGGCTGAGCCCTCGTTCTCGTCGGACTCGTCGGCGGCATCCTCCGGCTTGCGGTAGGGGTCCGCGTCGCCCGCGTACTTCGCACCGGTCGACACCTCGCGCACCTGCGCGTCCTTGGCCCGCGCCCTGTCGAGGAGGTCCTCGATGGTGCGTGCGTTGTCCGGCAGGGCGTCGGGGACGAAGGCCAGGGTCGGCGTGAACCGGACCCCGGTCTGCCGGCCGACCTCGGACCGGAGCACGCCCTTGGCGCTCTCCAGCGCCGCGGCTGAGGCCGCCCGCTCCTCGTCGTCGCCGTAGACCGTGTAGAAGACCGTGGCCTCCCGCAGGTCGCCGGTGACCCGGGCGTCCGTGATCGTCACGAATCCGAGCCGCGGATCCTTGATACGCCGGTCCAGGGTCTCCGCGACCACGACCTGGATGCGATCGGCCAGCTTTCGGGCCCGCGCGTTGTCGCTCACCGGTCCGTCACTCTTCCTTCTGGGGTTGCTTACGGTCCGACGCTTCCTGCATCCTGCGCTTCCGCGTCGGACGATTTCACGTCTGACAATTCTGACGTTGTTCAGTCTTCGTCGCTGTGCAGCCGCCGCCGAACCGACAGCAGCTCCACCTCGGGCCGAGCGGCCACCAGCCGCTCGCACCGGTCCAGTACGTCCGTGAGGTGTCCGGTGTCCCCGGAGACCGCGGCAAGACCGATCTCGGCCCTGCGATGGAGATCCTGTCCACCCGTCTCCGCCGCACTCACCGCGTACTTGCGCTGAAGCTCGGCAACGATCGGACGGACGATGGAGCGTTTCTCCTTCAACGACCGTACGTCGCCGAGGAGCAGATCGAAGGACAGTGTCCCCACATACATGGATGTCCGGATGTCCCGCCGGTTCGGGTTCGCGTCCTGCCAGCGCTTGGCAGGGACACAAGAACCGTACACGGAACGGCCGGGGCCGATCGACGGAAATACGACCCGTCGACCGGCCCCGACTGTTGAGGTACGGGTCAGCCTCGCGGCTTCTCGCGCATCTCGTACGTCGCGATGACGTCGTCGATCTTGATGTCGTTGAAGTTTCCGAGGTTGATACCGCCCTCGAAGCCTTCGCGGATCTCGGTGACGTCGTCCTTGAAGCGGCGCAGACCGGAGATGTTGAGGTTCTCCGCGATGACCTTGCCATCGCGCAGCAGGCGCGCCTTGGTGTTGCGCTTGACCTCGCCGGACCGGACCAGCACACCGGCGATGTTGCCCAGCTTGGACGAGCGGAAGATCTCGCGGATCTCCGCCGTACCGAGCTCGACCTCTTCGTACTCCGGCTTGAGCATGCCCTTGAGGGCCGCTTCGATCTCTTCGATCGCCTGGTAGATGACCGAGTAGTACCGGACGTCCACACCTTCGCGCTCGGCCATCTGCTGCGCACGCCCTGCGGCGCGCACGTTGAAGCCGATCACGATGGCGTCGGAGCCGGTCGCCAGGTCGATGTCCGACTCGGTGACCGCACCCACACCGCGGTGCAGGACCCGGATGTCGACCTCGTCACCGACGTCGAGCTGGAGCAGCGAGGACTCGAGAGCCTCCACCGAACCGGACGCGTCGCCCTTGATGATGAGGTTGAGTTCCTGGACCAGACCGGCCTTGAGCGCCTCGTCCAGGTTCTCCAGGGAGAACCGGACACCCTTGCGGGCGAAGTTGGCGTTGCGCTCACGGGCGGCACGCTTCTCAGCGATCTGACGGGCCGTGCGGTCCTCGTCGACCACCAGGAAGTTGTCGCCTGCACCCGGGACGTTGGTGAGACCGAGCACGAGGACGGGGGTCGACGGACCCGCTTCCTCGACGTTGTTGCCGTTGTCGTCGAGCATCGCCCGGACCCGGCCGTACGCGTCGCCGACCACCATCGTGTCGCCGATGCGCAGCGTGCCGCGCTGGACCAGGACGGTCGAAACTGCACCGCGGCCGCGGTCGAGGTGGGACTCGATCGCAATACCCTGCGCGTCCTGCTCCGGGTTGGCCCGCAGGTCGAGCGAGGCGTCCGCGGTCAGGACCACGGCCTCCAGCAGCTGGTCGATGTGCAGACCCTGCTTGGCGGAGATGTCGACGAACATCGTGTCGCCGCCGTACTCCTCGGCCACCAGACCGAACTCGGTGAGCTGACCGCGCACCTTGGTCGGGTCCGCGCCCTCGACGTCGATCTTGTTGACCGCGACCACGATCGGCACGTCGGCCGCCTTGGCGTGGTTCAGCGCCTCGATCGTCTGGGGCATCACACCGTCGTTCGCCGCCACCACGAGGATCGCGATGTCGGTGGACTTCGCACCACGGGCACGCATGGCGGTGAACGCCTCGTGACCCGGGGTGTCGATGAAGGTGATCCGACGGTCCTCACCGTTGACCTCGGAGGAGACCTGGTACGCACCGATGTGCTGCGTGATGCCGCCGGCCTCGCCCGCAACGACGTTCGTCTTGCGGATCGCGTCCAGCAGTCGGGTCTTACCGTGGTCGACGTGACCCATGACGGTCACGACCGGCGGACGCGAGACCAGAGCCTCTTCGCCGCCCTCGTCCTCGCCGAACTCGATGTCGAAGGACTCGAGCAGCTCGCGGTCCTCCTCCTCGGGGCTGACGATCTCGAGGACGTAGTTCATCTCCTCGGCCAGCAGCTTCAGCGTCTCGTCCGAGACCGACTGCGTGGCGGTGACCATCTCGCCGAGGTTCATCATCACGGCGACGAGCGACGCCGGGTTGGCGTTGATCTTCTCCGCGAAGTCGGTGAGGGAGGCACCGCGCGACAGACGGACAGCCTGCCCGTTGCCGCGGGGCAGCATGACGCCACCCACCGACGGGGCCTGCATGGCCTCGTACTCCTGGCGCCTCTGCCGCTTCGACTTGCGACCACGACGCGCGGGACCGCCGGGACGGCCGAACGCACCCTGTGTGCCACCACGACCACCGGGGCCGCCGGGACGTCCACCGAAGCCGGGACGACCGCCGAAGCCGCCGCCGCCACCACCGGGACGGCCTGCGCCGCCACCGCCACCGCCGCCACCGGGACGACCGGCGAAGCCGCCGCCACCGCCACCGGGACCGGCCGGACGACCGGCGAAGCCGCCGCCGGGACGACCTGCACCGCCACCGGGACGGCCTGCACCGCCACCGGGACCACGGCCACCGCCGGGGCCACCACCGGGACGCGGGCCGGCAGCCGGACGCTGCGGCATCATGCCCGGGTTCGGACGGTTACCACCGGGCGCACCGCCCGGACGCGGAGCCTGCGGACGGGGCATGCCGCCCGGAGTCGGACGGGCACCGCCCTGGCCCTGCGGACGCGGGGCGCCACCGGGGCCGCCCTGCGGACGCGGGGCGCCGGGACGCTCCTGTCCGCCACCGGGACGCGGGGCGCCACCGGGACGGGGTGCCTGCGGACGGGCCATGCCCGTCGAGCCACCGGAGGTGAAGGGGTTGTTGCCCGGGCGGGGACCGGCGGGACGGGCGCCGCCGGGGCGCGGGGCGCCCTGGCCTGCGGGACGGGCCGGACGGTCGCCACCACGGCCGCCGTCGCGCTGACCGCCGGCCGGGGCCGGACGGGCGGGGCGAGGACCGGGGGTGGCACCCGCGGGACGCGGGGCCTGCTGCGGCGCGGCCGGCTGGGCCGGGGCCGGGGCGGAGAACTCTGCCGCGGGCACCGGGGTGACCGGAGCGGGCTTCGG
Organism: Streptomyces sp. NPDC051286; assembly: GCF_044455345.1. Taxonomy (NCBI): domain Bacteria; kingdom Bacillati; phylum Actinomycetota; class Actinomycetes; order Kitasatosporales; family Streptomycetaceae; genus Streptomyces; species Streptomyces sp. NPDC051286. The sequence goes on along the minus strand of NZ_JBITER010000054.1, from coordinate 8,948 downwards.
CGCGGGCTTCGGGCCCGGACGCGGGCCCGCCGACGGCGCGGAAGGCGCGACAGCGGAAGGGGTGCTGCTGGGGGCCTGGGCTGCGGCCGGCTTGGGGGCCGGGGCACCGGGCTTCGGGGCAGCGGGACGTGCCGCAGCGGCCGGGGAGGGCGCTGCGGGCTTTGCGGGCGCGGCCTTGCGGGGCGCGCCAGGCTTCGCAGCGGACTTGCCGGCGTTGCCGCCGGGCCCCTGCAGTGCGTCAGTCAACTTGCGTACAACCGGCGCCTCGATCGTCGAGGACGCCGAACGGACGAATTCACCGAGTTCTTGGAGCTTGGCCATGACGACCTTGCTCTCGACGCCGAACTCCTTGGCGAGTTCGTATACCCGGACCTTAGCCACTTCGCTCCTTATAGGTCCGGGTTACCGCCGGACCGTCGCTACTTCATGGGCGTACTCATCGCGTACTCATCGAGTGCTCATCGCAATCTCGACCTACTTCCAACTCGCGAGGTACCTGACCGCACGGGGTCCCGTGCCGTTCTCGTTTCTTACGGTGTCACCCGTTCGACATACCGCTGCAGTGCCGCGGAATCGAACGGCCCCTTGGCCTTGAAGGCCCGGGGGAATGCCCGACGGCGAACCGCCAGGTCGAGACAGACAATGACGGGGTGCACGTACGCACCCCGGCCGGGCAGCGTACCGCGAGGATCGGGGACGCATGCGTCCTCATCCACCACGATGCGCAGCAGCTCGCTCTTGGCCGCTCGCTCCCGGCATCCCACACAGGTTCGCTCAGGGCAAGCGCGGGCGTGCGTCCGGCCAGACACGGTTAAGTCTACCTCCCCGCACCGACCTCACCCCTTTGGGGCAAAAATCGAACGGATGTTGTCGTGATCTCAGCGGCATTCCGCGTTGATTTATTCCCCGGGACCGGCATCGGTCCCGTACTCCGGACCCGGAGCCCGGCCGGTCTCCGGACCGTTGTGGCCCATCGTCCGGACGGGCGCCGGTCCACTCCTCGGACCGGCGCCGGTCCCTTATGGCCTGGTACACGATAGAGAGTGGATCAGCGAGCGGCGTCATGCGGCTTCGAACTCCAAGGCCGAGGAGGGAGGCGACGCGAAGGGGGTCCCCCATGCCTTAGAGCCTGTCGGGTGACCTTCGATCGGAGAGCGGACGCGGCATGGCGCGTGCGATTCCAAGGCGCCGGGATGGCCTTGTAGCGGAGCTACCAGGGCATTTCGGCAACGCCGGAAGCGTGCGTGCCAGGGCGTGGCCGCCCGATCAGAGGTCACCCGACAGGCTCTTAGGCATGGGGGAGTCGTCGACTGACGACAACGCCGGAGGCGGAGTCGCATGACGCCGGGAGCCCGCTCGCTATCGTGCACCAGGCCGTTACCGGTTCAGCCGCGCTCGGACCGGTCCCGGGCCCGCTCGGCCCGCTCGCGGTCGGCGATGTCCCGTTCGGCGTCGGTCTCGGTGTCCGGGCGGATGTCGATGCGCCAGCCGGTGAGACGGGCGGCGAGGCGGGCGTTCTGGCCCTCCTTGCCGATGGCGAGCGAGAGCTGGTAGTCGGGGACCGTGACCCGGGCGGACCGCGCTCCAAGGTCCACGACCTCGACCTTGCTCACCCGGGCGGGCGACAGCGCGTTGGCAACCATCTCGGCCGGGTCGTCCGACCAGTCCACGATGTCGATCTTCTCGCCGTGCAGCTCGGCCATGACGTTACGTACCCGGCCGCCCATCGGGCCGATGCAGGCGCCCTTGGCGTTCAGGCCCGAGCGGGTCGAACGGACCGCGATCTTGGTGCGGTGGCCGGCCTCGCGGGCGATCGCGCAGATCTCGACGGAACCGTCGGCGATCTCCGGGACCTCCAGTGCGAAGAGCTTCTTGACCAGGTTGGGGTGCGTCCTGGAGAGGGTCACGGACGGACCACGGACGCCCTTGGCGACCCGCACGACATACGTGCGCAGCCGCAGCCCGTGGGTGTACTCCTCGCCCGGCACCTGCTCCTGCACCGGCAGGATGGCTTCGAGCTTGCCGATGTCGACCAGGACGTTCTTCGGGTCCTTGCCCTGCTGGACGACACCGGTGACGACATCGCCCTCGTGGCCCGCGTATTCGCCGAACGTCCTGTCGTCCTCGGCGTCACGCAGCCGCTGCAGGATGACCTGCTTGGCGGTGGTCGCGGCGATCCGGCCGAAGCCGGACGGGGTGTCGTCGAACTCCTTCGGCTCCTGGCCCTCTTCGAGGTCGGCCGGGTCCTCCTTCGCCCACACCGTCACATGGCCGCGCTCGTTGAGCTCCACGCGCGCACGGCGGTAGCTCCCGTCGGTGCGGTGGTAGGCGATGAGGAGGGCCGACTCGATCGCCCCGACGAGCACGTCGAAGGGGATCTCCTTGTCCTGTGCCAAGCCCTTCAAGAGCTTCACATCGATGTCCACGGCTACGCCTCCTCTTCCTTCTTGTCCTTGCGGTTGAATTCGATCTCCACGCGCGCCTTGGCGATCCCGTCGAAGGGGACCCGGCGGGACGTGGGCTTGCGGCCCTTGACGCCCGGAACTTCGAGGTCGAGCCCCTCGTCGTCGACAGCGATGATGCGGGCGACCAGCTCGCCGCCCTCATGCAGCTGCAGCTTGGCCAGGCGACCGGTGGCGCGTACGTAGTGGCGGTGTTCCGTCAGCGGACGGTCGGCACCGGGAGAGCTCACTTCGAGGACGTACTCGTCCTCGCCCATCGCGTCGGTCTCGTCGAGCTTCTCGGAGATCGCGCGGCTCAGCTCCGCGCAGGCGTCGAGCTCCACGCCCTCGTCGGAATCCACGACGATGCGCAGCACACGTCTGCGGCCGGCCCGGGACACCTCGATCTCTTCAAGATCCAGCTGCTTGGCGCTGACGAGCGGTTCGAGCAGCCCGCGCAGCCTCTCGCTCTGGGTGGTGCTCATCCGGGTGACTCCTCGGCCGCGTGTGCTGTTGTGTGGTTCGTCGCGTGTCAGGTCAAAGGGTATCCGGTCCCGAGGGGTGTTGCCGTCCGCCTACCGCTCAGCCGCAGGTACGCTCGCCTGCAGTGATCACTTCAGGACAGATCCAGTCAGGACAGATCAACGCCCGAAGGAGAACAGGTGCGGCGCACGGGGACGACGCGCAGGGGTGCGCTCACCGTAACGGGGGCGGTCGCCCTGGGGGCGGCGCTGGCCGGCTGCGGGGACGGCGACAGCGGCGAGGGCCGAAAGGGTTCTGCGCCGGCCGGTGCGCGGGACGCAGCGGCTAAGGCAGAGAAGGCGCTGCGGATGACGGCCGCGCGGACCAGCGGCACCCTGCTCGCCCAGTACGAGCAGGTCGTCACGGCCCATCCGGCGACCGCGGCCGGGCTCGCACCGCTGCGGGACGCGGTACGGGCCCATACGGAGGCACTGTCGCCCGGGGCGGGCAGGACTGTGCGGCCGAGCGCCGGCGAAACCGCGGGCATGACTGCGATGCGCGGCGCGGCCCTTTCGGGTCGCCCCGCCCCCTCGGGTTCGCCCACCGTTCCGGGTTCGCCCGCCGCCGACGCCAAGACCGCCGTCAAGGAACTGGCGGCGGCGGAACGCCGCACCGCTGACGCCCACACGGCGACGCTCCTGACAGCGCCACCCGAGCTGGCCCGGCTGCTCGCGTCGATCGCGGCCGCCGGCGCAGCCCACGCCTACCTGCTGACCGAACTGGCCAAGGAGACCTCGTCATGAGTGCGCAGACGCTGCAGGCGGCGCAGGCGTCGCTCGCCGCCGAGCATGCGGCGGTGTACGGGTACGGGGTGGTCGGTGGCCGGGTCACCGGCGGCCGCCGGGCGGAGGCGACGGCCGCCTACCGCCGGCACCGGGCCCGGCGCGACGCACTGGTGCGGACCGTACGCGACCTGGGCGGTGAGCCGGTGGCGGCGGAGTCCGCGTACGCTCTGCCGTTCGCGGTGCCGGACTCGGCAGCAGCGGTGAAGCTCGCCGCCCTGCTGGAGGACCGGATCGCGGGCGTCTACTCCGATCTCGTACGGGCTGCCGGGGGGCCTCTCAGGCGAGAGGCCGCTGACGCACTGCGGGAGGCCGCGGTGCATGCGGTTCGCTGGCGGGGCAGCGGCGTAACCTTTCCCGGACTCACCGAGCGGTCCGCCGACGGCGTCGCCTGAGAGCCTGTCGGGCGATCTCTGAGCGGGCGGGCCTGAAGGGCGGATGCGACGGGCAGGACCGGAGCAAGCCCGGGACCGGTCCGACGGGCGTGACCGACGCGAAGACCGGGACCGGTCCGACGCACTCATGAAGGCTCTGAAAGGGAACACAGCACGTATGGGTTTCGAACCGCCGCAGCGTCTGGTGCGAGCGCTCGGCGAGGTGCACGGGGAGACGGCCGCCGCCGACTGGCTCGCGCGGCTCCCCGAGCTGATCGACGAGTCGCTGTCCGCCAACGGGCCGGAGCTGGCTGTCGAGCGTGTGGCTGCCCCGGGTGGGCGCAGCAGCCTGGTTCTGCTGGTGCGCCGCGCCGACGGCACCCCGGCCGCGCTCAAGATCGCACCCGCCGGTGCGGCGCCCGAGCTGGAGCGGGCGGCGCTGGCGCACTGGAACGGCTGGGGAGCGGCCCGGCTTCTCGGCTCCGGCGGCGGCGCATTGTTGCTGGAACGGCTGCATCCCGAGGTGTCGCTGCGATCGCTGCCGGAGGCGAAGGCACTCCTGGAGGCGGCGGGTACGGTACGACGGCTGTGGGTCGAGCCGCCCAGCGGGCACTCCTTCGAGACGGTCGCCGAGCGGACCGGCCGGTGCACGGACCCCATGCGGGCCGCCGCCGTGGCCGACCCGGCGCTCGAACCGCTGGTCTCCGCGGCCTTGGCCGCGCGGGAGGAGCTCGTCGCCCACTCCCCCGAAGTCCTGCTGCTGCACGGCAACTTCCGCCAGAGCAAGGTGCTGGCGGGGGAACGGGCGCCCTGGCTGACGGTCGGCCCTGAGCCGCTGGTCGGCGAGCGGGCCTACGACCTGGCGCGGCTGGTACGGGACCGGGTGGAGGACCTCATCGCCTCCCCGGGCGGCCCCGTGACGGCCCGTCGCCGGATCAACAGGCTCGCGGATTCGCTGGACGTGGACCGGGAACGGCTCCACGGCTGGACGTTGTTCCGTGCGGTGGAGTCGGGCACCCGTGCACTGACCGTCGGCCGCCGTCAGGAAGGCGAGCTGTCGCTGGAATTCGCGGGCTGGCTGTAGGCCCCGGCCCCCCGCAGAACGGCCGAAGGCCGCCGTGCTGTCGGACAGCACGGCGGCCTTCGGTGTTTCCGGGTGTCAGCCCTGGGCCACGAGACGGACGATCGCCTCGTCGACCGTGAGCTCCTCGCGCTCGCCCGTACGGCGGTCCTTGAGTTCCAGGACGCCCTCGGCCGAGCGGCGGCCCGCGACCAGGATCTTCGGGATGCCGATCAGCTCGGCGTCGGTGAACTTCACACCGGGCGAGACGCCCGCACGGTCGTCGACCATGACCCGCACACCGGCGGCGCCGAGCTTCTCGGCGACGTCGAGGGCCAGCTCCGTCTGGAGTGCCTTGCCCGCCGCGACGACATGGACATCGGCCGGGGCGATCTCGCGGGGCCAGCACAGCCCCTGCTCGTCGGCGGTCTGCTCGGCGAGCGCCGCGACGGCGCGGGAGACGCCGATGCCGTAGGAGCCCATGGTGACCCGGACCGGCTTGCCGTTCTGGCCGAGCACATCGAGCTGGAAGGCGTCCGCGAACTTGCGGCCCAGCTGGAAGATGTGACCGATCTCGATGGCGCGGTCCAGCTTGAGGCCGGTGCCGCACTTGGGGCACGGGTCGCCCGCCTCAACCACGACGACGTCGAGGTAGTCGTCGACCTCGAAGTCACGGCCGGCGACGACGTTCTTCGCGTGGGTGCCGGGCTTGTTCGCGCCGGTGATCCAGGCGGTGCCGGGGGCGATGCGCGGGTCGGCGATGTACCGGACCTTCTCCAGACCCTGCGGGCCGACATAGCCACGTACCAGGTCGGGACGGTCCTCGAAGTCCTCTGCGGTGACCAGCTCGACCACGGCGGGGGCGAGGTGCTCGCCGAGCTTGCCGAGGTCGACCTCGCGGTCGCCGGGCACGCCCACGGCGACGATTTCGCCGTCGACCTTGACCAGGAGGTTCTTCAGCGTCGCGGAGGCCGGGACATCGAGGTGCGCCGCGAGCGTCTCGATGGTCGGAGTGTCGGGGGTGTCCAGTTCCTCGACGGGGCCGTGCGCCGAACCGTCCACAGGGGTGGCCTTGAAGGTCACGGCCTCCGTGTTGGCCGCGTAGTCGCACGCGGGGCAGTCGACGAAGGTGTCCTCACCGGCCGGGGCGGGTGCCAGGAACTCCTCGGACGCCGAGCCGCCCATCGCACCGGAGACCGCGGAGACGATGCGGTGGTCGAGACCGAGCCGCTCGAAGATGCGGATGTAGGCGGCGCGGTGCAGCTGGTAGGCCTCGATGAGACCCTCGTCGGTGGTGTCGAAGGAGTACGAGTCCTTCATCTGGAACTCGCGGCCGCGCAGCACACCGGCGCGGGGGCGCGCCTCGTCGCGGTACTTGGTCTGGATCTGGTAGAGGATCACCGGCAGGTCCTTATAGGACGTGATCTGATCCTTGACGACCTGGGTGAAGATCTCTTCGTGGGTGGGGCCGAGGAGGTACTCGGCGCCCTTGCGGTCCTTGAGCCGGAAGAGCAGGTCGCCGTACTCGTCGTAGCGGCCGCTCGCGTCGTACGACTCCTTGGGCAGCAGTGCGGGCAGCAGTACTTCCTGGCCGCCGATGGCGTCCATCTCCTCGCGCACGACGCGAGTGATGTTCTCCAGGACCTTCTTGCCCAGGGGCAGCCAGGTCCAGATGCCAGCCGCGGTGCGACGTACGTAACCGGCCCGGACGAGCAGCTTGTGGTTGAGCGTCTCGGCGTCCGCCGGGTCGTCGCGCAGTGTCTTGATCATCAATCGGGACATGCGCTGGACCTGGGCCATGATGAACTCCTGCTCGGAAGGGTGATGTGCAGGAGGTTAGCCGGGTGGCGGGTGCGGGCGGAAATCGATTGGTTCAGCCCCGGTCCCGGCGGCGCAGCGGAAGGGGCGCTCCCATCACCGCGTACGGCTTGGGAGCGCTGGGAAACAGCACGTGCCGGGCCAGGTCCCGGTAGCCGAGGGTGCGATACAGGCCACGTGCCGGGCTCTCCGTGTCGATGGCGGAGAGGATGGAGCGCGGTTGATCGACGGCGTCCGTGATGGTGGTGATCAGGGTGCGGCCGATGCCCCGGTTCTGGAACTCCGGATGGACATGCAGTTCGGTGATCACAAAGGAGTCGTCAAGCCAGTCCTCGGAGCCGGTGGCCCGCAGATAGGGCTCGACGACGGTGGACCACCAGTGGCCGCGTTCGTTGGGCATGCCGTAGACGAACCCGACGAGCCGGCCGGTCGCGGTGGTGGCGCCGAGGGCGCGGGCGCAGGGGTGCTCGAGGTGCCTGAGGACGATATGGCGACGTACCTGGACCTCGTCGTGACCGAGGCCGAAGGCGACGGCCTGCACGGCAAGCGCCTCGTCCACCCGCGCGGCGAGATCGATCGCCCCGACCAGAACACCGGGAGTACGGGCACCGCCCCCTGAATCAGCTGCCATGCGCCGAACCCTACTGTCCGCGCTGGGCTGTGGCACACGTGTCAGAAGTGCTCGTAAGGCAAGGAGCGCTGCCGGTGGCGGCATCGAGCGCTCACTCCGGCGAGGCCGTGCCGCTCCCGGCCACATCGTCCCGGTCAGAAGAGCACGCTCATGAACGCGCCGACCTCACGGAAGCCGACCCGGGTGTATGCCCTGCGGGCCGCGGTGTTGTAGTCGTTGACGTACAGGCTGACGACGGGTGCGACATCGGCCAGTGCGTAGCGCAGGACCGCTGCCATGCCGGTCTCGGAGAGGCCGCGGCCGCGGTGTTCGGGGGCGACCCAGACGCCCTGGATCTGGCAGGCCTGCGGGGTGGCGGCGCCGATCTCCGCCTTGAAGACGACCTTGCCGTCCTCGATCCGGGCGAAGGAGCGGCCGGTGCCGATGAGTTCGGCGACGCGTGCCTGGTAGAGGAGTCCGCCGTCACCGGCCAGCGGCGAAATGCCCACCTCCTCGGTGAACATCGCCACGCAGGCCGGCATCAGGACATCTATCTCGTCCTTGCGGATGCGGCGTACCAGCGGGTCGGGCGTCACACCGGCGGCGGGGCTCTCGGTGACCATGAGCGGCTGGTTGGCCCTGACCTCGCGGGCGGGACCCCAGCCCGGTTCGAGCAGCCGCCAGAGCTGGGCGGTGGGCTCGGCGGGGCCCACGATCGAGGAACAGCGGCGGCCGGCCCGGCGGGCCCGGTCGGAGAACGCCCTGATGGCCTCGGGGGTGGCACAGATGGGTACGAGATTGGCACCGGAGTAGCAGAGCGAACGCAGTCTGCCGTCCGCGTACCAACCCCACATCTCGCCGCCGAGGCGCCAGGGATCAAGCCCTGCGATCTGGACCCGGGACGTCACGAAGGCGTTGGCGACAGGGTCGCTCTCCAGGATGGCGAGCGCGGCACCGAGGTCGCTGGGTTCGAGGACCCGGGTGGTGGTCTGCGTCAACACAAGGGGGCCTCACCATGCAGTCTGCTGATTTCCGCACTGTACCCAAAGAGGCTGGGAGGCGCCGCCCCATGGCGGTCAACAACCTCCCAGGCCGGCCGTGAGGTCTCTCACGGCTGTGCCCCGCCTGACGAGGTGTTCGTCGGACGGGGCACGGCTGCGAGTGCAGGCCTTCGGCCTCAGCTGACGGAGACCTCGGGTTCGCCGGACGGGATGCCGTCCTTCTCCATCTGCTCGGCGATCTTCAAGGCTTCTTCGATGAGCGTCTCGACGATCTTCGACTCCGGAACGGTCTTGATGACCTCGCCCTTGACGAAGATCTGTCCCTTGCCGTTCCCGGACG
>NZ_JBITER010000053.1:0-36408 GCF_044455345.1 Streptomyces sp. NPDC051286 | reverse complement strand
ACGCGGGCTCTCCACTTCATGGGGGACTCAGTCTCGTTTCATGGGGACTTTGCTTGGTCGAAAAGCCGACCGGTCAGCTATGTTAGTTGACCGGTTGACTAGTAGCAAATGTCCGTCGGATCGTTCCCCTCGCCAACGTTCTCCAGGGACGGATTGCCCCCGCTGGTGTAGACGGTGGGCGCGTCCGTACCGGACGGCATGAAGCCTGTGGCGCGTTCGGTGACGTGCTCGGAGCCGTCCGGGCCGTGCTGAGCGGGCACGCCGGTGACCTTGACCCAGCCACCATCAGGCCGGTCAAGCAGGCGGTCAGCGGCTGCTGCGGTGGTGAGCGTCAGCGGGACGGTCGCGAACAGGCGATGTCCGGCGCCGTCGAGGCCATCGGCGTTGCCCTTGCCGAATACCTCATCGATCAGTGATCCGGAGCAGATCGCTCGCCTCGACATACGGAAACGTGAACGGCTCGGCGGCATCCTCCACGAGTACCAACATGCCGCATGACCTGCGCGGACGATCTTTTCGGCAGGCGCAACGTCGGCCACCGTCTGTCAGTGATAGCCGTGCACGCGCCCCGACGACGCCCCGCACACCGGGCAGACCGCGGTGTCCTTCGGAGTTCGCGCCCACATCACGATCCGCTCGCCCTCGTCGACCACATCCTCGATGACCAGCGAGGACAGCCCTGAAAACACCGTCTTCACAAGCTCGTTGACATCTTTCACTCAGATGTCAACGACCCCTCACGACGCTGCGTCACCACCGAATGCGAGACAGGGCCGTTCGTTTGACAGACCCCCGGATCAGCCAGCAACGTCACGGGATCGGAGGGGAACTGTCAGGACCTGGGTGTTGGTGCCGGTCCCTATCGGTATCCGGCACCAACACCCGAGGATGTCACTTACCTATCGCGTGTACCCGGTAGCTGACCGCGTAGGCCGAGCACATGAATCTGCTCGAAGTCGATCTCCCGTCCCGTGGGCGGCACGACCTGGTCCACAGCGCCGTCCCTGAAGAGGACGAAGGCACCGCTGTGACGCCCCTGCATACGAAGCCGCACCCAGACCTGATCGCCGTTGTGGATGGTCTCCATGAAGGGCAGCCGCAGACCCTCGAACGCGGACTGCATCCACGCACTCGACGCCAGCACGCCCGCCGGGCCGGAGATCCGGCACGCCGGAGGCGCCACGGCCGCCTCACGGTTCCGGAATTCCTTGTGCACCACTTCCGTAGCCAGAGCAGGATCGCCCGTTTCGAGCACTCTGAAGAGCCCGGCTGCAAGATCCGTAGCGGTCATTCCCATGGTGTAAATGCTCCATCCGGAGTGTTCGGCGGGCGCCAATGGCCCGGGTCGGGGTCTGTCAAACGAGCGGCTCTGGCCCGTAGTCGGTGGTGGCACCGACTACGGGCCAGAGCCAAACGAGCGGTGTAACCAGGGCGGTTGAGGTTACTGGCGGGCTGCGGACAGTCGGCCGTCGAAGGTGATGTCGAAGGCGTTCAGGGCGGTCTCCCAGCGCATGGTCCAGCGGAGGCCGTTGCCTCGCACTCAACAACAGCCTGACTCCACCCCTGCTGTGGTTGCCTGAGGGGTTTGGATGGCGGTGCGTGCGTTCCACGAGGTGACCACTGGGCGTCCGCGCTCGATGCCCAGCGAGCTGACGGTCGCGGTGTCGAGCAGGAAGAGCGCGCCGGCGGAGGCCGGTAGCCCGAGTCGGCGAGCGGTCAGGACTCGCAGGAAGTGGCCGTGCGCTACCAGGACGACGTCGCCCTCGGAGTCGTCCTTGAGGAGCCCACCGATGCGTGTCAGTAGGCGGTCGGCGCGAGCGCCCACCTGCTCCGGGCTCTCCCCGGAATGACCGTCCGGGCCCGGCGGCACTCCGTCCGACCACAGATTCCACCCGGGCCGGGTGCGGTGTATCTCTGCGGTCGTGATGCCCTCATAACCGCCGTACTCCCACTCGCGGAGGTCAGGTTCGATTTCGTGATGCTGTAGCCCTGCGAGGTCCGCAGTGCGTGTGGCTCGTTGAAGGGGGCTGGTGAGCACCAGCGCGATGCGTCGGTTGGAAAGCAGGGGTGCGATCGCCCGCGCCTGCCGTTCTCCATTTGCTGTGAGCGGCAGGTCGGTGGAGCTGGTGTGTTGTCGTGACAGCGTCCATTCGGTCTCGCCGTGGCGCACCAGAACGAGTTCGCCCATGAGATCACTTCCTTCGTAAGCGGTGTAGGGATGTCCCTGCCGATGGGCACCGGTGCTCGTGCCCGGGGCCATGCTGCATGTGGCCTCGCGCGGCGGGGCGAGCTGGAAGCGGATGGTGCAGCTGGTCTGTGGCTGGCGACCAGTCGGGACCGCAGGTCTGCAGCATCCTCCCGCCCAGTTCACCGAGGCGGGAGGATGCGCCGTTCTGAGCAATGACCGGCTTGACCATGGCAGGGATGCTTGGTGGACGTGCGTCAACGTCCTCGCGCGTCGCGGTAGGCGGCGACGAGCGCGGTAGTGGACGGGGCGAGGCCGGGCACCTCGCCTCCGCCGCCCTTGGCCAGGACCGGTTCGATCTTCTTGGCGAGGACCTTGCCGAGCTCGACGCCCCACTGGTCGAAGGAGTCGATGTTCCAGACTGCGCCCTGTACGAAGACCTTGTGCTCGTAGAGCGCGATCAGCTGGCCGAGGACGGAGGGCGTGAGCTCCTTCGCCAGGATCGTGGTGGTGGGGTGGTTGCCCTTGAAGGTCTTGTGCGGGACGAGACCCTCGGCCACGCCCTCGGCGCGCACCTCCTCCGGAGTCTTGCCGAAGGCCAGCGCCTGCGTCTGGGCGAAGAAGTTGGCCATCAGCAGGTCGTGCTGGGCGACCAGGCCTGGCAGCAGGTCGGCGACGGGCTCGGCGAAGCCGATGAAGTCGGCCGGGATGACCTTGGTGCCCTGGTGGATCAGCTGGTAGTACGCGTGCTGCCCGTTGGTGCCCGGGGTGCCCCAGACGACCGGTCCGGTCTGCCAGTTGACGGGCCGGCCCTCGCGGTCCACGGACTTGCCGTTGGACTCCATGTCGAGCTGCTGGAGGTACGCGGTGAACTTCGACAGGTAGTGCGAGTACGGCAGCACGGCGTGCGACTGGGCGTCGAAGAAGGCGCCGTACCAGACGCCGAGGAGGCCGAGCAGCAGTGGGGCGTTCTCTTCGGCCGGGGCGGTGCGGAAGTGCTCGTCGACGAGGTGGAAGCCGTCGAGCATCTCGCGGAAGCGGTCCGGGCCGATAGCGATCATCAGGGAGAGGCCGATGGCGGAGTCGTAGGAGTAGCGGCCGCCGACCCAGTCCCAGAACTCGAACATGTTGGCCGTGTCGATGCCGAAGTCCTGGACCTTGCCGGCGTTGGTCGACAGGGCCACGAAGTGCTTGGCGACGGCCTCCTGACCGGCCCCCAGACCGGCGAGGAGCCACTCTCGGGCGGAGGTGGCGTTGGTGATCGTCTCGATGGTGGTGAAGGTCTTCGAGGCGATGATGAAGAGCGTCTCGGCCGGGTCGAGGTCGTGGACGGCCTCGTGGAGGTCGGCGCCGTCGACGTTGGAGACGAAACGGAACGTCAGATCCCGCCGGGTATAGGAGCGTAGGACCTCGTACGCCATGGCGGGGCCGAGGTCGGAGCCGCCGATGCCGATGTTGACGATGTTCTTCATCGGCTTGCCGGTGTGTCCGGTCCACTTGCTGGCGCGCACCGTCTCGGCGAAGACGGACATCTTGTCGAGTACGGCCTGCACACTGGGGACGACGTTCTCGCCGTCGACTTCGATTACGGCCTCGCGGGGGGCGCGCAGCGCGGTGTGAAGGACGGCCCGGTCCTCGGTGGTGTTGATCTTCTCGCCGCGGAACATCGCGTCGCGCAGCTCGGCCACCCCGGTCGCCACGGCCAGCTCGCGCAGCAGCGCCAGCGTCTCGTCGGTGACCAGGTGCTTGGAGTAGTCCAGATACAGGTCGCCGACCCGCAGGGTGTACGCGGAGCCGCGCTCCGGGGCGGCGGCGAACAGCTCCCGCAGGTGGGTGTCTCCCAGCTGCTCACGGTGCTTGCCGAGGGCCGCCCACTCGGGCAGCCGGTTGAGCCTGGGGGAATCAGACATGAGCGGGGTTCTCCTCAGCGTCTGCGCCCCGAAGGGCGACGGCGTACATCTCGTCGACGCCGAGGTGCCGGAGCTCCTCGGCGATCAGTTCAGCAGTGGTGCGGACCTTCAGAGCGAGAGAGCGCGTCGGCTGCCCTGGGAAGGACAGCGTGGCCAGCGGGCCCTCGGGGCGGCTGATGGTGATGTCGCCGCATCTGGTCCCCAGACGCACTGCCGTAATGACCGGTCCTGCGCTGACGATCCGCTCGACCGGAACGTTCAGGCGGGCTTCGATCCACCGGGCCAGCAGCTCCGCGCTCGGGTTGCCGGCCTCACTCTCCACCGCCGCCGAGACCACCTCGATCCCGGCTTGGTCCAGGGCGGCTGCCAGAGTCGAGCACCATGGGGTAAGGCGGGTCCAGGCGAGGTCGGTGTCCCCGGGCGCATAGGAGCGTGCGCGCGCTTCAAGGACCGGGCGGGGCTGCTCGACGGCGTACAGGTCGGTAATCCGACGCTGCGCCAGTGCTCCCAGCGGGTCCTCGGTGGGAGCGTCGGGGGCGTCGACCGGCCACCATACGACGACCGGCGCGTCAGGCAGCAGCAGCGGCAGCACTGCCGAGTCGATGAAGTCGATGATCTCGCCATACGGCCGCAGCAGAACGGTCTCGCCGGTCCCCGCGTCGGCGCCGACCCTCACCTCTGCATCGAGACGGTTGCCCTGCCGGTCGCGCGGGGAGCGGGCGGCGTGCTTGATGACGACGAGGGTGCGCGAGGGGTGCTCGCGCGAGGCCTCCTCAGCGGCCTTGAGGGCGTCGTGAGTGTTCTCCTCGTCGGTGACGACAACCATCGTGAGGACCATGCTCACGACGGGTGTCCCGATGGCCCGGCGCCCTTGCACGAGCGCCTTGTTGATCTTGCTTGCCGTGGTGTCAGTCAGGTCGATCTTCATGGCCTGCGCCAGCTCCGTCCGTCTCGTGCGAGCATCTCGCCCGCATCCTTCGGGCCCCAGCTGCCCGAGGCGTACTGGGTGGGCTTGCCGTGCGTCTCCCAGTGCTCCTCGACGGGGTCGAGGATGCGCCAGGACTCCTCCACCTCTTCCGTGCGGGGGAAGAGGTTGGCGTCACCCAGCAGCACATCGAGGATCAGACGTTCGTATGCTTCGGGGCTGGACTCCGTGAAGGACTCTCCGTAGGCGAAGTCCATGGTCACGTCCCGGATCTCCATCGAGGTGCCGGGCACCTTGGAACCGAACCTCATGGTCACACCCTCATCAGGCTGGACCCGGATCACCAGGGCGTTCTCGCCCAGCTCCGTCGTGGCCGAAGGGTCGAACGGCGAGTAGGGCGCCCGCTGGAAGACGATCGCGATCTCGGTGACGCGGCGGCCCAGGCGCTTGCCGGCACGCAGGTAGAAGGGGACACCCGCCCAGCGGCGGTTATCGATCTCCAACTTGATCGACGCGTACGTCTCCGTGATCGAGGACGGAGCGATGCCGTTCTCCTCCAGATATCCGTGCACTCTCTCGCCGCCCTGCCAGCCCTCGGCGTACTGGGCACGCACCGTGGACTTTGCCAGGTCGGCGGGCAGCCGAACGGACTTGAGGACCTTGAGCTTCTCCGTCACGAGCGACTCGGCGTCGAACGCGGCGGGCTCCTCCATGGCAGTGAGGGCCATCAGCTGGAGCAGGTGGTTCTGGACGACGTCGCGGGCGGCGCCGATGCCGTCGTAGTAGCCGGCGCGGCCACCGATGCCGATGTCCTCGGCCATCGTGATCTGCACGTGGTCGACGTAGCTCCGGTTCCAGATCGGCTCGTACATCTGGTTGGCGAAGCGGAGCGCCAGGATGTTCTGGACGGTCTCCTTGCCCAGGTAGTGGTCGATCCGGAAGACCTGCTCGGGCGCGAAGACGTCGTGGACGATCCGGTTCAGCTCCTTGGCCGACGTGATGTCGTGACCGAAGGGCTTCTCGATGACCGCGCGGCGCCAGGAACCTTCGGGGGCGTCGGCGAGGCCGTGCTTCTTGAGCTGCTGGACGACCTGGGGAAAGAACTTCGGCGGCACAGACAGGTAGAAGGCGAAGTTACCTGCCGTGCCACGAGAGGCGTCGAGTTCGTCGACCGTCTTGCGCAGCCGCACGAACGCCTCGTCGTCGTCGAAGGCGCCAGGAATGAAGCGCATGCCCTCGGCGAGCTGCTGCCAGACCTCCTCGCGGAAGGGGGTGCGGGCGTATTCGCGCACGGAGTCGTGGACGACCTGCGCGAAGTCCTCGTCCTGCCACTCGCGCCTCGCGAACCCGAGGAGCGAGAAGCCCGGCGGGAGCAGACCTCGGTTGGCGAGGTCGTAGACGGCCGGCACCAGCTTCTTGCGGGACAGGTCGCCGGTGACGCCAAAGATGACGAGCCCGGAGGGGCCCGCGATGCGCGGCAGGCGGCGGTCGCGCGGGTCACGAAGCGGGTTGAGCCATCCCTGAGTGGTGACGCTCACTTGTCGTCACCACCCTTGCTCTTCAAGGAGGTTGCGACGGCGTCGAGCAGGTCGTTCCAGGCGGCCTCGAACTTCTCGACGCCCTCGTCCTCCAACTGCTGGACGACGTCGTCGTAGGAGATGCCGAGCTTCTCGACGGCGGCGAGTTCGGCGCGGGACTGCTCGTAGGTGCCGCGCACGGTGTCGCCGGTGACCTCGCCGTGGTCGGCGATGGCCTCCAGCGTTGCCTCCGGCATGGTGTTGACCGTGCCGGGGGCAACCAGGTCGACGACGTACAGGGTGTCCTTGTACGCCGGATCCTTGACGCCGGTCGAGGCCCACAGTGGACGCTGCTTGTTGGCCTGCGCCTTGTCGAGGGCGGCCCAGCGGTCCGAGGAGAAGACCTCCTCGTACGCCTCGTACGCCAGACGGGCGTTGGCGAGACCGGCCTTGCCCTTGAGGGCCTTGGCCTCGTCGGTGCCGATGGCGGTGAGGCGCTTGTCGATCTTGGTGTCCACGCGGGAGACGAAGAAGGACGCCACGGAGTGGATCTTGGAGAGGTCGAGGCCGTGCTCGCGGGCCTTCTCCAGACCGGCCAGGTAGGAGTCAACCACCGCGCGGTAGCGCTCCAGCGAGAAGATCAGCGTCACGTTGACGTTGATGCCGAGGCCGATGACCTCGGTGATTGCCGGCAGCCCCGCCTTGGTGGCCGGGATCTTGATGAGCGTGTTGGGTCGGTCGACCAGCCAGGCCAGCTGCTTGGCCTCGGCGATGGTGGCTACCGTGTTGTGGGCCAGGCGCGGGTCGACCTCGATCGACACGCGGCCTTCACTGCCGCCCGTCGCGTCGTACACCGGGCGCAGGATGTCGGCGGCGGCGCGGACATCGGCTGTGGTCATCATGCGGACCGCCTCGTCGACGGTGGCACTGCGCACGGCGAGGTCGGCGAGCTGGTTCTCGTATCCCTCGCCAGAGCCGATGGCGGCTTGGAAGATCGAGGGGTTCGTCGTGACGCCCACGACGTGGCTGTTCTCGATGAGGTCGGCGAGGTTGCCGGACTCGATGCGCTTGCGGGACAGGTCGTCCAGCCAGATGGAAACGCCTTCGTCGGAAAGAGACTTGAGGGGGTCGACGGCGTTGCTCACGGTGTTCAGCTTCTTTCGGGTCTACTGAGTCGTACTGATTAGGCGCGGGCGGCGGCCAGGGATTCCCGAGCCTGCGCGGCGACGTTGTCTGCGGTGAAGCCGAACTCGCGGAAGAGGACCTTCGCGTCGGCCGAGGCACCGAAGTGCTCCAGCGAGACGATCCGGCCGGCGTCGCCGACGTACTTGTGCCAGGTGAGACCGATGCCGGCCTCGACGGCGACCCGCGCTTCCACCGACGGCGGCAGGACGGAGTCCTTGTACGCCTGGTCCTGCTCCTCGAACCACTCGACGGACGGCATCGAGACCACGCGGGTCGGGATGCCGGCGGCCTGGAGCTGCTCGCGGGCCTCGACGGCCACGTGCACCTCGGAGCCCGTGGCGATCAGCACGACCTGGGTGTCGCCGCCTTCGGCGTCGAGCAGGATGTAGCCGCCCTTGGCGGTGTCCTCGTTGGGCGCGTACGTCGGCACACCCTGACGGGTCAGCGCGAGGCCGTGCGGGGCGCCCTTTCCGAACACGTGGGTGTGCCGCTTGACGATCTCGCGCCAGGCGATGGCGGTCTCGTTGGCGTCCGCCGGGCGGACGATATTCAGACCGGGGATCGCGCGCAGCGAGGCCAGGTGCTCCACCGGCTGGTGCGTCGGACCGTCCTCGCCCAGACCGATCGAGTCGTGGGTCCAGACGTACGTCACCGGCAGGTGCATCAGGGCCGAGAGGCGGACCGCGTTGCGCATGTAGTCGGAGAAGACCAGGAAGGTGCCGCCGTAGATGCGGGTGTTGCCGTGTAGCGCGATGCCGTTCATCTGCGCGGCCATGGAGTGCTCGCGGATGCCGAAGTGGATTGTGCGGCCGTACTTGTCGGCCTCCGGGAGCGGGTTGCCCTCGGGGAGGAACGACGAGGTCTTGTCGATCGTCGTGTTGTTGGAACCGGCGAGGTCGGCCGAGCCTCCCCACAGCTCCGGGATGACGGCGCCGAGCGACTGCAGGACCTTGCCGGACGCGGCGCGGGTGGCGACACCCTTGCCCACCTCGAACACCGGGATCTTCGACTCCCAGCCCTCGGGCAGCTCATTCGCCTGGATACGGTCGAACTCTGCCGCCCGCTCCGGGTTGCCCGTACGCCACTTGGCGAGGGACTTTTCCCACGCGGCGCGGGCCTCACGACCACGGCTGCCGAGCGCGCGGGTGTGAGCGATCACCTCGTCGGTGACCTCGAAGGTCTGCTCCGGGTCGAAGCCGAGGACGCGCTTGGTGGCCGCGATTTCCTCATTGCCCAGGGCCGAGCCGTGCGCGGCCTCGGTGTTCTGGGCGTTCGGGGCGGGCCAGGCGATGATCGAGCGCATCGCGATGAACGACGGACGTTCGGTCTCGGCCTCGGCGGCCTTGATCGCCGCGAACAGGGCGGCCGGGTCCAGGTCGCCGTTCGCCTTCGCCTCGACCCGCTGGACGTGCCAGCCGTACGCCTCGTACCGCTTCATCGTGTCCTCGGACACGGCGGTCTCGGTGTCGCCCTCGATGGAGATGTGGTTGTCGTCCCACAGCAGGATCAGGTTGCCGAGCTTCTGGTGACCGGCAAGCGAGGAGGCCTCGGCGGAGATGCCCTCCTGGAGGCAGCCGTCGCCGGCGATCACGTAGACGCGGTGGTCGAACGGGGAGGTGCTGGGGGCCGCCTCCGGGTCGAACAGACCGCGCTCGTAGCGGGCGGCCATCGCCATGCCCACGGCATTGGCCACGCCCTGGCCCAGCGGGCCCGTCGTCGTCTCCACACCCGCGGTGTGGCCGTACTCCGGGTGCCCCGGGGTCTTCGAACCCCACGTGCGGAACGCCTTCAGATCGTCCAGCTCGAGCCCGAAGCCCCCCAGGTACAGCTCGGTGTAGAGGGTCAGGGACGAGTGCCCGGCGGAGAGCACGAAACGGTCGCGCCCGGCCCACTCCGGGTCGGCCGGGTCGTGGCGCATCACCTTTTGGAAGAGGGTGTACGCGGCGGGCGCCAGGCTCATGGCCGTACCGGGATGGCCGTTGCCGACCTTCTGCACAGCGTCCGCGGCCAGGATGCGGGCGGTGTCCATGGCCCGCTGGTCCAACTCGGTCCACTCGAAGTCCGATACGGACAGTCGTGTGCTCACTTCTGGTCAGAGCTCCCTGCTCGGTGTCGTGTCGCACGGCGGTTCGGTCCACGTGAGACCGGTTACGCGTGAGTCTCGGGGCGGCCCGGCTCGGCCCAGTGGGTGTGGAAGATGCCGGGGCGGTCGGTGCGCTGGTAGGTGTGGGCGCCGAAGTAGTCGCGCTGGCCCTGCAGGAGGGCGGCGGGCAGGCGGTCGGCGCGCAGGGTGTCGTAGTAGGCGAGGGCGGCGGAGAAGGCCGGGACAGGGATGCCGCGCCGGGCAGCGGAGGCGACGATTTCGCGCCACGGCACCTGGGCATCGCTGATCTCCTGGGCAAAGGAGCTCTCGGCAAGCAGGCTGACCAGTTCGGGGTTGCCGGCGTGGGCGGCGCGGATACGGTCGAGGAAGGCGGCGCGGACGATGCAGCCGGCACGCCAGATCGAGGCGACGGCACCGAGGTCGATGTCCCAGTCGTATGCGGCGGCGGCGTTGCTGATCATCCTCCAACCCTGGTCGTAGGCGATGACCTTCGATGCGTACAGGGCCTGCTCCACCTGCGCGGTGAAGCGCTCGGCCTCGCTGCGGCTCAGTGGTGGCGTGGTGCCACCAGGCAGGTTCGCGTAGGCGGCGCGCAGGTCAGACTGGCCGGAGGCGGCGCGGGCGAAGGTGGCCTGGGCGATGGCGGTGACCGGCGAGCCGAGGTCGAGGGCGGTCTGCACGGTCCAGCGGCCGGTGCCCTTCTGCCCGGCGCCGTCGACGACGACGTCGACGAACGGCTTGCCGGTGGTAGCGTCCGTGTGAGCGAGGACTTCGGCGGTGATCTCGATCAGGTACGAGTTCAGCCGCCCCTGGTTCCAGGTACGGAAGATGTCCGCGATCTCTGCCGGGGTGTAGCCCGCGACCTGCCGCAGCAAGTCGTACGCCTCGGCGATGAGCTGCATGTCGGCGTACTCGATGCCGTTGTGGACCATCTTGACGAAGTGCCCGGCGCCGTCGGTGCCGATGTGGGTGCTCATCGGCTCACCGTCGACCTTCGCACTGATGGTCTCGAACATCGGACCGAGCACGGCGTACGACTCGGCCGACCCGCCGGGCATGATCGACGGACCGTTGAGTGCACCCTCCTCGCCGCCGGAGACGCCCGCGCCGACGAAGTGGATGCTGTTCTCCCGCAGTTGAGCCTCGCGGCGACGGGTGTCGGCGAAGTGTGCGTTGCCACCGTCGATGATCATGTCGCCGGGCTCCAGGAGCGGGGCGAACTCGTCGATGACGGCGTCGGTCGCCGCGCCCGCCTGCACCATGATCATGAGGCGGCGGGGGCGTTCGAGGGCAGCCACAAGTTCTTCGGGTGTCTCGGCTGGGACGAAGGTGCCCTCGTGGCCGAACTCCTCGATGAGCGCCCGGGTGCGGGCGGGGGTGCGGTTGTGGACGGCGACTGTGTAGCCGTGCCGGGCGAAGTTGCGGGCCAGGTTGCGGCCCATGACCGCTAGGCCGGTGACGCCGATGTGGGCGGAGGTCTGCATGGTGATGCCTGTCCTTTGAGTGGGGGGTACTGCGAAGGAGGCCGTTGGAATCACGGGGCACGCGATGGACCGGGCCTACTCGGGCGCGGTGTCGTGCGAGAGCGTGGCGTGGCCTCGGCGGCGTCCGAATGGGTGGGCTCAGCCTGTGCCACCTGTGGAGCGAAGCCGGTGCGGGCGGCGGGGCGGGGCTTGCCTCCGCCGGTCGCTGTCAAAGACGGGTCACCATCGAGTCGGGCAACCTTGTGGCATGTCGGCATTGTCGTACCAGTGGGGAACGGTGACGCCGATCTTGCCCACCTGTCCGCTGGCCTCCAGGTGGCGATGGGCGTCGGCGATGGCCTCGGGAAAGTGGTGTCGATGGCCGGGGTCAGCTCGCCCCTTCAGCGTGCTCATGATGACCTTCTTCCAGGGAGATGAGGATGATTGTGTACCAGTCGACCGGTCGCCTATACAAGGTAGACGACCGGTCGAAATATTCCAAAAGGCGTGCATGCCGCCGGGCGGCGGGGTGTGCGCCCGCGTAACACATGGGCGGCTACACCGCCTTCTGTGCGTCGTCGCGCGGGGCCGGTAGGCCCCGCGGAGAGAAGGAGAAGCGCCATGGAGGAGTTCCTGGTCGAGCTCACCACCACCGTTCCCGAGGGCACCGACCCGGCGGAGGTCGACCGTCGTCGCACCGAGGAATCCGTAAGGGCAGGGGAGCTGGCCGCGGCCGGTCACCTCGTCAGGCTGTGGCGCCCGATGGGCGAACTGCGCAGTATCGGTCTGTGGCGGGCCGCCGACGAGGCTGAGCTGTATGAGAAGGTGCTCGGCACACTGCCGCTCTGGCCGTGGATGACCTCGGTGGTGACGGTCCTGGAGCCCCACCCCAACGACCCGGGCGGGAATGCCGTCACCACCTGATCGCAATCGCACGGGCCCGACGGGCCTCGTCGCTCCCGCCGCAACCGCGGCACCCGGTCAGCTGTGAGGGTCCAGACCCGCTGTGGCGCAAGCACGGCTGGCCTGCCTGCGCCGCGAGGCGGTGTGAGGTGAGCGCACGGGCAGGTGCCTCGTCTCCGATCTTCCGAGTCCTCGCAGTGGGCGGAAACACTTCGATTCCGTGGTGCCCAAGAGGTATACGCTCCGCTTCCACCGCAGCCAGGCCGAGACCGTTGCCTGGCGCTGCCCTTTCTCGGGCTCGTTCCTCGTGCGTGAGCGGTTCTGCGACCGTGGCGAGCTTGGCCGGAGCGCAGCCGTCCTTGGCATGATCATGGAAGAATCTTTCAGCCGGGCAGGCCCAGGTCGTCCAGGGACTCCCCGGCGGCCCACTTCTGCAGCTGATGGCCGTCGAGGAGGTGGACGCCGCCTTGGTGGGAGGCCCACAGCACATCGGTGCGGCTGTACGCGCCTTTGCTGACCACGACCCGGATCAGGTCATCGACCCCGTGGCGGCCCGCCTCGCCCAGCGGAGCGGGACCGGTCGGCACGTCCTCGTCCGCCGGGCGGAACCGCACGTCGAGCTGGCGGCCGCCGCGGTCGCGTGCGTACAGGCGCGGCCGCCTCGCGACCGGCATGGCGATGACATGCCAGCCGTCCCGGAGCAGCATCCGTTCGGCGGCCGCAGCCAGGCCGTGGTCATCGAGCCCCGCGAGTTCGGCCGGGGTGTAGTGCCCATTGCGCCGGCGGGCGGCCGCGCGGCGCCAGCGGACGAGGAGCACAGCGGCGGCCGCGAGTACGGCGATGCCCAGCACCAGGCCGACAACGCCGAGTTCCGCGTACATCCAGGAGAGGAAGCCCACCGGCAGGCCGATGGCCAGGCCGAGGCCGACGAAGCCGGGCAGCACCTCCCAGAAGGTGGGCCCGTACCGGCCTTGTGACCGCAGCTCCGAGACCGCGCGTTGCCGCTGAGAGCGCCGCGGCTCGGGCACGGGAGGACGCCTCCACCACAGCTCCACCTGGGCCACCCCCCCATCACCACCCGCCTGTCCGTACGTGTCCGTAGGGATGCCCGCTCACGCGGTCGACCCGCTGGCCAGGGCGAAGTCCGGCCACAGAATCGGCCAGGCGAGATGGGCCGAACCGCTTTCGCGGAGTGTTGGGAAACCCCCAGCGCGGACGGAAGGAACCGTACATGACGACCTCTCAGCACCAGCCCCTCCCACACCCGGCGGTCGAGCCGATGACAGCAGGCCGGGACTGGAGCCCAGGGAAACGGTCGCTCCACCGCGGGACCGCTGCCGCTGGGCACACAGCAGAGCCGGCCGAGCCGCCTGCCACACCCCGCGGCCGGGCCGGCATCACGCGCCGACAGCCGCCTCCTGTGGCGCGCGAACACGCAGCAGGGCGAGGCAGTTCGCCCAGAGAGCGCCGAGCGGGGACAGGTTGTTGTAGAGCTTCGCGAACAGTACCTGGCCCTCGAGCTGCGCCACGATGCCCTGGGCCGCTTCCCGGGGGTCGGCGACGTCGACCTCTCCCCGCCGAAGGGCTTCGGTGACGACCGCCTCGACCATGCCTACCTGGGCATCGAAGATCTCCTGCAGGCGGCGGCGGATCGATTCGGTCTGATTGCTCAGCTCCAGGGTGAGGTTGCCGAACAAGCACCCCGAGACGGTGCCGCAGGTCTTCTGGCCGTCGCGCTGAGCGGCCTCGTTCTCCTTGAATAGTTGCCGCAGCCGCTGCAGGGGTTCCGCATCGCTGTCGAGGATGCGGCTCCAGTCGCGCCGCTCGCCGGCCCAGTGCTCGTCGAGGACCGTGAGCGCCAGGGCCTCCTTGGACTCGAAGAAGTAGTAGAAGCTGCCCTTGGGCACACCGGCCGACTTGCAGATCTCGGCCACACCCAGCGCTGAGTACCCGCGCAGTTCGATCAGTGACTGCGCGGCGGTGATGATCTTCTCTCTGGCGTCACTCGTCCGTCCCATATTGCCAAGTATACGACCGCTCGACTAATTCATACTAGACTGGTCAGCTAGTTATTCGACGAGTCGACCTGGTGACATGAGGCGGCGGTCCTTGAGACCGGTGCCGCCTCGCTATCCCTTACTCATAGACAAGAGGTAACCCGATGAGCAATCCGATGCACGACGTACTGAAGCACTGGAAGGCCGCCTTCGACGGCCACGAGCCCGACGCCATGGCCGACCTGTTCACTCCCAACACCCTGTTCCAGGGATTCGGACCCGAGGTCCTCTCCGGCCGGGATGCCGTACGCGGCTACTACGCCGCCGTCCCGGGCGGTCGCAGCGCCGACGTGACGATTCTCCACACCTACGCGATGGGCGAGGACATGGCCGGAGGCTTCGCGGACGTTACTTTCAGCGGCCCGGTCGGCGGGGAGACCGCGGTGCACATGTCGCTGGTCCTCCAGCGGGACGGCGACGCCTGGCGCATCCGCCAGTACCACGTCTCCCGGGTCAGCACCGAGCACTGAACCACACTCACCAGCCCCCTGCCGACCGCCGTCCTCATCGCCTTGCGGGCGAGGCACCCCCGACCCCGTCAGGCAACCGGCCATGTCTTCGTCGTGTCCCGGGCGGGCCCTTCCTTCGTCGTGCAACCCCTGATCACAGCTGCAAGGACGGCTCAAGATGATCAACAGGCGGACCTTCGGCAAGGCTGTCGGTGCGGGCGCCGCGGCCGCGTCCGGATGGCCCGGTCTCTCCTCGGCATCAGCGGCCACGCCCGGCCCGGGTCGGGCGACAGCTCCGCGCGCGGAGGCGGGTGCCGTGCTCAGCGACCAGCGTAGGCGCCCTGATGGCCGCTCACCGAACGATGCCGGCCCTTCCACGCCGTGATCACAGGCCCGATCAACGACCAATGCCCGTCCGATAAATCGCACGGGTACGGCTTGCGTTCACTCACCCCGCCACGCCAACAGATCACCGGCTGCGGAGCACCAGATTCCGCCCGCACCCATAGCGATGTAACCACTCAAAGGCCCATGAACCGCCCTATGATACGGAGGGGAAAGCCGAGGGGACCGGTCGAAGAACCGGGCCCCTCGAAGTAGTACGCGGACGGGTCAGAAGAAGACCCCGCAGGCCAGCAGTACGTTCGCGTACGGGCGGGCCTCACCCGTGCGGACGACCAGGCGGGCGTCCGCCGTCAGTTCCTTCAGCTTCTCGTGCGAGACCAGTTCCAGGTCCGGGAAGCGGGTGCCCAGCAGCGCGGACACCTCCGGGTTCGCGTCCCGGACCTCGTTCGCCGCCGTGGCGCCCTCCACCACCAGTTCGTCCAGCAGACCGTCCAGGACCTCGGCGAAGGACGGCACCCCGGCGCGGAAAGCCAGGTCCACCACCCGGGGGCCCCTCGGTATCGGCATGCCCACGTCGCACACCATGACCCGGTCCCCGTGCCCCAACCCGGCGAGCGCGCCCGCGAGATGTCGGTTCAGAATTCCGGCCTTCTTCACAGCGCCTCGACCTCCTCGGCGGTGGGGTACGACTCCTGCGCGCCGGGGCGCGTGACCGCCGCAGCGCCCACCCGCGCCGCGTACGCCGCTGCGTCTGGCAGCGACGAGCCCGTGCCGAGCCGCCATGCCAGCGCCGCCGTGAACGCGTCGCCCGCGCCAGTGGTGTCCACCGCGTCCACCTTCACGGACGGGACACGGGTCATGGACTCGGCGGTTGCCACCAGCGCGCCCTCCGAGCCGAGCGTCACCACGACCGACCGCGGGCCGAGCGCCAGCAGCGCGGCAGCCCAGTCCTCGGGCGAGCCGTCCAGGGCGGCGCCCGTGATGACCCGTGCCTCGTGCTCGTTCACGATCAGCGGGTTGCACGCCGCCAGCACCTCGGCGGGCAGCGGCCGGGGCGGCGACGGGTTCAGTACGAAACGGGTGCCGGACGGCAGGTTCCGTACGACCTCCACGACCGTCTCCAGCGGGATCTCCAACTGCGCCGAGACGACGCGGGAGGCGTGCAGGAGGTCGGCGGCGGCGCGTACGTCCTTCGGTATGAGGCGGGCGTTCGCACCCGGCGAGACCACGATGCTGTTGTCTCCCGACCGGTCCACCGTGATCAGTGCGACCCCCGTGGGCGCCTCACCGACCAGCACGCCCACGGTGTACACGCCGGCCTCGCGCTGTGACTGGAGCAGCAGCCGGCCGTGCGCGTCGTCGCCGACCCGGGCCAGCAGCGCCGTACGGGCGCCGAGCCGTGCGGCGGCCAGCGCCTGGTTCGCGCCCTTGCCGCCCGGATGGACGACGAGCTCGGAGCCGAGCACGGTCTCCCCGGCCGCAGGCCGTCGCTCGACGCCGATCACCAGGTCGGCGTTGGCCGATCCCACAACCAGGAGGTCGTAGTCGTACATGAACTGTCTCCCAACGGATCCCCACAGATCCCTATAGTGGTGAAAGCCGGTGCAACGACCGCGGACCGCGACGCGGTGAACGAGTCGCACCGCGCGCGGTCCGCGGTCGAGGCGACCGGAGGGGCGCGGTGGTCAGCCGGTGAACCCCGCCACGTTCTCCTGCGTGACCACCTTCACCGGAACCATCACGGTCTCCTCAACCTTCTTGCCCTGGGCGGCCCGCAGTGCGTTGTCGACCGCGATCCGGCCCAGTTGGCTCGGCTGCTGCGCCACCGACGCGTACAGCGTTCCCGCCTTGACCGCGGCCAGGCCGTCGGGCTCGCCGTCGAAGCCGACGACCTGGACGGACCTGCCGGCCTTGGAGCCGAGCGCCTTGATCGCGCCGAGCGCCATCTCGTCGTTCTCGGCGAAGACGCCCTGAATGTCCGGGTGAGCCTGGAACAGGTTCGTCATCACGTCGAGCCCCTTGGCGCGGTCGAAGTCGGCGGGCTGCTTGGCGACGGCCTGGATGCCGGGGTAGGCCTTCAGGCCTTCCTCGAAGCCCGCGCCGCGCTCACGGCTCGCGGACGTGCCGGCCAGGCCCTGCAGGATCACGATCTTGCCCTTGCCGCCGAGCTTCTCGGCCAGCGCCTTGGCGCCCAGCTTGCCGCCCTCGGCGTTGTCGGAGGCGACCAGCGCGGCCGTCTTCGCCTTGTTGACGGCGCGGTCGACGCCCACGACGGGGATGCCGGCCTTGTTCGCTCCCCGCACCGCGGGGCCCGCGGCGTCTGAGTCCACCGGGTTGACGATGATCGAACCGAGGTCTGAGCTGGTGAAGTTCTGCAGCTGGTTGGCCTGCTGCGATGCGTCGTTCTGCGCGTCGGTGACGGTCAGGTCGACGCCGAACTTCTTCGCCTCGGCCAGGGCACCCGTCTTGATCTGCACGAAGAACGGGTTGTTGAGCGTCGAGAGGGACAGGCCGACCTTCGGCGCCGTGGAGGACGAGCCGCTGTGCAGGAAGGACATCGCGCCGACTACGGCCGCCGCGACCACGGCGGCCAGCACGTATGTCATCGCCTGCTTGCCCTTGCCGCCCGGAGACGTCGCCGCCACGGGCGTGGCCCCCGCCTTGCGGCGCACGGTGTCCAGCAGGACCGCCAGGGCGATCACGCCACCGATGACGACCTGCTGCCAGAACGCCGACACCGAAAGCAGGTTGAGACCGTTGCGCAGCACCGCCAGAATGAGCGCGCCGATCAGCGTGCCCGACGCCTTGCCGGTACCGCCCGCGAGGGAGGCGCCGCCGATGACGACCGCGGCGATCGCGTCCAGCTCGTAGCCATTGGCGGCCTGCGGCTGTGCCGACGACAGGCGCGCGGCGAGCACGATGCCCGCGGCGGCGGCGAACAGCCCGGAGAGCGCGTAGATGGCGAGCTTCTGCTTCTTCACGCGCAGACCGGAGAGCCGGGCCGCCTCCTCGTTGCCGCCGATGGCGTACATGGAGCGGCCGATGTACGTACGGCCCAGCACGAACGCGGTGATCAGGCCCATGACGACCATGACCAGCACCGGTACGGGCAGCCAGCCGCCGAGCGTGTCACCGAGGTGCGAGACCGAGTTCGGGAACGCGATCGGGGAGCCCTGCGAGATGACCAGCGACAGACCACGGCCCACCGACAGCATGGCGAGCGTCGCGATGAACGGGGGCAGCTTCCCGTACGAGATCAGGATGCCGTTGACGAGTCCGGCGGCGAGGCCGGTCGCGATCGCGAGGAGCACCGCTATCGCGACCGGGACCCCGGCCGACGTGGCGCTCCAGGCGAGCACGGTGGCAGACAGCGCGGCGACCGAACCCACCGACAGGTCGATGCCCGCCGAGACGATCACGAAGGTGACGCCGAAGGCGAGGATGGCGGTCACGGCCGCCTGTACGCCGATGTTGAGCAGGTTGTCGGTCGTCAGGAAGTCGCCGGACAGCGCCGACATCGCGACGACGAGGACGATAAGCGCGGTGAGCGCGCCGTTGTCGAGCAGGAGGCGGCGGACCCCCGCGGCGCCACCGGCGCCCGTTGCGCTCTTGAGCGTGTCAGTGGCCACGGGTGGCCTCCGTTTCGTTGACAAGCGTGGTGGGTGTGGAGACGGCAAGTGCCATGACGGAGTCCTGGGTCGCC
Source organism: Streptomyces sp. NPDC051286 (assembly GCF_044455345.1). Taxonomy (NCBI): domain Bacteria; kingdom Bacillati; phylum Actinomycetota; class Actinomycetes; order Kitasatosporales; family Streptomycetaceae; genus Streptomyces; species Streptomyces sp. NPDC051286. Next base: position 17,662 of record NZ_JBITER010000053.1, on the reverse strand, counting down.
TCGGCGGCGGAGAGTTCGCCCGCGATCCGGCCCTGGGCCATCACCAGCACCCGGTCGCTCATGCCGAGCACCTCGGGCAGATCGCTGGAGATCATCAGGACGGCGGCACTCGCGGCCGTGAGTTCGTTGATCAGCTGGTAGATCTCGACCTTGGCGCCGACGTCGATGCCGCGCGTCGGCTCGTCGAGGATGAGCACCTTGGTGTCGGAGAGCAGCCACTTGCCGATGACGACCTTCTGCTGGTTGCCGCCGGAGAGCGTGCGCACGTGCTGGCCGAGTCCGGCCATCCGCACGCCGAGCTGCTCGGCGACCTTCGCCGCGGCGGCCCGCTGCCCCTTGCGGTTGACGACCCCGCCGTGGGTCGCGGCCCGCATGGTCACGAGGCCCAGGTTCTCCTCGACGGTCGCGTCGAGGACGAGCCCCTGCCCCTTGCGGTCCTCGGGAACGAGCCCAATCCCGGCCGCCATCGCGGCGTTCACGTCGGACCGGCGCACCTCCGCGCCCGCGACGCGCACGGCCCCCCCGTCGTAGGGGTCGGCGCCGAACACGGCCCGGGCGAGCTCCGTACGACCGGCCCCTACGAGCCCCGCGAGGCCGACGACCTCACCGGCCCGCACCTCGAAGGACACGTCGTGGAAGACCCCACCCCTGGTGAGCCCCTCGACCGTGAGCAACGCGGCGCCTGTGTCGGGCCGTTCGCGCGGGTACTGCTGATCGATCGACCGCCCCACCATGAGGCGTACGAGCTCGTCCTCGGGGGTGAAGGCAGGCACCTGCCCGACGCTCTTGCCGTCACGGATCACCGTGACCCGGTCCCCGAGGGCGGAGATCTCCTCCAGGTGGTGGGTGATGAAGACGATCCCAACGCCGTCCTCGCGCAGCGCGCGCACGATGGCGAACAGCCTTTCGATCTCTTCGGAGGTGAGCACGGCGGTCGGCTCGTCCATGATGAGCACGCGCGCGTCGAGACTGAGGGCCTTGGCGATCTCGACCATCTGAAGTCGGGCGATGCCGAGTTCACGCACCCGAGCCCGGGGGGAGACCTGCACGCCGACACGCTTGAGGAGTTCGGCAGCGTTTTCCTCCATCGTCTTGCGGTCGATCACGCCGAAGCGGCGTGGCTGACGGCCCAGGAAGATGTTCTCGGCCACGGTCAGGTCGGGAACAAGGTTGAACTCCTGGTAGATGGTGGCGATCCCGAGGCGCTCGGAGTCCTGCGCACCGTGGATGCGCACCTCCTCGCCGCCGACCAGGATCCGCCCGGCATCGGGGCGGTAGGCGCCGGAGAGCATCTTGATCAGGGTGCTCTTGCCCGCGCCGTTCTCACCGAGCAGCACGTGCACCTCGCCCCGGCGCAGATCGAAGTCGACGCCGTCGAGCGCGACCACGCCGGGGAAAGTCTTGCGTATGCCTTCGATGCGCAGCAACTCGTCCGGGTTACTCACAACTGGCTCCTGTTCGTTGCGGGGGACGGCTCCGTGGGAGCGGGGGGCTCTTGGGGAGCGGGCTCGCCGCACGAGCGGCGTGCGACGAGACGAGCGGGGAGGGTGACGGACTCGGGGGGCCGCCCCTCGATACGGTCGACCAGCGCCCGCACGGCGGCGCGCCCCAGCTCGCCCGTGGGCTGGGCGATCGCGGTGATCGGCGGATTGGTGTGCACGAACCATGGGATGTCGTCGAACGCGGCAAGCGCGATGTCGTCCGGGATCCGCAGCCCACGCGCCCGGATGGCGTCCAGTGCGCCGAGCGCCATCAGGTTGTCGGCGGCGAACACGACCTCGGGCGGCTCGGCGAGGTCCAGGAACCGCTCGGTGGCTCGGCGCCCGCTCTCGACCTGGAAGTCGCCCTGGCCTACGTACGCGTCCGGGAGGGGAAGCCCGTACTCAGCCAGGGCCTGACGGAAGGCCTCGACGCGCTCACGGCCGGTCGTGGTCGCCGCCGGTCCCGCGATGATCGCGAGCCGCCGGTGCCCGAGCCCGCACAGATGCGCGACGAGATCGCGGACGGCGGCGCGACCGTCGGACCGTACGACGGGTACGTCGACGCCCGCGATCCACCGGTCCACGAAGACCATGGGCGTGCCGGCCTTCGCGGCGTCCAGCATGAGCGGCGACCCGCCGTCGGTCGGCGAGACGAGCAGGCCGTCGATCCGCCGGTCCAGCAGGGTCCGCACATGGTGGTCCTGGAGGTCGGGCCGCTCGTCGGCGTTGCCGATGATCACGCTGTAGCCGAGGGCACGGGCCTCCTCCTCGACGGAGCGGGCCAAGTGCGTGAAGTACGGGTTCAGTACGTCGCTGATGACCAGGCCGAGGGCGCGGGTCTGGTTGGTGCGCAGCGACCGGGCGACGACGTTCGGACGGTAGCCCAGCGCCTTGACGGCTGCTAGCACGCGGGTGCGCGCGTCGGCGCTGACCGATGGGTAGTCGTTCAGGACGCGCGACACCGTGGCCACGGACACGCCTGCCTCGGTGGCAACGTCCTTGATGCTCGCCATCGCCGGGATCACCTCCTTGTGAGTCCGTTACGTGAGTCGATGGAATCGTTTACACGAAGCCCGATGCCAGTCGACCGGTCGCCTATGTAAGGTAGACGACCGGTCGAAATATTCCAAAAGGCGCGCGTGCCGTCGGGCGCCCTCGCCACTGCGGATGGAGATTTCATGAGTGACAAGATCGCCCTGGCGACGTGGCCCACACCGATGGAGCCGATGCCTCGCCTCGCAGCGGCCCTGGGCCTGCGCGAGGACGACCTTTGGATCAAGCGGGACGACCTGATAGGCCTTGGAGGAGGCGGCAACAAGGCCCGCAAACTGGAATGGACCGTCGGTGCCGCACTGGCAACAGGCGCAGACACCCTGGTCACCACCGGTGCCACACAAAGCAACCACGCCCGTCTCACCGCAGCCGCGGGTGCCCGCCTGGGACTTGACGTCGTGCTCGTCTTTCCGGGAACACCTGATAGCGCGGCGAACGGCTCTGGCAACCTTGTTCTCGACAGTCTCCTCGGAGCGAGAGTCTTCTGGGCGGGAGACAGAGATCCCGGCAGCATGGCCGACGTCGCCGCAGATGTTTGCCGGCAGTTGAGCCGCGACGGAGCACGGCCCTATCTGATTCCCTTCGGAGGCTCAAGTCCCCTCGGAGCACAGGGATACGTAGAAGGCGGCGAGGAACTTCGCGCCCAACTGCCCGATGTGGAACACGTTGTCGTGGCAGTCGGATCCGGGGGCACCATGGCCGGTCTGATCGGTGCACTCGGGGAGGAGCGTATCCTCGGCATCCACTGCGGGGCGGTGGCAGATCCGGCCGTCACCGTAGCCGATCTCGCAAACGCACTCACCCGCCGCAGCATCAATCCCGACTCCCTGCGCATCCGCACCGACCAGGTCGGCGGGGGTTACGGGGCACTCAACGAACCCGTCCTGGAAGCGATGAAGACCGCCGCAGCCACTGAGGGCATCGTCTTGGACCCCATCTACAGCGGGCGCGCCATGGCCGGATTGATCGCCGTCATCCGGGACGGCGGCATCCGCAGGGGCCGGCGCACCGTGTTCCTCCATACCGGTGGGCTTCCGGGTCTGTTCGGACATACCGAGACCGTGCACCGATCTGTCACAACATTGCAGTCCTGCAAGCCCGTTTGAGCGGGCGCTCGCGGCCGACCTCCTTGCCGCTGCGAGCGCCGCTGAGAGCCTGTCGGGTGACCTTCGATCGGAGAGCGGACGCGGCATGGTGCGTGCGATTCCAAGGCGCCGGGATGGCCTTGGGTGGGGTCTCCCCTGCTCGAACGAAGTTGAGAGCTTGGGGAAGGAGCTACCAGGGCATTTCGGCAACGCCGGAAGCGTGCGCGCCAGGGCGTGGCCGCCCGATCAGAGGTCACCCGACAGGCTCTGAGCCGTTCCTGATCCGGCGGCGTCTCGGCCGGCCCACCCGCACGGGAGCACCGATGCGGCGGACCGATGTGTGCGCCGGTCAGGTCGGCTGGCTGCCGACCACACGATGACGTCTCTGCCGCCGGTGAAGCCTCTGTTCAACACCTCTGACGCCCGCTCGGTGGCGACGAGTTGGAACCCATCCCGTGATGGTCTGATACGGCAGACGGCGTCCGCCGCCCTCGGTTCCACATGGGCACGAACGCGGCCCCTGCTGCCCTGGGTGGCGGCTCTCGGCGCGGCCCTGCTGTTCGACTACGAGGTTGGGCTGATCGACTCGTACGGGGTCGGCTTCGCCAAGCTGCTCTGCGCCCTGCTTGCGGTGGCTGCCGTCTCCGTTTCCCCCTGGCTCGGTACCCGTGTGCTGCCGGTGGTCGCCGGTCTGGCGAGGGTGGCGTCACTGGCCGTCTCGGCCGCGCTGCGCGCCGGAGCCGGCGGCTCCGACGGGTCGCATGCGGCGTACGGCCTCGCCGAACCGGCGGCGCTGTTGTGGCTGCTGTTGTTCGTGCCTCTGCGCGGACGGTGGTGGTGGGTGTCGTGCGCCTTCCGGTTCTGTGGGCGGCGATCGTGCTGCGGCCGATGGCGGCCGATGTGAGGGACACCACCGTCATCATCGCGCTGTTCTTCGCTGTGGGATCGACGGCGGTTCTCGGCGCCGACGTCGACTGACGGCTGATCAGAGTGGACCGGCGGCGCCGGCTGCACTGCCTCGACAGCCCGTGGGCAGCGGCCACGCGGGACACTCTCGACGCCGTCTCGCCGCAGCGCCTGCGCATCACCCACGCCCTGCTGATGGCCGGCAGCCAGCGCACATTGCGTGAGCGCCTCGATGCCGATCTACGGCTCACACGGTCGACCATTCGTACCCCGACTTCGGCCTTGGTCGACAAGGACCGCACTCCCGCATGGCAATACGGGTATTGACCAAGAGGATCCGACAACTCGGCTGTGCGAACGGCAAGTTCACGCGACCGAGTTGAGTAACCACTCAGTGGCCCAGGGCCGCCCAGTCTCCGTGCGGCGAGATCCGCAGGAGGGAAGACAGGCCCGCTTCCCTGAACGCCAGTTCGATGTCCGTCAGCCCTTCGGCGAAGTGGGTCCAGCCGTCGTAGTGGGCCGGAATCACGATGCCTGCGTCCAGGACGGCTGCCGCGGCCCGGCAGCTGTCCAGGGAAAGGGGCCGACCCTCGAATTTCGCAGGCACACGAGCCGCCCCGGCGTTCAGTACGGCTGCGCCGATGTCCGGTACGCGGTGGGAGATTTCCGCGACTGTACGGATCGAGGCGTTGTCGCCACTCACGTAGACGGCAGCAGCCCTGCCGTCGTGATCGCCGTCCTCGACGAGTCGTCTCGACGCTTCGTTCACGCTGCCGAGGATAAGAACCTCACGCACGCGTGTGAAATGCCTGTCCTGATGCATTCATGTCCGGCAGGCATAGATGCTGATCATCCCACACGCGACATCGGCTCACTCGTGCTCTGCCCGTACGGCGGCGTCCAGGAACCGGCGGACCAGGGCCCGTTGCGCGTCGGGCAGATAGACAAGGCTGACCGGGCTGGGCGGCGCCTCGGTGAGCGGAATGAAACGGAGGGCGGGGTGCTGGGTGCGGCGCTGTGCCATCTCGGGGACGATGCCGACGCCACGGTTGGCGGCCACCGTCTCGAGCCATTCGTCGTAGTTGGCCGTCTCGATGATCTGCTCCGGGCGCTGGTCCACGGACCAGGACCAGGGGCCGGTGGTGCCGCTGACCGTGTTGACGACCAGGGGCCAGTGCTGGACGTCCGTCCAGCCCAGGTGGCCGAGACGGACCAGATCGCAGTGCTCGGAGCAGACGGCGATGCGCGGTTCGTCGTACAGGTGCACGGTGCGCGCCGCCCTCGGCGGGTCGAAGTCGCCGCGGACTAGGGCGATGTCGACGGCGCGCTGCCGCAGAGCCTGAAGGGGATCGTCGGTGCGGGTCAGGGTGACCGAGGCTCCGGTGTCCTGCTCGAAGTGGCTCACCGCCTGCTGGGCCCAGGGGTCGGGCAGCAGCCAGCTGAAGCCGAGCCGGAGGGTGACTTTGTGGCGCACAACGGCCAGGGCCTGGTCGAGGGTGGCAAGGACACGCTCGGCGTGGAGGAGGAACTCGGCGCCGGTGGCCGTCAGCTCGACGTGCCGGGAGGAGCGGTCGAGGAGGCGGACGTTCAGATTGCCCTCCAACTGCGCGATCGTACGGCTCAGAGCCGGCTGCGTGATCACCAGTTCCTCGGCTGCCCGGGAGAAGGACCGGTGTCGTGCCACAGATGTGAAGGCCCGCAGGTGACGGAGTTCGACGTCCATGCTCATCGTGCCTTCTTCTCGGATCCATGCCTGTCGGGCATAGCAGCAGCTTAACCGTCATTTCACAAGGGTTCGCGGGCTGTCTAGCGTGGGTGGTGGCCGCTGAACGCCGAGGGAAAGTGATCATGACGCCAGAAGTAGCACGACCAACAGCCCCCACCCGCCCGCGCAGTGAGCACCCCTGGACGATCGTGGCCCAGGCAGCGGCAGCGCTCGCCGCGGGTATGGGGATCGGCCGGTTCGTGTACACCCCCATCCTGCCGCTCATGCACGCCCAGGCAGGTCTGTCCTCAGTGCTCGGGGCGAGCCTGGCCACCGCGAACTTCATCGGCTACCTCGCGGGCGCCCTCGTCGGCATCGCCGTCCCGGCCGTCGTACACTCGGCCGATACCTTGCGCGGCTCGCTGGCCGTCATGGTCGCGACACTGGCGCTCATGTCGGCCACGCACGACGGCACCGCCTGGTTCGCGCTGCGGCTGGTGGCCGGCGCCGCCAGCGCGCTGGTGTTCGTGATCGCCGTCAGCGCCATGCTCTCCCGCCTGCAGGCGCACGCACACCACATGGTCGGATGGGCCTTCGGCGGTGTCGGCGCCGGAATCGCTCTGTCCGGCCTGCTGGTGGTGGTCGTGCAGACGGCGTCCACCTGGCAGGCTGCCTGGTGGGCCTGCGCCGCGCTCGCGGCCCTGCTCGCGGCCGTCGCCTGGCCCCTCACGCCCGAACCGGAAACAGAGGCCGCTGAAGCCGCCAGTCCGTCGGAACGACCCCGCACCCACCGCTGGTTCATTGCCCTGTTCGCCAGCTACACCTTCGAGGGCATCGGCTACATCATCGCTGGCACCTTCCTGGTCGCGGCGATCCAGCAAGACGTCCAGGGCTGGCTCGGCAGCGGCGCCTGGATCGTGGTCGGACTCGCCGCCCTGCCCTCCTGCGCCCTGTGGACCCGCCTGGCACGCCGCTGGTCGCGACCGGCGCTACTGCTCATCTCGCTGAGCATCCAGGCTGTCGGCATCGCGCTGCCGGCTTTGCTCGGCGGCGCTGCCCCGGCGCTGGTCTCCGCCGTGCTGTTCGGCGCCACATTCATGGGCGTCAGCACGATCGCCCTGTCGATCGGCACTCATCTGCAAGTGCCTCGCGCCGTGGCCCTGCTGACCGCCGGATACAGCGCTGGCCAGATCCTCGGCCCGCTGCTGGCCGCACCCCTGCTGCGTCACGGCTACCACCAGGCCCTCCTGCTGGGCAGCACCATGGTCGCAATCGCCGGAGTCGCGGCCGCCGCCGTCTGCATCCGCTTTCCGCACCACCTCGCTCCCGTCGCCTCGACGGCCTGACACCCGTACCCCAGGAGTAGTTGTCATGAGCGACTGCTGTCCGATCTCGGAATCGACCTCCCGGTCCTCACCACGCCGATGGCTGGCGGACCGAGCACACCGCACTCGTCATGGCGGCCGCGCGTCGGCGGCCTGGGCTTTCTCGTCGGCGGTTACAAGACCGCGCAGGCGTTGGCCGGGCAGATCCACACCGTACGGGCGGACGGAGTGCCGTTCGGCGTCAACCTGTTCGTTCCCAACCCAGTCCCCGTCTCCGCCGAGGCGTACCGGGGTTACGCCCGGGTGGTGCAGCCCGAGGCCGAGCTGTATGGGCTGAAGCTCACCGACGGGGGCCCGGTGGAGGACGACGACCAGTGGACGGACAAGGTCGACCGGCTGACCGCGAGTCCCGTCCCCTGGGCGTCCTTCACCTTCGGTATCCGAGACCGCGCGGTCGTCGGTGCCCTGCGCCGGGCCGACACCACCGTCCTGCAGAACGTCACCTCGACCGACGAGGCACACCGGGCGGCGGAGACCGGAGTCGACGCACTGGTAGTGCAGGCGTCCACGGCCGACGGGCACTCGGCCACGCTCACCCCCGAGCGACCGCTCACGCCCGTGCCGCTGCCCGAACTGGTAGGCCAAGTGCGTGACGCCGTCACCTCGCCGGTCATCGCCAGCGGCGGCTGAAAGTGGCCCGCTCCTCCTTTTACGCCTGGCTTGCCGCGGGGAAGAACCGTGCCCTGTGCCAGGCGGCCGACGAGGCCCTGGCCCGCATAAAGAATCGAGTGTCCGAGATCATGGGGAAACTTCAACGCCGGAGGTAGTCCCCCGACAGGACAGCGCGTCCGGTCCGGGAGACTCCGGACTCCCCGCTCCGGACGCGTCGGCGCACCGGTGAGACACTGTCAGTCGAAGACGGGACCAACGGTGCGGCTGCGCTTGATCTCGTAGAAGCCCGGTGTGGAAGCGACGGCGAGGGCACCATCCCACAGCCGGGCTGCCTGGTCGCCCTTGGGGGCTGGTGTGACGACAGGACCGAAGAAGGCAACCTTTCCGGTGTCGGGACCCGGTACAGCAATGATGGGGCTCCCGACATCCTCGCCGACCAGGGCGACACCCTCGTGGTGCGAGGCTCGCAGCAGTTCGTCGTAGTCGTCTGTGTCGCCAGCGTCGGCAAGGTCTGCAGGCAGTCCTACGTCCCGCAGAGCGGCCTCGATGGTCGTACGGGTCCTGGGCTGCTCCTGCAGGTGGAACCGAGTGCCCAGCACGGTATAGAGGGGCTCCAGCACGTCGGGGCCGTGCTCCTGCGACGCCGCGGTCAGAACGCGGACCGGTGCCCACGCCTGCCCCATCAGGACACGGATGCGCTCGGGCAATGCGTCAAGGCGGCCCTCGTTGAGGACGGCCAGACTCATCACATGCCAGGTTATGTCAACCGGACGGGTTTCTCGGACCTCCAGCATCCAGCGGGAGGTCAGCCAGGTCCACGGGCATACGGGGTCGAACCAGAAGTCGACGGAGGTGCGGATGCGGGAGTCACTCACAAAGGGATCCAAACTCGGTCGCGAGCCCGCAGGACGGGCCGGGGATGGGTCGGCGGTCGGGTGGGAAAGTCGGTGGACGCCATCTGGTCCTGGCATCGAGCAGGCCAGTGGCCTGCGCGATGGGCTCCATCCGGTGCCCGGCGGCGGCCTCTGCCGGTTCCGTGTGCGATGAACCCGATCCGGCCGCCGGTCCACGGCCGGATCGGGAGTGGCGCCCCCGATCCGGCCGTGGACCGTGCGATCCTCACCCGCTCAGCGGCCGGCGGTCTGGCCGCCGTCTACGGGGAGGACGACGCCGGTGACGAACGGGGCGTTCTCGAGGTAGACCACCGCGTCGACGATGTCGCTCACCTCGCCCATCCGGCCGACCGGGTGCAGGGCGGCGAGGAACTCGTGGTGCTCCTCGGGGTGCATGGGGGTCTTGATGGTGCCCAGGGCGACGGCGTTGCTGCGGATGCCGTGGGTGGCGTACTCGATGGCCAGGGCCTTGGTCGCCGACTGCAGGCCGCCCTTGGTCAGCGAGGCGAGCACGGAGGTCACGTTGGAATCGGGCTGGTCGCCCAGGCTGCTCGTGATCTGCACGATGTGACCGCCGCCCTGTTCGAGCATGCGCTCGACCGCGAGCTGGGTGATCCGGAAGAAGCCGTTCAGGTTGACGCCGAGTACCGCGTCGTAGTCGTCCTCGGTGTAGTCGGTGAAGGGCTTGGCGACGAAGATCCCGGCGTTGTTGACCAGCGTGTCGACGCGGCCGAACCGCTCGACGGCCGCAGCGATGACGCGCTCGGCGGTGGCGCGGTCGGCGATGTCGCCCTGGACGGTGAGGATGTCTACATCCTCCGACTCGGCGATGCTGCGAGAGGTGGCGACGACGGCGTAGCCCAGCTTGCGGTACGCGGCGACCAGGCTGGCGCCGATGCCCTGCGAGGCGCCAGTGATGACCGCGACCTTCTGACCCGGGTTGCTCATGAGATGACCTTCTTAAGGGGGGTGTCATAGACCAGGACCAGAATTAGCCGACCGGTCACCTATAAACTAGACGACCGGTCGGGAAATGTCAAAGAGGGCAATGCGGGCGAAGGCTGCGGAGGTCGCTACCAGAACCGCGGCGCGCTGGGCGGCGTCGCCGGCCCTGCCCGGGTCGTTGGGGTGGGGCTGGACGGGGGTGACCGCCTCGGTCATCCACGGCCACAGAGGCAGCGCACCGAGCACCTTCTCGTAGAGATCGGCCTCGCCGGCGGCGCACCACGGACCGATGCTGCGCAGTTCACCCACCGGCGCCACAGCCTGGCCAGATGGCCGGCGGCGGCCAGCTCCTCGGCCTGGGCGGCCTCGCCCGCGCGGCGCTTGTCGACCTCGACGGACTCGACCCCCTCGGGGGCGACGGTGGTCAGTTCGACCAGGAACTCCTTTACAACCTTTCCTCTCTCTCATTCCTGCTTGCGGCCTTTGGCTACGCAGGAAGCATGCGGAAGCGGAGCCGCGCGGTCACGTACTGCCGATTTCCCAGCTGCACAGTGCACCCATGGCCAGGGCCAACGACACGGCAGGCTCTCGGCGAGCCTGCCCGGCGTCCGGCGGACGTGGAGCCGCACCAACCTCAGCAGTCGGTGACGATCCGGGAGCCGTGGTACTGGCGGATCCGCCACCTGTCACCCTTGCGCCGCAGGACCAGCGACAGGTGTGCAGAGGCCACACAACCACACACGACCGCAACGTCGACCACGGTCGGCGCGCACTTGCCGAAGGTCGGGGAGCACGCCACTAGTCGACCGCTCGACTAAAATTTAGTCGAGCGGTCATATACTCGCGACATGGGACGGACAAGTAATGCCAGAGAGAAAATCCTCGACGCTGCGCACTCGCTCATGGAGGTGCGCGGCTACTCGGCTCTGGGCGTGGCCGAGATCTGCAAGACAGCCGAGGTACCCAAGGGCAGTTTCTACTACTTCTTCGATTCCAAGGAGGCTCTCGCGCTGGCTGTGATCGACGAGCAGTGGGCGACCCAGCGGCGTGACTGGATCCGCAGCCTGAAGAGCGATGCGGAGCCGCTGCAGCGGCTGCGGCAGCTGTTCGAGGCGACGGAAGCCGACCAGCTGGCCGGACAGGAGAGCTGCGGGACCGTTTCAGGCTGCATGTTCGGAAATCTCACCCTGGAGATGAGCAACCAGACCGAAGCTGTCCGCACGCGCCTGCAGGAGATCTTCGAAGCCCAGGTCGAGATGGTCGACTCGGTCATCACCGAGGCCCTCGAGCGCGGCCAGGTCACCGTCACCGACACCCGCGTCGCCGCCCGATCCGTGGTCGCGCAGCTGGAGGGCCAGGTCTTGTTCGCCAAGCTCTACAACAACACGACCCAGCTCAGCGCGCTGTGGACGAACTGCCTTGCACTGCTGGGCGCTCGCGCGCCACAGGTGCCGTCCCACGCCTGACATGACGGCTGCAGATCTCGATCTGCAGCCGTCGAGCCAAGGAGAGTCGGGGTTGCCGGGAGACCTGACAGGGCGAGCGTCACCACCTCACAAGAGGAAAACACATCATGGTCTCGCCGCAGGCCTTGACCCCGGATTTTGGACTCCGGAGGCACTTGGATCTTGATGGTCCGGGTGGTCAGGAGTCCTGCACAGATGTCAATGAAGCATGAGGGGCGGCTGGTGTAGGCCGACGGTGCGGGCTTCGGGTCGCCCACCGTGTCGAAGCCGCCCTCGCGCAGGGTGTGGGTCCACGCGTCGGTGTCGACCTCCTCGACCACGACGCGGAACGAAGAAGGGCTCGCTCGTCCAGGGCGCGCAGTGCCACGACGGCGGCCATGTCCGTCCGGGTCGTCGCAGGTGCAGGAGTAGCCCCTGGCGTAGTGGTCACCGTCGCCTGCTAGGCGTTGCTCCAGCGCTCGCGTGGCCTCGTCCGCCGGCGATGGGCCCAGCTCGGGGGTTGAGGCCGATAGCGTCGGGCGGGTAGCCACGGTGGATGAGTCAGGACTGTGCCATTGCGGACAGCGGCATCGGGGCGTGCTCGAAGTCGAACGTCCGCTTCTCCCAGTCCCGTTGAAGGTGTACGGCGACCAGTTGGGGGACACCGGGGTGTCCCCAGGTGGCGGTGCGGTCGAACACGACGTAGCAGCCGTGCGTGCCGTTCGCGGTGTGATGTTCGGCGAGGGGGACGAGCATGTCCAGCACGTCGCGCTCCGGCTCCGGGCGTCCGGCGCCGCCGACGTCCGCGGACTCGTCCTCGCGCGCGTCCCCTGGAGCGGATGCCCCCCGAAACCGCGCCGCCGCTGAGCCACCCCGCCCCGTGCGCTATTACCTTCCCGCCGCCGCCCGGTGCCGCTCCCGCTCCGGCCCTGCGCCTGGCCGGGCTGGCCACCGTCCACGCCGGCCTGCCTCTGCAAGCGTTGATCGATGCACTCGCCGATGACTACCCGCTGCACGCCCCGTGATCAGGGGCTGCAACCCACGTTCCCCTTCCCGACGCGCGAAGTCACGGTCTTCGTGGCGGCCCTGAGGCGGGCTTGAGCGGGATCACGAAATGAAATAGACGTCCGGTCGCCTATGCTTGAGGGCGGGTCGCCCGACCGTTCCCTCGGACCAAGGGAAGGTTGCAGAGCGTTACCGAAGAGACGACAGGAGATGTTGACATGCGTGTCGAGATTTGGACCGATATCGCCTGCCCCTGGTGCTACGTGGGCAAGGCCCGCTTCGATCAGGGGCTCGCAGCCTTCGCCCACCGGGACGAGGTGGAGGTGGTCCACCGGTCGTTCGAGCTCAATCCCCAGGCCGAGAACGGCACCATGTCGATCATCGACGCGGTCGCGGCACAGTACGGGCGCCCCCGTGAGCAGCAGGTCGCCCGGGAAGAGCAGGCTGCGACCATGGCGCGAGCCGTGGGGCTGGGCTACCGCATCGGCGGACGGGTCTTCGGCAACACCTTCGACGTGCACCGTCTCATTCACTTCGCCAAGAAGCATGGGAGGCAGACCGAGTTGATGGATCTCGCCTTCCGGGCGAACTTCGCGGAAGAGCGCTCGATCTACGACAGGAAGACTCAAGTGAGTCTGGCCGTCGAAGCGGGGCTGGACGTGGCGGAGGCCCGAGAGGTGCTTGAGAATCCGGAGGCGTTCGCCGCAGAGGTGCGGGCCGACGAGCGACTCGCGTCCGACATGGGCGTCAGCGGCGTACCCTTCTTCGTTCTGAACCGACGGTACGGGGTGAACGGCGTCCAGTCGACCGAGATGTTCACCCAGGCTCTGGAGCAGGCCTGGGCGGATCGACCGGCGGCGTGAAGTCGTCGCTTTCAGGGGCCGGGTCTGCGGCGACGGCCTCACGGCCGACGGTGGAACGCGCGGGTCGATGATGCGCGCCCGCTGTAGGCTCTTGGCGACTACATCGTCGGCGGTGCGGGCGCCCACCAACTTGCGGACGGCGGTGTGGTGCAGCCCGAGTTTCCGGCCGATCGCCGCCTTCGGTATCCCCTGGGCCCACAGTTCGTGGGTGGCGACATGCTGCTCATGCAGCCGGGTCACGATCTTCAGCTCCCGCGGCGGCTGGACCACCTGCGGCTCCGCCTTCGGCCCTGCGAGGGGTGCCGGCGTCGCCGGGAGGCGGCTCGGCCAGACGGGAGCGATGGGCGTTGACCGTCTTCTCGACCGCCTGGCCGAGGTTGGCCCACAGGCGATAGCGGTCGGCGACCTGCTCGGCCTGCGGCGCCCCGAGCTGCGCGCCTTCCCCGTAACCGCTAGGGCGCGTATCGAGTCGTGATCAATCTTTGGGTTTGCCCCTCATGCCGAGGCCTGATCCGGTAGATCGTTTTGTGTGACGCGCGTGCAACTGACAGACGAAGAGTGGGAGTTCATCGAGCCGTACCTGCCGATCGGCGAGTACGGCCCGTACCCCGAACGCCTGCGGCAGCAGTTCGAGGGCGTGATCTGGCGGTTCAGGACCGGCGGCCAGTGGCGGGAGATGCCGCAGGAGTTCGGCGCCTGGTCGACCGTCTCCAACCGCTTTCGGCAGTGGCGTGACGCAGGCGTGTTCGAGGCCCTGCTGGAGGGCGTGATCGCGGAAGCCGCGAAGCGGGGCGAGGTCGACCTGTCGCTGGTCAGCATCGACTCCACCACCGCGCGCGCCCACCACGACGCAGCCGGGATGCACCTGGACCCAGATGTCCTCACTGCCCTGGAGAAGGCTGCCGCCGAGGAGGAGAAGGCCAGGTCAAAGGGGGCGACCTCGAAGAACAAAACGGACGAGACGCCGAAGCGGATCCCGAACGGGAGGAGTGTCGACGCGTCCGGCGCCGCCGCAGGCTCCGGCTGAAGGCAGCTCTCCTGGGACGGTCGCGGGGCGGGCAGACCAGCAAGGTCCATCTCGCCGCCGACCGCAAGTGCCGTCCGCTGGCGTTCGTGCTGACCGCGGGACAGGCAGCCGACAGCCCGCAGTTCATCCCCGTGCTGGGGAAGGTCCGGGTCCGCGGCCCGGTCGGCCGCCCCCGCACCCGGCCCGACGCCGTTGCCGGAGACAAGGCCTATTCGTCTCGCGGGAACCGCGCTCACCTGCGCAGACGCGGCATCAAGGCCGTCATCCCGGAGAAGCGGGACCAGGCCGCGAACCGGAAGAAGAAGGGCTCTGGCGGCGGTCGGCCCGTCAGCCACGACGCGGACCTGTACAAGGAGCGCAACACCGTCGAGAGGCTGATCAACAAGTTGAAGGCATGGCGGGGCATCGCCAGCCGGTACGACAAGACCCCGGAGAGCTACCTCGCCGGCCTCCACTTGCGGGCCTCGATGATCTGGATCAAAGACCTCACCAGAACAACCAGTTGATCACGACCCAATCCACACCGAACCCGGAAGGCCCTCACCCGTTCAAGATCCCTCAGCCGAGACCTGCATCACCCGTCCACAACCTCCCGGGGCAATACACCTAGAGCGATCCCGGCAGATGACCTTCACCTCGGGGGTCCCGGAGCCAAACGGCCAGGTCCTCGCCCTCGCGGCCGCCGAAGAGATGCAGTGGACGGTGGGTGGCCATGTCGATCAGGACCGTGCCGTAATGGCGGCCTTTACGGAAGGCGAAGTCGTCCACGCCCAGCACTTCCACGTGGCCGACATCGGGCAAGGCCCTGACCAGCCGCAGCAGCGTATCCCGGCCCACGGAGATGCCGACCGCGGACGCCAGGCGGGCTCCTGCCCGGCCACCGCCGAGCGTGCGAAAGGCGGAACTCTGTGGTGGTGGGTATGCGGAGAATGGGGTGCTCGCCCCGGTCATTGGGCGCCAGCAGGCTCCCGCGGATCCGTGCGCTCAGGCGTCGCGAACTGGGCCCAGACGCTGCGCACGAGCTTGGTCTCGGTGCCTTTGCGCAGCAGAGCCAGGCAGACCACGGCGGACAGGGCCGACATGGCGATCGGGTAGATGACGCCGCCCAGTTGGCTGCCGGTCGAGTCGGTGAGCGACAGCGCGAGCAGCGGGGTGAAGCCGCCGAAGACGCCCGTGCCCAGGTGGTACGAGACAGACAGCCCGGTGAAGCGGATCCGGGGCGGGAACAGCTCCGTCATGTAGGCGGCCATGGGCCCGTACACCATGGCGCTGAACACGATCTGCAGCAGCACGGCCACCACGACCTGCCCGTTCGAGTGATCGGCCGCGGCGGAGCGGATCCAGGCGTACAGCGGCAGGTACGTCACGGCCGACAGGATCAGACCCAGGGTGATGATGCCCTGCCTGCCGTACTTGTCGGACAGGCGTCCGAACAGCACATAGAAGGGGGTGCCCAGGACCAGGGCAGCCGCGATGCACAGGTTGGAGGTCAGGAAGTCCATCTTCAGCACGGTCTGCAGGAAGTAGAGGGACCGGGTACCGGTGCCCCTTGTACGACGGTGGCGTACTGCCCACGGACAACCCCCTCCACCGTGATCAACCCGAAGATCATCCCACCCGGTCAGCCAACGTGACAGTGCCCATGTTGGTACTCGTGGAGGATGCCGCCGAGCCGTTCACGTTTCCGTATGTCGAGGCGAGCGATCTGCTCCGGATCACTGATCGGGACCGGCAACGCGTGCAGAGGGCGGGCGTTGTCGATGCCCTGACGGGGCCGATGGGAGTTGCAGAAGTCCTCGAACTCGCTTAGGGCATACAGCAGGTGCCGCTGATTCCAGATCAAGGCACGGTCCAGCAACTCAAACCGACAGATCTGCACCCACCTTCCATGACCGAGTTCATGCACGGCATCCGCACCCCGCCGGGCACCACCTCGATCCCCACCTCGGCAAGGACCGCGTCGAACAGCGAGGGGAACTTCCCGTCGCGGCCCCGGACCAGGAACCGTGCACGGCAGTCGGCGTCTTCGAGGCCCATGACGAGATTCTTCGCTGCCCGCGTCACCCCGGAGGCGCTCGGGTGCACGGTGGCGCCGAGGACCCGGATCCGCCGGCCGGCATGCCCGATCACCGCGAACGCATACAGGCGCGCCCCGGACAGCGTGACCGTCTCCAGGAAGCCGCACACCGGCAGGGCGTCGGCCCGGGAGCGCAGGAAGTCCGCCCACGTGCTGGAAGCGCGTTCCGGTGCCGGGGCGATCGCAGCCTCCTGGAGGATCTCCCCAACGGTGGAGGCGGCCACCCTTGATCCCGAGAACGAGGAGTTCGCCATGGATGCGGCAATACCCCCAACCGGGACTCCCGCACAAGCCGCACCACCAAGAACCGGATGCAGCGCACGGTCCGCGGTCTTCCCGACCGCTTCGGCCGAAAAGCGGCAGCGTGTCGGCGTGCGACCGGATCACGGTGCGGGCGCAGCACCGTATCCGGACGCACCAGCAACCTCACCCCGCGCAGCACCTGGGACGGCAGCCGGTGCAGCAACGCCGCCAAGAACACTCGATCACCCGGGATGAACCGCACCCTGTCTTTACCGAGTTGACGCCGAAGCACCGTAATCCGATGGCACGGGGCGAGGATCCCCGCGTCCTTGTCCTGGCCGCTCACCGGTAACAAGCAGACCACGGCGAACACTTGGGTCACGGTCAGATAAGCCAGTCGCAGCAACACGACCGACCACCATGTCGGGACAATCACCAGCCACGCGAGAGCACCCCCCCAAGCGCCCACGCCCGAGACCCCGCACACCCCCACGCACCACCTCCCACCAGGGCGGATGAGGTATTCGGCAAGGGCAGGGTCACCACCGGACGGGAGGCCCGATCGTCGCGGTGAGCGCGAGGGCCCGGGGCCCGTGTGGCGGTCGGCGCCGCCGATGGCGGGGGCGCAGAGACCAGTACTGGCCGGTGCAGGCCGCTTCAGCGGTACGCACGGCAAAGTGGCGCCTTCTGTCATCATCGGCACCCACCCTGCGGCCGACCGCGTAAGGGCCTCCTGTGAAGGGGGAGTCGCGGGTCCGGTGCCGCCAGCAGGAGAGCGTTCGCCGTCCGGCAGACAGCGGTGCTGATGCAGCCTGTCAGGGCCACCGGAGCGGCTCCGACAGGCTTGCGTTCAGCGGGCTGATCAGGCGGCGGCCTTGAGTGCAGCGGTGATTTTGATTGCGCGTTCGGCCTGGATGCGGGCGGCGGTGCGGGTGGT
>NZ_JBITER010000052.1:0-36990 GCF_044455345.1 Streptomyces sp. NPDC051286 | reverse complement strand
CCCTCGCCATGCTCACCCTCGGCGGACACCGCCCCCACCTACCAAGCCGTCAAACCGCATAACCCCGCCCACGGAAGCGACCGAAGAGCCGGAAATGGGTGGCGACTGCGGCGATCGCTGATGACCAGATGGCCGCAACGTCGCTGCTGTTGACGGCGAAGAGGTTGGAGAGGCCGATCAGCCCCGTGCTGCGGTTCAGGATGACACCGCCGGAGAGGCCTTCGCCGTCGTGGACGGCGAGCACCATCACGGACGGGTCGTCCAGTAGCGCTGGTCGGAAGACGTCCGGGGTTCCGTCACCGCCGTGCCAAGCGGCCTGCCAGTCGCGAAGCTGGGCTGCCGTGGAGACCCGCCCGATCCGCAGGGCCGGCGTTGCTGGTGCGGGAAGTTCCGCCGGGCGGTGGATCCACTGGGCGTTGAAGAGTTCGACGAAGCCGCTGGAGGTGAGGTCGAGCGTGGCGAAACTGTCCTTGATCGAGCACCCGGGGGACGCGGTGTCGATCTCAGCAAGGAAGTCGGTCGGCACCGCGTCGTGGTGCAGAGTGACGGCGTCGGGGTAGTACGGCGGCGTGCGGCGGGAACTCCACCAGGTCGTCTTGCCGAAGGTCCCCGGCATGTCGTGGGACCGGCAGACCGAAGCACACCAGTCGGCATTGTTTCGAGCTGCGGCGGCCTGGAGGGAGGTCATCTCGGTTGAGGTCATCCGGGACAGGATGACGCTCCTGAGGCCCGATCGCACGTCAGTTTCCCGCTTGGCTTGATCGTTGTCGTCGGTGACCTCGGGGGGCGTGTCGACGCCAGGGAGTTCCGGCTTCGGTGGCGATGCGGGTGGTGCTCTTGTCGTGGCAGCCGGATGCTCGGGCGATGGCGGAGGGGCCGGGCTTGGAGGACGGGGTTGCGGATGGCCGGGGTGTGGCCTTTCCCGCCGGGATTCCGAGGTGCCGTAGCGCGTCGCGCAAGGTGCCGGGGATCAAGGGCCGGTTTGCGCGGCGTCCGGGGCCGAGCCCTGCGGAATCATCAGCGGCTACCGCTGTTTTCCGTTCCGATACTCCCCGAGGCCTTGTCCTCCCGTCGGTGGATGTGGCCGATGAGTTCCTGCGCCAGGGACTTGATCGTGTCGAGACCGGCCCGCCCCCAGGGGCGGGGCACGGTGTCGACGGCGCAGACCGCCCCCAGCGCGATGCCCGTACGGTCGATGAGCGGAGCGCCGAGATAGGAACGGATGCCTATGTCGTCGACGACCGGATTGCCGGCGAATCTCGGGTAGTCGCAGACGTCCTCCAGGACGAGCGCCTTCCGCCGTGCGACGACGTGCGGGCAGTAGCCGTGATCGAGGGCCACATACCGCCCGCCACGGCCACTGCCCGCGGCCATGGCGCCCAGGTCGGAACCGGTGTGCGTACCGGCCGGCGTGTGCAGTCCGGCGAAGAACTGCCTGTTCCCGTCGATGAAGTTGACCATCGAGAAAGGAACATCGGTTACTTCGGCCACCTTGTCCGCGAACGCGTCGAAGCTGTCGAACGATCCACCAGCCCGTTCCCCGAGTCCGAGTGTCCGCAGCCGCTGGGCTCGGACGGGGGCATCACGGTCGACGGGGGCCAGCAGCAGCCGGCCGTTGGTGCGTCCGTTCACGGGTGGGCTCCGAGGGTGGAGAGCGGGGCGGGGTCGGGGGTGGCGTTGATCAGATGCTGGACCAGCGTGATCAGCGCTCCGGTGCCCGAGTTCGCGATCCTGGCGTCGCAGAGGACGACCGGAACCTCGGGCGGTAGGTCGAGCGCGGCCCGTACCTCGTCGGGGCCGTAGCGGTAGGCGCCGTCGAACTCGTTGACCGCGACGATGAATCCGATGCCTCGCCGCTCGAAGAAGTCGACCGCCGGGAAGCACTCCTCGAGCCGCCGGGTGTCGGCGAGCACGACCGCTCCCAGCGCGCCCTGGGAGAGCTCGTCCCACATGAACCAGAAGCGCTCCTGGCCCGGGGTGCCGAACAAATAGAGCACGTGCTGTTCGTCGAGGGTGATGCGGCCGAAGTCCATGGCGACCGTCGTGGCGGTCTTCGACTCGATACCCTCCAGGTTGTCGGTCGCCACACTGACCTGGGTCAGCAGCTCCTCCGTGCTCAGCGGCGCGATCTCGCTGACGGCGCCCACGAACGTCGTCTTGCCGACGCCGAAGCCGCCCGCCACCAGCACCTTGAGCGCGACGGGGAAGCACTCGGAGCCCCCGGGGGCGTCCCCTCCGCCCGAGGTGCCGAAGCCGTCAGAGCTGTCGTCGTAAGCCATCGAGCACTGCCTCCAGCAGAGATCGGTCGGTGGGCATCTCATGGAAGGCCGGCGGATGCGCGGTGACTGCGCCGCAGTCGACCAGATCGGAGACGAGCACCTTGGTGACGACTGCGGGCAGCCGCAGATGCGCGGCGATCTCGGCCACCGAAGTGGGTCCGCCGCACAGCCCGAGCGCCACGGAGTGCTCGGGGCCGAGATGCGTCTGCGGATCGGTGCCGGTGGCCCTCACCAGGGAGAGCAGATCGAGCACGGCGGTCGGACGGGTACGGCCGTTGCTCACGGTGTACGGACGGATGAGCCGGCCCGCGGCGTCGTCGAGCAACGGCCCGTCCTGCGTGGCCGGCACTCTCACAGCCCCGTGGTGCTCGGTGCCCCGGCCGCTTGTCTGGCCGGGGTCGTCAGATACGGTCGGACGCTCTTGACCAGCATCGTCATCTCGTAGCCGAGCACCGCGGCATCTGCCTCGCGTCCGGCGAGGACAGCGAGGCAGGTGCCGGAACCGGCGGTGGAGACGAAGAGCAACGTCGAGTCGAGCTCCACCACCACCTGCCGGACTTCCCCGTTGTCCCCGAAGCGCGCCCCGGCGCTGCGGCCGAGGGAGTACAGACCAGCGGCCAGCGCCGCCATGTGGTCGGCGCTGTCCGCGTCCATGCCGTGGAGAGACTTCACCAGCCCGTCGGCGGAGAGCAGGACCGCGCTGCGCGTGTACGGCACACGCTGTACCAGCCCGCTCAGCAGCCAGTCGAGGTCGGCGACCTGACCGGACGGCATATCGGTCGTCATGGTGCATCTACTCCTTCAAGGTATTCGTTTCGAGGGGGTCCGGTCCGGGAGGGAGCGGGGAGGCGGTCGCGGTGCTTCCGCGGACGGGCAGCGGTTCGAGGGGCTGCCGGGCCGGCGGCCCGGCCGCGTCGAGGGCGCCGACCGGGGGCTGTGCGGTATCGGCGTCCGCTTCGCTCCGGGCGTCGGCGAGCTCGATGCCCCGCCGGAATGACGCCATGAGCCCCGGGTCGTGCAAGGGAGGTTCTTCGTCCTCGGCACGGGGGGCGGGGGCTTCGCGCAGCTGCGGGACCAGGTGTTCCTGGTGGGCGCGCCTGGGGAGTTGGGGCCGGCCGATGGTGCCGCGCACGGTTCCGGGCTCCGGCTGGAGGGCCGGAAGCGCGTCGTCCGGGCGCTGGATGCCGGGCCGGGCATCGGCGGGGTTGGGCCGGGTGACACGCTCGACACGCAGCGGCAGAGGTGATCCCTCACCCTGCCTTCGCGGCTGCTGGGACGTTTGGTGCAGGCGGAGCGGCTGACTGGGCACCTGGGCCTGCCGGTTCGGGGCCGGGCTCAGTTTCCGCTGGTGCGCGGTGGCGTCCTGGGCGGGCGGCCGGTGTACGGGCCCGGGCGGCGGGACCGGGACGGCGTCGGCCGTGGTGGGTGCCTCCGGGTCGACGCCGAGCAGGGACTGCGGGAGTACCAGTACGGCCTGGGTGCCGCCGTAGATGTTGCTCTGCAGCCGGACCGCGATGCCATGCCTGCGGGCCAGCGATGCGACGACGAAGAGCCCGATCCGGCCGTCCTGGAGCAGATGGGCGACGTTGACCTGGTCGGGGTCGGCGAGCAGGGCGTTCATCCGCTTCTGCTCGTTGCCCGGCATGCCGAGCCCTCGGTCCTCGACCTCCAGGGCCAGCCCGGCGGTGACGTGCTGGGCCCGCAGCAGCACCTGGGTGTGCGGGGCGGAGAACACGGTGGCGTTCTCGACGAGTTCGGCGAGCAGGTGGATCACATCGGCCACGGCGTGACCGCGCAGGGTGCCGTCGATCGGCGGCACCAGTTTGACCCGCGGATACTGTTCGACCTCGGCGATCGCGGAGCGCAGTACCTCGGTCGTGCTGACCGGGTTGCTCCACTGGCGCCGGGAGACGGCCCCGCCGAGGACGGCGAGGTTCTCGGCGTGCCTGCGGATGCGGGTGGCGAGGTGATCGACCTGGAAGAGGCCCTTGAGGAGATCGGGGTCCTCGACCTCGTGCTCCAGCTCGTCGAGCAGCTGGATCTCCCGGTGGACGAGGGACTGGAGGCGGCGGGCGAGATTGACGAAGACCTCGACCCGCTGTTCCTCGCCGGAGTCGTTGCTGAGCCGTGCTGCCTGGACGACGGCAGCGATGGCCCCTTCGTGCGACCGGCCCATTTCCTGGGCGAGCAGGTCGAAGGCGTCACTGCCGGGGGCGACGGGCCGCGGAGGGCGCCGCGCGGGCACCGGTTCTCCATTGCGGAGCTTCTCCACCAGCCGCTGCAGGTCGGCCTGGCCTTGAGCACTGGCACGGCGCAGGGCCAGGCAGCGGCCGAGGACGGTGGTCGTGACCCGGTTGGCGCCGAGGAATGCGGCGACCACGGCGCCGACGGCCAGCGCCCCGGATCCGCCCAGCGCGGTCCAGAGCTGGGCGGTCGGGCGGGCACCTGTGGAACGGATGGTGAAAATGACGGCTGCGGCACCGCTCAGCACCACGGCGATGGCCGGAAGCAGGGCGGTTCGCAGGATCTGGGGGCGCAGGCGGGCGTCAGGAGGCGGCTGTGTGGCGCGTGGCCTGGCCGCGGCCGAGTGGGAACGGGCACCCGGCCGGCCGTGCCGCGCGCCCTCTCGGCGTTCCGGTCGCGCTTCAGGTGCGCGAAGTTGAGACATCAGCGTCCTCGGTACATGGGGCACCAGGAATCGGCGTTCATACGGTGGCACCTACGGTGGTCGGTCAGGCTCGGGTCAACGCTCGGCCATGCTCGAACGATATGAGCCCAGCGTTGATCACCGGCCACACACAGTAGTCGCCAATCGAGCTCCCGCGACAGGCAGTTGTCAAACTTGCCCGCCATCCGTCCCGCTCTGGTATGAGCTCTCGCACAAGAGACCGATAACGCCGCATTGATATCGGTAGTCCGGCAGCCGGACCGCCGGGCGGGTTCGTTGCGCTCAGCGAGACGCAACGACAGGCCCAGTTCGGTGGTCCGCGTGGGCAGGTCGAGGCGGGTGGTGCGCAAGCCCGGGAGTTCCCGTGGTCCCACGGTTCGGCGACCCGTGTCCCGCCCCCAGCCGACGTCCAGCACCAGGCGTTGACACTGCCCCTCTCCGCCATCGGTCAGCCCGCCGCACGGCGCGTACCCCATGGACCGGCACGGGCGACAGGGCGCCACGATGCGCAACGGCCCCATCCCGACACCTTGCACGCAATCTTTACCACCCCCTCAAGTACTGCCATGCTGACCGGGTTTGAGAAATCGAAGGAGGTTCCTTGTCTCGCATATCAACTCTGGCGGCGGCACTCACCAGCGCTTTCGCCCTCATTTCCGGCAGCGCCGTCACGGCGTCGGCCGCGCCCGCGATGCCCGCCGGAGCAACGACCCCCGCGACCGCCCCGGCCACCGCCGGGCAGCAGGTCGATCCGGTCGTCTGGACGCCCTGCAACCCGGACCCGTCCAAGCCCGATCCCAAGATCTACGACTGTGCCGTGTACCCGGTGCCCCTGGACTATGCGAACCCGTCAGGCGAGAAGATCGGCATCGCCATGATGCGGCGGCGGGCCGGCGACCCCGCCAAGCGCATCGGTTCGCTGTTCCTCAACCCCGGCGGCCCGGGCGGCAGTGGTTACCTGTGGGCCACCACGACCCGGTTCGAGCCCCGCGTACAGGAGCACTTCGACCTGATCGGCTTCGATCCCCGCGGCGTAGCCCGGAGCAACCCGCTGCAGTGCTTCAAGACCGACGAGGAGGCCGACGCGGTCTTCGGTCGAATCACCGGTGTGCCCGTCACGCCGGCCGAGGTGGACGGCACGCTCGCGGCCACCAAGGACTACACCGACGCGTGCGCCCGTAACGCGGGTGCACTCATCCAGCACATGTCCACCATCAATGTGGTGCGCGACCTCGACCGCATGCGTCAGGCCGTCGGTGACTCCCAGCTCAACTTTGCCGGGTTCTCCTACGGCACGTTGATCGGCGCCACCTACGCCAACATGTACCCGGACAAGGTGCGCGCCCTCATCATCGACGGTAACGTCGACCCGCAGCTGCGCCTGCACAACGGCCTGGAGTACGACCGGCAGCGCGCCGCAGGCGGCTTCGAACTCTCCCTGGACGAGTTCCTCAAGCGCTGCAAGGCCGCCGGTGCGCCGCGCTGTGCGTTCGCCGAGGGCGACACCCGCGCCAAGTTCGACGCGATCCGCGACCGCCTTCGCACCAGCCCGGTGACCCTGCCGAGCGGCTCGCAGGTCACCCTGAGCAGCTTCACCAGCCAGGTCGCCAACGCCCTGTACGCGCAGACCCGACTGGCACCGCTGGCCCGCTCGTTGCAGGCACTGCACGAGGCGATCAACCCGCAGCAGGGCTTCGGCGCGGGGGCAAGGACGGTATCCACGGACGAGGCGGACCGGCTGGCCAAGGTTGTCCCGGCGGCGCTGCGTGAGGCCCCCGCCGACTCCCCGTACAGCGCCGACGACTCCTACTACGGCGTCAACTGCCAGGACAAGCCGTACCCGACGAACCCCAAGGTGTTTGCGAACCTGGCCCGCCCCTGGGAGCAGGACGCCCCCACCTTCGGCCGGTACCAGGCCTACGACGCGCCCGCATGCGCGACCTGGCCGTCGCCCGCACGTGCCGCTGAGCAGTACCCCGGCCCGTGGAACAAGCAGACCGCCAACCCGGTCATGGTCATCGGCAACACCTTCGACCCGGCCACCCAGTACAAGTTCTCCCAGAACATGCAGCGGGAGCTCGGCAACGCTGTGCTGGTCACGGTCGACGTGATCGAGCACTGCGCGGTCGGCCGGAGCAAGGCCCTCAATGGGCTGGTGACCTCCTACCTGGTGGACCAGGTCACGCCGAAGCCCGGCCAGGTCCTCAAGCCGGACCTCGACCCGTTCCCGGTGCCGGGCGCCTGACATATCGTCTGAGAACTGGAAGCACGTACACCACCGCGGGCGCGATGACGGCCGAACCGCCAGTCACCGCGCCCGCGGCTCTCCTCCGGTGATCCGAAGGCAGCCGCTGGGGCGGCTCGAAGGGCTCCCCCGGCCGCGGCAGCGCCAGCCTGGCGCCTGCGGCACTTCCCCAACGAGTCCGCAGCGCTCAAGTGCGTCTGCCCGGCCCTGATGATCCTGGACCCGACCGGCAAGGGCCGCAAGCGCTGGACCATACGCTGGAAGGCGCCCCTCAACGCCTTCCAGATCGCGCCTTTCTGGCCGAGCTCTTACGCCGCGTGCCTCCGCAGCGTCTTCGCGGTGACACCGATCCCGGCCACGACGGCCGCCAGGAGGGTACCGACGATGGCGGTCGTGAGGGTGCCGGTGCTCAGGTGCAGGCCCACGTCGGACGAGGTGGCCTGGGAGAGGCCGGAGGCCATGCCCGCCAGCGGAGGCAGCGTCACCAGGACGCCGAGGGCGGCGCCGATGACGATGACCAGAACGGTCTCGCCCGCCGAGAACAGGAGCAGCTGGCCGACGGTGCCACCGGCGGACTTCATCACCCCGAAGTCGCGGCGCCGGCCGTGGGCGGCCATGGCCATGCTGTTGGCGACGGCGATCACGCTGTAGCCGACGGCGATCACGATCAGCATCATGGCGAGGGCGTCGGTGAGCTTGGCGTCGGTCTCGTAGTCGGCCAGCGCGTACTCGGCGGCGTCGTGCAGGGCGGTGCCGGGGACCGCGTCGCTGGCCTCGGCGTCGCCGGGGACGAAGATGTCATCGGTGAGCGCGGCCGGGTCGCGGGTGCGGACCAAGTCACGGGCGACCACGAAGTCACCGCGGGCCGGGTCGTCGGGCAGAACCGCCACGACGCGCAGCGTGACGCTGGTGCCGTCGGCGAACCGGACCGGAACCTCCTGGCCCTTCTTCAGGCCCAGGTCCTGTGCGGTGCGCTCACCAAGCACGGCCTCGCCGGGCTTGTTCCACCGCGGGTCCCGGGTGCCCAGGACGTCCAGGACGGTGGCCGCGGCCGCGTTCTCCGCATTCTGTGCGTCCTTCCTCACGAACGCGCGGGTCGGCAGGGCGGCCTTGCCCACCGGGTTAGCAGCGACCACCTCGTCGGTGTTGCCGGGCGTGCCGTCCGGGGTGACGATCGTCTGGCCCGAGACCTTCAGGGCCTCACCGGCCGGGTAGGCCACCCGCATGGTCTCCACCATGCCGCTGAGCAGGACCGCGAAACCGACGGCGGCGATCACGGGGGCCACCAGGGAGGCGGCACGGCGGGGGTTGGCGACCAGTTCTGCCCGGATCAGAACCGGACCGGCCGATCCGCCGCGCTGGAACGGAGCGGTCAGGAACCGGCCCACAGGCCCGATAAACACGGGAGTCAGCAGGGCCGCCGCGACGATCAGTGTCATGGTGGCGAAGATCGCCATGTTGATGCGGTCGTCGGCACTGGAGGTGGCGGTGCCGACGGCGAGCAGCACGCCGAGACCGAGGACGGCGAGGCCGGCGATCCAACGGCCGCGCCCCATGCCCTTGTCGGCGGAGCGGCTGTCGAGGAGGGCCTCGACGGGAGCGACCCGAGCGGCCTTGCGGCCAGCGGTCCAGGCACCCATCACGCTGACCCCTCCACCGATCACGGAGGCCGTGAGCAGCGGCCAGGCGGCGACGGTGATCTCCATGTCCGGCGGGGTCACGTCCAGACCGTCGAGGACGGAGCGCAGCAGCGGGGCGGCGGCCACGCCGGCCACACAGCCGGCGATCGAACCGAGCAGGCCGACCACGGCGGCCTCGCCCAGGATCATGCGGCGGATCTGGGCGGGGGAGGCGCCGATGGTGCGCAGCAGACCGATATCACGACGGCGCATCCCGGTCGCCAGGACCAGCATGGAGGCGATGACGAACACCGTGGTGAAAAGGCCGAGGATGGCCATGGCACTGATGAGCTGCACGCCCAGGAAACGCTTGTGCTCGATGTACGCGGGCTGGAGCTCGGCCCGGCCGTTGCCGGAGACCACGCTGCCCTTGTCGCCGAGCACCTTCTGCGCCGCGGTGACGATCGCGCCGGTGTCGGCTCCCCTGTCGGCGATCAGGGCGATCGTGCGGACACCGGGCTGCTGCCGCGCGGCGAACGCTGCGCTGAAGTAGTAGCCGGGGCCGTCCACCGTGCCGACGACGGTGAACTGCCAGCGGCCCTGGGCGATATTGACGGTCAGTTCGCTGCCCACAGCCGCGCCCAGGGCGCGGTCCACCACGACCTCGTCCGTGCCGCTCGGAGCCCGGCCGGAGACCAGCTCGTAGGACGCCATCCGCGCGCTGCCGAAGCCGTGGCCGGACTCCAGGGCGCCCTCGTCGGTGACGGGCTCGCCGTCCTTGATCGCCTGGGCGTAGAAGGAGCGGTCAACCACGGCGTCGGCCACGCCCGGAACCTTGTCGAGTCCGGCCAGCGGCGGCTCGGCCTCGGACGGGCTCCACGGCATACGGTCCTCGGGGCTGCCGTCGGTGTCGACGGCCTGCTCGGGCAGGGCCAGGGCGGCGGTGCCCGCGTACCGGGCCTGTACGTCGGGGCGGGCGGAATCGTAGATGACCAGGGTGGTGGTAATCAGGGCCACGCCGACCAGGATGGCGACGAAGGCCCCGAGGAACCCGGACCAGCGCTCGCGTACGTTCGCGAGGATCAGCATCACGCCTCCAGCCGGGCCATGTGGGTGGCGATGGCGGCGGCGTTGTTGCCACCGGAACGGCGGTCGAGCGGGATACGGTCGGCGATCCGGCCGTCCTTGAGGAAGACCACGACGTCGGCCATGGCCGCGGCCACCGGATCGTGCGTGACCATCAGGGTGGTCTGGCCCTCCTCGTCCACCAGCATCCGCATCATCCGCAGCACCTCGCCAGAGGTGACGGTGTCCAGGGCGCCGGTGGGCTCGTCCGCGAAGAGGACGTCGGGACGGGTGACGAGGGCCCGGGCAAGGGCGACACGCTGCTGCTGACCGCCGGAGAGCCGGCTGGGGCGGTGCCCGGCGCGCTCAGCCAGACCGACTGAGCCGAGCGCGTTCGCGACCTGTTCGCGGCTGACCTTGCGGCCGGCGAACCGGGACGGCAGTTCGACGTTCTGGGCCGCCGTCAGGGACTCCACCAGGTTGAAGGCCTGGAAGACGAATCCGACGTGGTCACGGCGGAGCTTGGTGCGCTCCTTCTCGTTCAGCCGGCCGATGTCCACGCCGGCGAGGACGATCCGGCCATCGGTCGGCTGCTCCAGCCCGGCCGCGCACTGCAGCAGGGTCGACTTCCCGGAGCCGGAGGGACCCATGATGGCGGTGAAGGTGCCGCGCGGGAAGCCGATGGAGACACCGTCCAGCGCGGTCACCCGATTACCTCCGGCGCCGTGGACCTTGCGTACGCCGTGGAGTTCGACCACGTCCTGCACGGGGGTTTGCCTCGTTGTCGTCATGCGTCGATTCCAGTGCACAGAAAGTGAGCGGGGCACTGACCCGCTCTCTACCCCTGAGGTAGAGGCAGCTCTACTTTTGGCTCGTCAAGGGGACCACCGCTGGGTACGAGCCCCGAAGTCCCGGTTCCCACGGCTAGGTTGATCGCATGCATCCCACAACAGCCTGGCAGGCCATGGCTCAGCGCCCCCTGAGCTTCCTGACCTCGAGCTGGCCCTGGCGGTCGCTGGCCTACCTGAGCGGGGGCGTCGTGGTCGGCGCCGCGGCCGTGCTGGTCTTCGCTCTGGGGCTGGCCGCGGGGCTCGCCCTGCTGATCGTGCTGATCGGCGTCGCGCCCCTGGTCGGCATGGTGCTGGTCTCCACCGTGGTGGCCAGGGTGGAGCGCCGTCGGCTGCACCTGGTGGACCTGGACCGTCTGTCCGATCCGCATCGTGCCCCGGACGGCACCGGCCTGCGCGCCTGGGTCGCCACCCGCCTCAAGGAGCGGGTGACATGGCGGGAGCTGTCGTTCACGCTGCTTTCGGCGGCGGCGCTGTGGTGGCTGGACCTGCTGGTGCTCAGCTTCTCCTTCGGTGTCCCCGCCGTGACCATCTCCTCGGTCGACGGCGAGACCTGGCCGTGGACGGTGTTCGGGGTGATCGTGCTGCTCGCCTCGCCGTACACGGTGACCTCGTGGGCGGGGGCGCGAGCCGCCATGGCCCGCACCTTCCTCGCCCCGCGCGACAGGGAACTCGGGGAGGAGCTGCGCGAGGTGCGCGCCTCGCAGTCGCGGCTGCTCGACTCCTTCGACGCCGAGCGGGTGCGGATCGAACGCGACCTGCACGACGGGGCCCAGCAGCGGCTCGTCTCGCTGGGAATGACCCTGGGGCTCATGCGTCTCGAAGTCCCGGAGGGCTCTCCGCAGGCCGAGCTGCTGACCCAGGCCGAGGCACAGCTCTCCGTCGCTCACCAGGAGCTGCGGTCCCTGATCCGGGGACTCAACCCGCCGGTGCTCGCCGACCACGGACTGGTCGCGGCGATCGAGGACTACGCCGGCCGGTTCCCGATCCCCGTGACCGTGGACCTGCGGCTGCCCGAGCGGCTGACCAGGAAGCTCGAGACGACGATGTACTACCTGATCAACGAAGCCATGACGAACATCGCCAAACACAGCGGGGCCACCAGCGCCCAGGTACGTGGTCGCTACCATTCCGATCTGTTGATCCTCGACATCACGGACGACGGTCACGGCGGCGTCGCCCCCGAGGCGGGCAGCGGCGTGACCGGGCTCGCGGACCGGGTCACGGCGCTCGAGGGCCGGATGCGGGTGTCGAGCCCGGCCGGTGGTCCCACCCTGCTGCATGTGGAGGTTCCGTGTCGCTTCGCCTGATCGTGGCCGAGGACGCCGTCCTGTTGCGCGAAGGCCTGGTCGGGCTCCTCGAACGGGTCGGCCACCAGGTGGTGGCGGCGGTCGGGGACGCCGACGCCCTGGCCGAGGCGGTATGCGCCGAACGGCCAGACCTGATCGTCACCGATGTACGAATGCCTCCGTCGCTCAGCGACGACGGACTGCGGTGTTCGGTGAGACTGCGCGAGGAGTTCCCCGGGCTGCCCGTGCTCGTCCTCAGCCAGTACGTGGAACGCTCCTACGCACTGCGCCTCCTCGACTCGTGCGGCGGGGCCGGGGTGGGTTACCTGCTCAAGGAACGGGTGAGCGCCGTGGCCGACTTCACGGCCGCGATCGAGCGCGTCGCCGCCGGTGGGACGGTGGTGGACCCGGAGGTGATCACCCAACTGGTCCGGCTGCGCCAGGACCCGCTGGAGCGGCTGAGCCCCCGGGAGCGCGAGGTGCTCGCACTGGTCGCGGAGGGCCGCTCCAACGCCGGCCTCGCCGCGCACCTGTTCATCAGCGAAGCGGCCGTGAACAAGCACATCGGCAACATCTTCAACAAGGTGGACCTGCCGGTGGACGCCGAGGGCCACCGGCGGGTGCTGGCGGTCCTCGCCTACCTGCGGGCGTGACGCGCCGCCGGCCCTCCCCCCGCGCCGGGCTGCGGCTCGGCGGTCCGGTACATCCGAACCGCAGGCTCACGCAACTCCAGCGGGTACTTCCTCGGTGCAGGCATCGTCTGGGCTCCTCTCGTGAGACCCATCTGACCCTCTGTCACCATCCTCCGCGTCTCGGGGGAACCCCAACACCGTCACGGACCGCCTGGAAGCCGGGCCGGAACGTCGTCCCCCGCCGTCGCGGCCCGCCGCCGTTGCTCAACAGTCGGGCCGCTCCATAAGCTCGTCAGCCGCGCCGAGTCACCCTCCGTAGCGGTCAGCGTTCGCCGGCCAGGTCGAGATCACCCTGGAGGGTGTCGGCCGAGGTCACGTCCACGGGCTTCGGGCGGCGCCAGGGGTGGGCGATCGGCAGGGAGACCGCGCGCCACCATCGATCGACCGGCAGAACGCCGTTGGGCTCGAAGGGCTCACCCGGGCACGGGACCGCCACCGGCTGGCCGACGTCCTCGGCCGCGTCCATCGTCCACTCCCCCGGCTCCGCCCAGGGATGGAGCGCGAGGTTGAAGGTGCCCCAGTGGATCGGCAGCAGCACACCGTGCGGTTTCGATCCTTGCAGGTCAAGGTGAGCCTGCACCCCCTGCGCAGGCGTCATGTGAATGTCCGGCCACGCGCCCGGCAGCGGCGTGCGCTCTGTGTGGTTCTTGGGCCAGTACTCGGAGTAGGCGCCAATCTGGATCATCGTCGCGTCGAACGGGCCGTGCTCGGCGCCGATGTCCTTGAAACCGGGGAAGTAGCCGGTGTCCCCGCTGTGGTAGATCCGGTGCTCCGGGCCCGCGACGGCCCAGGACGCCCAGAGGGTGTGCTGCTGGTTGCGCAGGCCGCGCCCGCAGAAGTGCCGGGCGGGGGTCGCGGTCAGGCTGATCCCGGCGATGTGCGTGGTCTCGTTCCAGTCGAGCTCGCGCATCCGGTCGGCGGACACGCCCCAGTGCTCCAGGTGGGCCCCGACGCCGAGCGGCACGGCGAAGACTGTGTCCGAATCCGCCAGGGACTGGATCGTCGGCAGGTCGAGGTGGTCGTAGTGGTCATGGGAGATGACGACCGCGTCGACCGGGCCGAGCGCGGCGAGCGGCAGAGGAACGGGGTGCAGCCGCTTGGGCCCGGCAAACGCGAAGGGCGAGCATCGCTCGCCCCACACCGGGTCGAAGAGGATCCGGCGGCCGTCGATCTCGGCCAGCACGCTCGAATGACCCATCCAGGTGAGCCGCAGCCCCGTGGCGGGCGGCGCGGCGAGATCGGCGAGCGTGGTGGCGTGGACGGGTACCGTGCCGGTCGGCGTCCTGCGGGCCCGCTCCTCCTTGCGGAAGAAGACCTTCGCGAACTCCAGCATGGAGCCGGACGGCCTGCTCCGCGCTCCCATGGGGTTCTGGAAGACGCCGTCGGCGAAGTTGGGTGAGCGCCGGATGCGCTCCATGCGGTCGCCATCGGGGTCGGCGCCGAATCCGGCAGGTCGCAGTGTACGGAGCCGGGTGCGGAGCGGGTGCAGGGAGTCAGCGCCGGTCACATCATCTCCTGAGGGAGTCGGTGTCGCTTCATTATCAGCAGGGGGTGCGACCGTGCGAGTAGGAGACGGCCGGGGGAATGAATGACGGCCGGACCTCGCCGCCTCAGTCACGCGGCTGCCCGTACACATGCTCCACGTGCAGTCGCAGGACGATCCGCCGGTCGCGGACCATGGCACTGCGGTAGTCGTCCCAGTCGGGGTGCTCGCCCTGCACGTCGCGGTAGAGCGTGATCAGCTCCTCCACGGTCGCGTCGTGCGGATCGGCGGCGACCGGCGACAGCTCGGCGGTCCCGTCCGCGACCGTCCAGGCCCAGCGGTCCTTGCTGGTGACGTGGTAGCTCGCCCTGGGATCGCGCCGGAGATTCCGCGTCTTCGCCCTGTCCTCGGTGACAGAGACGCGGATGATGCGCTCCTCCGGATAGTAGAAGTGATTGACGTTGGACAGCTGGGGCCGGCCGTCCCGCTTCAGCGTCACGAGCACCCCGCCGACCTCCTCGGCGATCAGCCGGAGGAGCGCGTCCTGCTCTGTATCGAATCCCGTCATGCCGGAACCAACGTCCGTACCCGTCGCAGGATTCCGCGATCCACCGCTCTGCGATGTCACATCCGGCAGCCCCCGGCCGTCGCATCCGTGACCGCAGCCGCCGGCGTCCCCTGGGGAGCGTGCGGCGGACTCGGAGCCGAACCGAAGGAGACCCGTCATGACCGCCCGAATCTCGCTCGACCCGCCCCGCAGCCTCCTCTTCCGCGCCGTGTCGTGGTATTCGAACCGTACGTACGGGAAGGTCATCGATCCCGTACGGGCCACCGCCCACCACACCAAGGTGCTGTGGGCCGAGCTCCGCCTCGAGCTGGCCGTGGGCCGGTGGAAGGCACTGGACCCGCAACTCAAGGCCCTTGCGGTGATGACGTCCGCGGCGACCGTGGGCTGCAGCTGGTGCATGGACTTCGGCTACTGGGAGCACCACCGGCACGGGATGGACCCCGGCAAACTGCGCGAGGTGCCGGTGTGGCGGGAGAGCAAGGTGTACACACCGCTGGAGCGTGACGTCATGGAGTACGCGGAGGCGATGAGCCTCACCCCGCCGGAGGTCACGGACGAGTTGGTGGACCGGCTCAAAATCGCGCTCGGTGAGAAGGCCCTGGTGGAGCTGACGACCATGGTCGCCGTGGAGAACATGCGCTCGCGCACGAACTCCGCACTGGGTCTGACCAGCCAGGGCTTCAAGGACCAGTGCGAGGTGCCGAGCCCCGCCGCCCCCTGACGGTCGCACTCTCGCCACTGAGCACCCATGCAGCAAAGATCGGATTGACAGGGGCGCCCCCGTCTCTCGATACTGACTGGCGATTCAGTAAATCGACCTGTGAGTGGCGGGAGGCGGCGTGTCCGAGCAGCCGAGGCCGACCTCGCTGACCGGTGGCGAAGCCGTGGTTCGCGCACTGACGGAGCACGATGTGACGCAGGCGTTCGGGATTCCGGGAACACACAACCTGGAGATCTACCGGCATCTGGACCCGTACGGCATCGCACATGTCACCCCGCGCCACGAGCAGGGCGCGGGGTACGCCGCCAACGCGTACGCGCGGGTCACCGGACGCCCCGGTGTGGCGATCACCACCACCGGTCCGGCGCTGCTGAACATCGCGGCGGCGGTCGGGCAGGCGTACTCGGACAGCGTGCCGCTGCTGGTCGTCTCGCCCGGCATGCCACTTCGCCACCCACGCCAGTCGACCGGTCTGCTGCACGAGATGCGCAGCCAGACCGAGGCGCTGCGGGGGGTCTCGGCTTTCAGCCACCGGGTGTCGACGGTCGACGAGATCTTCTCCGCGGCGGCGCGCGCCTTCACGCTGCTCCGCACCTGGCGCCCGCGCCCGGCCCACATCGAGGTGCCGCTCGATCTGCTGGAGACGCCGGCACCGGCGGGTCCGGTGCGGCTCGCCCCGCCCACGCCCGCGACCTGCCCGCCCGGTCCCGCGCTGCGGGACGCGGCGCAGGCGCTGCGGTCGGCCCGACAGCCCGCACTGGTCCTCGGCGGCGGTGCCGGGAACGCCGCTGCGCAGTGCCGGACGCTGGCCGAGGAGCTGGGTGCACCGGTGGTCACGACCGCCAACGGCAAGGGGATCGTCGACGAGACGCACCCGCTGTCGCTCGGGGTGGGTCCGGCGGGGCGCTATCTCCATCCGACCGGCTTCCGCACGCTCGGCTATGCCCTGCCCGCCGCGATCGGCGCGAAGACCGCATATCCCGCCCGTCAGGTGGTAGCGCTGAGCGGCGACGGCGGGCTGCAGTTCTCCGTGCAGGAGCTCGCCACCGCCGCCCAGCTGCGACTGCCGCTGCCCGTCGTGGTGTTCGACAACGGCGGATACGGCGAGATCCGCGACGAAATGGCGGCGCGCGGCGAGACCCCCACGGCGGTCGATCTGCCCTCCGTCGACCTCCCGGCGCTGGCACGCGCGTACGGCGGCCACGGTGTCCACGCCGATTCACCCGAGGCGCTCACCCGCGCCCTGTCCCGGGCCCTGAGCACCCCTGGGCCCACCCTGATCACTGTGACCGAGGAGCCCCCCGATGACGACCACGTCCCCGACCACCCCGCCGGCTCCGCTGATCTCGCTGACCTGGACGGACCATGTCACCGGACGCCAGGGCCATCTGGTCGTCGACCGGCTGGTGCGCGGTGTGTCCAGCGGCGGGCTGCGGATGCGGGAGGGCTGCACGCTCGACGAGGTGACCGGACTCGCCCGTGGCATGACGATGAAGGAGGCCCTGCACTTCGACGCCGACGACGCACAGGCCCGCTACATACCGCTCGGCGGCGCCAAGGGCGGCATCGACTGCGACCCGCGCGCCCCGGAGGCGTACGGGGTACTGGTGCGCTATCTGCGGGCCGTGCGCCCGTACATCGAGAACATCTGGACGACCGGTGAGGATCTCGGGCTGACGCAGGACCTCGTCGACCGGGCGGCGGCCGAGGCCGGGCTCATCTCCTCGGTCCAGGCCGTCTATCCGCTCCTCGAAGACGAGACGGCAGCGCGGCGGCGGCTCGCCGACGCGTTCGCCGTCGAGGTGGACGGCATCGGGCTCGACGAGCTGGTCGGCGGCTGCGGGGTCGCCGAGTCGGCGCTCGCCGCGCTGGACCGGGCGGGCGTGGCGTACCCGGAGGCGCGCGTGTCCGTGCAGGGGCTCGGCACGATGGGCGGGGCGACGGCGCGGTTCCTGGCGCGGGCCGGGCTGAAGGTCGTCGCCGTCGCGGACATCAAGGGCACCATCGCCAACCCGGCGGGCCTCGACGTCGAGGCGCTGCTCACCGCCCGCGACGCGTACGGAACGGTGGACCGGGGTGCGCTGCGGGACGGGGACCGCGAGCTGCCCGCCGACGCCTGGCTGGCCCAGGAGGCGGAGGTGCTCGTCCCGGCAGCGGTCTCGTACGCCATCGACGCCACGAACCAGGCCCTGATCACGGCCCGTTGGGTGGTCGAGGCGGCGAACATGCCGGTGCTGCCGGAGGCGGAGGCGCTGCTCGCCGGGCGCGGGATCACCGTGCTGCCCGATGTGGTCGTCAACTCCGGTACGAACGCCTGGTGGTGGTGGACCCTGTTCGGCGACATCGGCGCCGAAGCCGACGAGGCGTTCGGGCACACCCGCCGCTCGATGCGCGCTCTGATCAACCGGATGCTGGCCCGCGCCGAGGCCGACGGCTCCACGCCCCGTGCGGCGGCCCATGCGCTCGTTGCCGAACGGCTGCCGGTGATGGCCGAACGGTTCGGCTGGTACCGGTGACACCCTGCAGGTCTTTTCTCAACTCCCCTTCATCTAAAGGGTTTACGGCGAATAGCTGCCATGGCAGTTTCCCGCCAGCACCGACCGGCCCTGTGCCGTCATGCTCCTGACATTCTCGCCTCACCACCCCCTGGGAACAGACGAGTTCACGAGGTGAGAATGAGACGGACCAGATGGGTGGCGACCTGCGCCACCTCGCCGCCGCCCTTGCCGCTGGATCACTCCCTGCCGCCGCCGACAACGCCCCCGCCTTCACCGACCCGGCCGCATTCCCGGCCGGGTGGCGCGGCCCGTACCGTCACGCTGCTGCCGGATCCTGGGACACACCTGGGAGTACGACACAGTGGGCAACACGGATGTCGGGACCACGGCCATCCATTTCGCCCACCGGGTGACGCTCGATCGGAACAGCACCCTCGCACTGGAGACCAAGGGCGCAGAGCCCGTCAGGATCGGTGTGGAGGACGGGTCCGCCTGGGTGTCGCTGCAGTCGGCCACCGGGATCGCGTCACGGGTCGGCTCCGGTACGGATGCCAGGGACACCGGGCTGACCGCACCGAGCTCCGCCGGAACGCGGCCGATGCCGGGAAGCCGCTCGATTACACGGTCGGACTTACCGCGCAGGGCAGTCAGCGGGCGCTTGCCATCGCTTCGTTGAAGGTCTGGTACGCGACGGACGGCACCGACTGGAAGCAGGCCGCGGCGGCGCGTACGGCCGACGGCAGGTGGAAGGTGACGGTGCCCGCGGTGGGCACCGCGAAGGTCGACCTGCGCACCGCCGTCATGGACACCTCGGGTGCCTCGCTGACGGAGACCCTGATCGACGCATACAACTCCGGCTGCGCCGATATCTGGTGCCGACCGGCGCCGAAACCTTGAGGTGACAGGTGGTGAGCAGGGGGCGGGGCCGGATGCGGTCCCGCCCCCGAGCCGTCCGGGACCGGCGCATTGGTTAGGGTGACGCCGTGGCAAGAGTGCGGTTGAGCGTGGCGGAACGACGCGAGGAGCTGCTCCGCGCTGCCGTCGAACAGATCGAGGTACGCGGTGTCGCGGCGGTACGGATCGCCGATGTGGCCTCCGTGCTCGGCGTGAGCAACGCCCTGGTGCTCTACCACTTCTCGACGAAGGAGAAGCTGGTCGCAGCCGCCTTCGCGCATGCGGCCGAGGCGGACCTCGCCCATCTGCGCAAGCTCCTGAGCCGCCGCACGAGTGCGGTACGGCGGTTGCGCGCCGCCGTCCGCTGGTACGCGCCGACCGGGCAGGCCAAAGGTTGGCGGCTGTGGATCGAGGGCTGGGCGGCCTCGCTCCGGGACCCGGCGCTGCGCAATGTGGCCGGCGATCTCGACCAGCAGTGGAAGTCGGAGCTGGCCGAGGTCATCGAAGAGGGCGCCGCCTCAGGTGAGTTCCACTGCGACGACCCGATGTCCGTGGCCTGGCGACTGACCGCACTGCTGGACGGCCTGGCCGTCCAGATGACGTCGTACGCCGGTCCGCTCTCCCGGGCCACGATGCTGGCGTGGACCGACGAGGCACTCGCCCGCGAGCTGGGCATCGACCACGCGGCGCTGACGGCCTGACCCGGCCGGCCGCTCCGCCTCCTTCGCTTCCCTCCGCCCTGCCGGCCGATCAGGTCTGGCGCAGAGGCGCGTAGGCCTCTGCGTCCAGGCCGAAGGTCCAGGCGACGCCGTCCTTCGCGGTGCGGGTCGAGGGCGGTACCCGCAGCCAGTACGTGCGATGGATCCCGTCGGGCTCCGGGGTGGAGTTGACCACCTCGACCATCACCACGTCCTCGTCGCCGTCCAGTGCGATCCGCCACAGGACGCCCGTCTCGTCCCGATGCACCGGCTCGGCGCCCGATTCGGTGAGGTAGCGGTCGTAGCCGTAGCACTCCAGCATGACGCGGCGCAGCTCCGCATTCTCCTCCTCCCGTATCCGCTCGGGGGTCAGCGCCGTCAGTTCCGCGAGGAACTCGGCGGGAACGGGCATGCCGCGCCAGGCGTACAGTGCGAACCCGTCGCGGTACGAGAGGGCAGGGCCGTCCCCGCGGTCGAGCCGGCCCGCCTCGTCGCGGTGGAGCGTCTCCGGGCGTTCGCTGATCACCACGGTGCGCTCGTACGGCCACCACCAGCCCGCGTGCCTGGCCACCTCCGCCAGGCCATCGAGCCGGTCCCCGCGGCCGTCGAACGCGGCGAGCCACGCCGCGTCGTGCTGGCCGAGGACCGCGTCGAGCAGCACCAGGCGTACATCCGACTCGGCCTCGGGGCTCTCGGCGAGGGCCGAGACGACTCCGGTCCGTATCCGCTCGGCGAGCGCGGCCGTGGTCTCCCAGAGCTGGGCGCCCGTGGCCGACCAGAGAGAGGACCAGCCTGCCGGGCCCAACTCGTCGTACATCCGACGCCGTTCCTCCGCCCACGGGCGGGTCCGCACCTCGTCGCGCACCGAGCGGCCCGCGTCGACGAGTTTCCCGACCGCCTCGACGGCCGCCTTCGGCGAGTCGGCCCAGACAATCTGCTCCGGCTCGGCCAGTCCCGCACTGCGGTAGGCGAGGCGGACCCCGTCCTCGGCCGCTCCCCGGTCCGCCGCACCGGTCGCCGCTGCCACGGCCCGCCATGAGTCCACGTACTGCATCGGTTGTCCCCGTCCCCTGTTCACTCTCTTGGATCTCTGCTGTTCGCTGCCTGTCCGGCGTGTTCGCCGTGCCGCCCGGTGCCCGTCCGCTCCATCGCGGACTCAGCCGCCCGGACCGGCCGGCTCAGTCCGCAACGATGCGGACCGCACCCGGTGCGTACTCCCGCTGGCGCACGACGCGGTACCAGCCTTTCGGCAGCGGTATCGCCGCATGCTCCTCGTGCACCACCCGCCCGCCGTCGGGGAGATGGAGCAGCATCGGGCCGAAGGCACCCGCCTCGCGCATCAGCCGGCCGGGCCCTTGGACCGCATGCGCATGACCGGTGACCTCGCCCAGCGCGAGCACCATCCGCCCGCGGGCGTCCCGCGGCTCCCCCGGCGCGTCCGCCAGGTGCGCGGGCACCTCGGACTCGTCCAACGACACGATCAGCACATCGCCCTGCCGGTACACAGACGCCTCCCCTCGAGGGCGGCACCCGCTGTGCCGACCCTGGAGAAAACGCTAAGGGCAGGGTCTGACAATCGGTCACAACCGATCCCGCCTGCCGCGTTGTCAGTGGGGCTTGATAAACCTTGCGGACATCAGCCGTCCCCCAGTCTCAGGAGTTCAGGGTCATGTCCGGTGTGGATCATCTGCACGAGTTGCTCGGCCTGCCGGCCGTCGACTTCCGGCACGCGACGAACGAAGCGCCGGCGCAGGCCGCCGATGCCGCGGCCTGGCGTATCGCGGTCGACCCGTACGACGACGAGTCCGAGATGAGCTGGGAGGAGGCGTTCCAAGCATTTCTCGCTGCTGTCGACCCTGCGGGTGTGCGGGCCCTGATCATCGGCCAGTGGGGCGAGTCGTACGAGGAGACGTCGTCCTACCCGATCGATCTCGTGATCGCCGCCGCCGACCGGCTGACCTCGCTGGAAGCCGTCTTCGTCGGCGACATGACGGCCGAGGAGAACGAGATCTCCTGGATCGAGCAGTCCGACGTCACCGCGCTGCTCAGGGCGTTCCCCGGCCTGCTGGAACTGGGCGTGCGCGGCGGCACGGACCTGGAGTTCTCCCCGTCGAAGCACGAGCGGCTGCGTTCGCTGACCATCGAGACGGGCGGGCTGCCGGCCGGAGTGATCCGCGGCGTTCTGGACAGCGAGCTGCCCGCGCTGGAGCGGCTCGATCTCTGGCTCGGCGTCTCCGCGTACGGTGGCGACGCCGAAGTCGCGGACCTGGCCCCGCTGCTCTCCGGCTCGCGTTTCCCCCGCCTGCACCACCTCGGTCTGCGCAACAGCGAGGTGCAGAACGAGATCGCGACGGCTGTCGCGGGCGCCCCGGTCGTCGCCCAGCTGCGCACCCTCGATCTTTCGCACGGGACGCTGGGCGACGAGGGCGCGGCCGCGCTGCTCGAAGGCCAGCCGCTGACCCATCTCGAACGGCTCGATCTGCACCATCACTTCCTCACCGCGCCGATGGAGCGCCGGATCAAGGAGGCGCTGGAACCGCACGGTGTGCAGGTCGACGTGTCCGAACGCGAGGAACCCTGGGACGACAACGGGGCCGAGGGCCGCTACACCGCGGTTTCGGAGTGACGCCCCATGACTGACATCGACCATCCCGAGACGCCTGACCTCGCTGGATCTGCACCACCACTACATCAGTGCCCCCTTGGTGGACCGCCTCGAGGGACTGCTCGGTGCCGACCGGGTCAATGGCGAACCGGACGAGGTGGAGTACTGGCATCCGGATGAAGACGACGAGCGCTATGTCGCAGTCAGCGAGTAGGGCGGGCGGCCCGGCAGTGCGCTTCGCCGTCGTGGGAGTTCCCGGCAACCGCCGGGTCACACTCTTCGGGGACGCTGTACGCGCCGCCGGGCTACCGGCCGCGCGTGTGGTGCCCTGGCTGGACGTCCTGGGCGGCAAGGCCGTTTTCCGGCCGGGCGAGACCGTACGGATGGACTCGCCCGGTGAGGACGCCGAGGTCGAGCGGTTGCTGCGATCCGTGGACGATCCGACGAGGGTCGAGGGCACCGCCCTGTGGTACACCCGGTTCACCGGAGCGGTGCGGACGGTCGCGCGGGCGGCCGACGCGGCCGGAGCGGCACTGCTCGACGCCCCGGGCGATGTCGCGGTGCTGTTCGACAAACGGCTGTGCCATGCCGTGCTGGACGGCGCCGGGGTCCCTGTACCGGCTTCGCCGACCTCCGGCTTCGCGGCGCCCGTGGTGCGCGACTGGGCGGATGTGCGTGAGCGGATGGCTCAGCACCGCATGCCACGGGCCTTCGTGAAGCTCGCGCATGGCTCGTCCGCCTCGGGGGTGCTGGCCGTGGAGACGGCAGGTCCCGGCCGGGTGCGGGCGACCACATCGGTGGAACGCGACACGTCCGGACGGCTCTTCAACTCGCTGCGGGTGCGACGCTGTACGACGGAGCGCGAGGTGGCGGCGATCGTCGACGCGCTCGCACCGGACGGACTGCACATCGAGCGCTGGCTGCCCAAGGCATCGCAGCGAGGGCGCTCGGCCGACCTGCGGGTCCTGGTGGTGGCGGGCCGCGCCACCCATGCCGTCGTACGAACCAGCCAGTCCCCCATGACCAATCTTCACCTCGGCGGCCAGCGCGGAAGCCTCGACGAGGTCCGCGCGGCCGTCGAGGCGGCGGGCGGCAGCTGGGCCGAGGCCCTGGCCGTGTGCGAGCGCGCCGCTGCCTGCTTCCCGGACACGCTGTGTGTGGCCGTCGATCTGCTGCCCGCGACCGGCTGGCGGCGGTTCGCCGTCGGCGAGGTCAACGCCTTCGGCGACCTGCTGCCACGCCTGACCGGGCTGCCCGGCAGCGGCTTCGAGGGCCTGGACACCTATGCGACGCAGGTCGTCGCCGTACTGAACAGAGCAAGGAACCACCGTGCAAGCGCCACCCCCTGACACCGGACAGGCCGTCGCCGGCATCCGCGACGCGGACGCCGCCCCCTCGGAACACCCCGGGAATCCGGACATGAGCGAGATCGTGGGCAGTCACGATCTGCTGCTCGTCATCCTCGACACCCTGCGCTACGACGTGGCGGCGGAGCTGGCCGCCGCCGGACGCATCCCGCATCTGGCCCGCCATCTGCCGGGCGGCGTCTGGGAGAAGCGGCATGCCCCGGGCAGCTTCACCTATGCCTCGCACCAGGCGATCTTCGCGGGATTCCTGCCGACGCCCGCCGCCCCCGGCCCTCACCCCCGGCTGTTCGCGGCACGCTTCGCGGGCAGTGAGACCACCGCTTCCCGGACCTTCGTCTTCGACACCCCCGATCTGGTGTCCGCTCTCGCCGGGGCCGGTTACCGCACGGTGTGCATCGGAGGCGTCGGCTTCTTCAACCGGCAGGGCCCGCTCGGTTCCGTGCTGCCGGCCATGTTCCAGGAGAGCCACTGGGAACCCGAGTTCGGCGTCGCGTCACCCACCTCCTTCGAGGCCCAGGTGGCGCGGGCCGAGCAGGTCGTCGCGGGGCTACCCGCCGAACAGCGGCTGTTCCTCTTCGTCAACGTGTCGGCGCTGCACCAGCCCAACTGGTTCCACCAGCCCGGCGCCACCCGCGAGTCGGGTGACTCCCGCGCCACGCACGCCGCCGCCCTGGAGTACGTCGACGCACACATCGGCCGGCTCCTTGCCGCCGCGAGCAGCCGCCGGCGCTGCTTCGCCATCGTCTGCTCCGACCACGGCACGGCGTACGGGGACGACGGCTACACCGGTCACCGGCTCGGCCACGAGTCCGTCTGGACCGTTCCGTACGCGCACTTCTTCCTGGAACCGGGGGCCACTGCACGATGACCAGTCCGCACACCGTCCGCCCGTACCAGAGCTACGTCTACGCCTATCCGCACAAGACGGCGTACCGCCCGCTCAACGGCCGGCCCGCGCTGCGCGAGCTGTGGGCGGGAGAGCGCAAGGACGCGCTCTCGCTCTATCTCCACATACCGTTCTGCGAGGTCCGCTGCGGTTTCTGCAACCTCTTCACCCGGATCGGCGCCCCCGACGAGCTGACGACCCGCTATCTCGACGCACTGGACCGGCAGGCCACCGCCGTGCGCGACGCGCTGGGTGACGACGAGGCGGTGCGGTTCGCCGCGGCCGCGTTCGGCGGCGGCACCCCCACCTTCCTGGCGGCAGCCGAGCTGGAGCGGCTCTGCGACATCGCGGAGAAGCGGATGGGCGCCGACCTGCGGTCCGTGCCGCTGTCGGTCGAGACCTCGCCGTCGACCGCAACGACTGACCGGCTGGCCGTCCTCGCCGACCGCGGGACGACCCGGATCAGCATCGGCGTACAGAGCTTCGTCGACGCCGAGGCACGCGCGGCGGTCCGTCCCCAGCGCCGCGCCGATGTGGAGGCGGCGCTGGGCCGGATCCGCGACGCACGCATCCCGGTCCTCAACATCGACCTGATCTACGGCATCGACGGACAGACCGAGATCAGCTGGCGTTCCTCTCTGGACGCGGCCCTCGCCTGGCAGCCGGAGGAGCTGTATCTCTATCCGCTCTACGTGCGCCCGCTGACCGGCCTTGACCGGCTCGGCGCCGACGCCGAAGCCGCGGCGGACGCGGCCTGGGACGACGAGCGGCTGCGGCTGTACCGGGCGGGCCGGGACCATCTCCTCACCCACGGCTACGAGCAGGTGTCGATGCGGATGTTCCGCCGCGCCGACGCCCCGCAGCAGGGCCCTGCCGACTACGCGTGCCAGACGGACGGCATGATCGGTCTTGGCTGCGGCGCACGCTCGTACACCAGTCGGCTGCACTACTCCTTCGACTACGCGGTGGACATGCGGAAAGTGCGGGCGATCATCGACGGCTACACCGCCACCGACGACTTCTCCCGCGCGGAAGTGGGGCGGTACGTCGACGGTGACGAGGCGCGCAGGCGCCACCTTCTGCAGTCTCTCCTTCAGGCCGAGGGGCTGCAACTGGCGGAATACCGCGAGCGGTTCGGCGCCGCTCCCGGTGACGACTTCCCAGGTGAGCTGAACCGGTTCGAGGCGCGCGGCTGGCTGGACGGGTCCGCCGTGGCGTCCGGGCTGCTACGGCTCTCGCCCGAGGGGCTCGCCCACTCCGACGCGCTGGGTCCCGAACTGTTCTCCCCCGCTGTACGGGCCGCGATGGCCGCGTACGAACCGAAGTGAGCACTCCCATGGATCTGACGATCCTCTATCGGGGTCCCCTGGCGTCGTGCGACTACGACTGCCCGTACTGTCCGTTCGCCAAGCGGCGCGACAGCCCGGAGCAGCTCCGTGCCGACCGCGCCGCCCTGGAGCGGTTCACCGCGTGGGCGGCGGAGCAGACCAGGGACAGGATCTCAGTGCTGTTCACGCCGTGGGGCGAGGGGCTGGTCCGTTCCTGGTACCGCCGCGCGTTGGTGGAACTGGCGCAGCTGCCGCACATCGGC
The DNA here is from genome assembly GCF_044455345.1 of Streptomyces sp. NPDC051286. Classification (NCBI taxonomy): domain Bacteria; kingdom Bacillati; phylum Actinomycetota; class Actinomycetes; order Kitasatosporales; family Streptomycetaceae; genus Streptomyces; species Streptomyces sp. NPDC051286. The sequence continues at coordinate 10,974 of NZ_JBITER010000052.1, read as the reverse complement.
CGGGTCGCGATCCAGACCAATCTCAGCGGTCGTACCCGCTGGCTGGCCGAAGCCGGTGGAGCCGGCCGCGACAAGATCGCACTGTGGTGCACGTACCACCCGGGGCAGACACCGTACGACCGTTTCCTCGCCAGGTGCCGGGAACTGTCCGCTCTCGGTGTCCGGTACAGCGTCGGTGTCGTCGGTCTCGAGCAGCATTTCGACGAGGCGCGGCGGCTCCGCACCGACCTGCCCGACGAGGTCTATCTCTGGGTCAATGCCGCAGAGGGGCAGAGCTACACGGACGAGGAGGCGGACCGCTGGACGGCCCTCGACCCCCTCTTCCCGTACAGCCGTCACCCGCACCGCTCGGCGGGCATGCCGTGCCGGACCGGCGAGTCCGTCATCTCGGTGGACGGCGACGGCACGGTGCGCCGTTGCCACTTCGTCCCGGCCGAGCTCGGCAACCTGTACGACGGCAGCTACCGGCGTGCGCTCGGTCCGCGGGCCTGTCCGCTCGCCGTCTGCGACTGCCACATCGGCTATGTACATCTGGAGACGCTGCCGTTGTACGACGTCTTCGCGGGTGGCGTCCTGGAGCGCATACCAGCCCGACGCCCGGGCAAACCGGCACCCTCGGGGCGCCGGTTCCTGCCGGTGTCCCCCGTCGCCGGACAAGCCTGAAGCCCCCGAGAGGCAGAAAGGGAACGGGCACGTCCGGCCGATGAGGCCGAAGAGAGGGCTTGGGGCGTGTTTCGAAAGGAGCGTCGTCCGCCCGTAGGGCGGGCCCGGCGTCGCCTGGCAGGCGGGGCTTTCGACACACGCCCTAAAGCGGCAGGAGGTCCGGCCGCTTCGCCTCGACGTGGTCGCCGGAGGACTCGCCGCGCAGCCGACGCCCTATCCACGGAACCAGGTACTCACGCGCCCAGTGGATGTCGTCGCGCCGGACCTCCAGCGTGCCGCGCTGTGCCTGCGGGGGCCACTCCTGGTCGGGGTCAGCCGGTACATCGAAACCAAGGACCTGGGCGGCGCGCAGCGCGACCCGGGTGTGCCCCTCGGGCGACAGGTGGAGCCGGTCGTCGTCCCAGGCTCGCCGGTCCTGCACGGACTTCAGCGACCACAGGTCGAGGACCGGGCAGTCGTAGCGATCAGCGATGGAGCGCACATGGGCGGTGTACGTGGCGATCTTGCCGCGCAGATGGCGCAGGACGGGAACGCCGCGGGTGTCGAAGCCGGTCGTCACCAGGACGGTGCCGACCGAGTCGGTGAGCTCGGCGACCGCGCGCTCGAAGCGTTCGGCCACGTCGTCGGGGTCGGTGCCGGGCCGGATGATGTCGTTGCCGCCCGCGCAGAAGCTCACCAGATCGGGTGCGAGCTCCTTGGCGCGCGGTACCTGCTCCTCGACGATCTGGTCGAGGAGGCGTCCGCGTACGGCGAGATTGGCGTACCGGAAGTTTCCGTGCGCGGAGCCCTCGGGGCTCGTCGCCGCGTCGGGGTCCGGGAGCTGGTCCGCGAGAAGTACCGCGAAACGGTCCGCCCAGCCGACGAAGGTTCCGTCCGGGCCGGGGTCTCCGACTCCCTCGGTGAAGCTGTCGCCAATCGCTGCGTACGACCCGATGGCGCCATGCCGGTTGATGACGCCACGTTGATTGTTTCTCGAATCGTCTGCCACAAGCGCATATCCTGCACCGCCGAATGTGACCTACGCGACCGTAATAAGGGGTTGACGGGTGGTGAGATAGGCCACCGGTCAGGTTTTGGTAAACGGGGAATAAGCGAAGGGGCGGCGCGCCGCTGCGCACCGCCCCTTCACCGAGCTGACCGGATCAGCCGTGGATCAGACGTAGATCCCGTGCGAGGCCAGGTAGGCGATCGGGTCGATGTCCGACCCGTACGCCGGGCCGGTGCGGATCTCGAAGTGCAGGTGCGGGCCGGTGGCGTTGCCGGTGGCACCGGAGAGGCCGACCTGCTGGCCTGCGGTCACGGTCTGGCCCGCCGAGACGGAGAGCGAGGACATGTGGCCGTACTGCGAGTAGTGGCCGTCGGCGTGCTTGATGACGACCTGGTTGCCGTACGCGCCACCCCAGCCGGCGGTGACGACGGTGCCGGAGGTGATCGCCTTCACGCTGGTGCCGGTGGGGACCGGGAAGTCGATGCCCGTGTGGCTGCCGCTGGACCAGTTGGAGCCGGAGGCACGGTAGGCGGTGGTGTGGTTGCCCGGGACCGGGTGGACGTAGCCGGAGCTGTTGCTCTGGCCGGCCGAGGCGGAGGCCGTGGTGGTCTTGACGGAGCCCGAAGTCTTGGACTGCGACGCGGACTTGTCGGCCGAGGAGGTCGACGGAGCCGGAGCGGACTGCGTGGTGTCCGTCGTCGCGGCGGAGCCGGCCGGCTTGCCGCCGAGCGTCAGCTTCATGCCCGGGAGGATCAGGCTCGGGTTCTCGCCGACGACCGCGCGGTTGTCCTGGTACAGCTTCTGCCAGCCGCCCTCGACCTGCTGCTCGGCGGCGATCTTCGACAGGTTGTCACCGGCGACGACGGAGTACGTCCGGGTCTCGACCTGCTTCTTCACGACCGGCGCGGCCTCGGCGGCGGCGTGCGTGGCTGCCGACTGCGCGGTGGGCGCGGCCTGCTCCGCGGCGTGGGCACCGGTGGCGCCGAGCAGCGGAAGGGCGACGACGGCGCCACCGGCACTGATGGCGGCGACGCCACGGGCGATCGTGCTGGACTTGGGACGGCGATGCTTACCCGATGCGGGCATGAAGAATTTCCTCTCCGGCGCCTACGAGGTGAGCTGTCGGGTTCGGGCTGGAGATGCCCGGTCGCAGTTCGCGACTTCACCCCGAGCCGACCGGATCTCTCCGGGCGGCGGCTTACCTGGTTCCCCCGCTCCTGCCACACGTGAGTGGATGCGAATTCCGGGCGGCGGCAGGATTAGGCGGTCCGTCCGGATTGAGGGTGACCGTAGGCGAGCGAGGAAGGCGGAAACAAGCCGTCGATTACTCAACGGAATCCGCGCCGGGAAATCGGCGCGGAATCCTGGTCACCCTCCGTGGATTACGGATCTTGGATTTCCGCGCGACATCCGGAATACCCATCCGTGGCACCACCACGCACCGTCACGAATATGATCCCGCTCACGAGGAGGGCATCATCTCCCGTAGAAATAGGCCATGTTCCGCTAAAAGACGCAATACGGACATGTCATGAGCGTTCCCCGCGTCGGAGCCTCAGCACCTTCGCGTCCAGGTCCCCCCTCAGGCCGGTGTGCAGACCCTGATGCAGCAGCACGGCGCCGTGGTGGACCGCCCCGGTGTCCAGGTCGGTGTAGGTCGCCGCGGGGTCGAGCCCGCGCAGCCGCAGGGCCGGCGGCCGCTCCCCGTACCGCTGTGCCTCCAGCCACATCAGCACCACGGCCTCGTCGCCGTGCATGTACTGCACGGCGCTGAGTCCACCGCGCGGGGCACGCAGCCGGTACAGCGCGCCGTGCTGCACCGCGGGACGGATCTCCTTGTAGAGATCCACCCAGCTCCGTGCCTCGGCCAGTTCCTCGTCACTCCACTCGGTGAGATCCCCGCCGACCCCGAGCACCCCGGCCATCGCGCTGACGAAGCGGAAGCGCAGCGAACTGACCCTGCTGTTGAGCTGGACATTCGGACTGTCGGTGACCCAGGCGGCCATCACCTGCGCCGGATGGATCTGCCCGAAGCCCTCCTGGATGGCGAGCCGGTCGAGCGGGTCGGTGTTGTCGGAGGTCCACACCTGGTCGGTACGGGCGAGGATCCCCAGATCGATCCGGCCACCGCCGCCCGAGCAGGACTCGAAGGCGACCCCGGGGTGGGCGGCCCGCAGCCGGTCGATCAGCGTGTAGAGCGCGTCCACATGCGCGATCCAGAGCTTCTGCGGATAGTCCTCGCCCGGCCAGCCCGCATCGGTGAAGCAGCGGTTGAAGTCCCATTTCACATAGTCGATCGGGGCGCTGGAGAGCAGCCTGTCGAGCTGCTCCCACAGATGGTTCTGCACATCGGTCCGGGCCAGATTGAGCACCAACTGATGACGGAATTCGGTCCGGGTCCGCCCAGGGAAGTGCTGCACCCACTCGGGGTGCGCGCGATAGAGATCACTGTCGGCGTTCACCATCTCCGGCTCGACCCAGATGCCGAACTGCATGCCGAGTCCGTGCACTTCGTCGGCGAGCGGCTTCAGCCCGCCGGGGAATCGCTCGGGGTTGGGTGTCCAGTCGCCGAGTCCGGCCCGGTCGCTGGTGCGCCGCCCGAACCACGCGTCGTCCACGACGAACAGCTCGACGCCCATCGCCGCGGCGCGCTCGGCGAGGGCGCGCTGCTGGTCCTCCGCGATATCGAAGCCGGTCGCCTCCCAGGAGTTGTAAAGCACCGGCCGCAGGCTCTCGGCGCCCGGGACGACATGGGCCAGTTGCCAGGCGTGCCAGGACCGGCTCGCCCCGCCGAACCCTTCGGCGCTCCACAGTCCGGCGAACACCGGTGTGGTGTACGTCTCCCCCGGTGCGAGCCGCAGCAGCCCGGAGTCGTCGTATCCAGCGCCTCCGGTGATCTGCACGAGCCCGTCGGGGAGCTGCTGCACCGCGATCCGCCACGAGCCGGACCAGCCGAGCGCGCAGCCGTACACCTCGCCGTCCTCCTCGGTGGCGGCGCCGTCCGCATCGAGCGCGACCCAGGGCAGGAACTGGTGTCCGGTGTGGCCGCGCCTGCTGGAGAGGACCTTCTCGCCGTACGTCAGCTCCGACCGTACGAGCTGTGTCTCGGCCGCCCAGCGACCGTGCAGCTGACTCAGCCGCCAGCTGTCCCGGGCGGGCAGCGCCCAGGCCGCCGCGTCGGCGCGCAACAGCTCCAGCGGCGGACCGTCAGGACCGGTGTGGGTGACGGTGGCCCAGCGCTCGATGACATCGGAGTCGTCCCGCATCCGGTAGTGCAGCGTGAGCGCGAGCCGCTGCACTGAGTCGGCGAACGCGATACGGAGTTCGTCTCCGTCCACGACGGCCCCGGCGAACGCCCATTCGGTACCACGGACTTCGGGGGTGCGTACGGAGAGAGCGGGCCGGACGAAGCGGGGCCACCCTCGACCGGGTACTCCTCGCGGCCGTCCAGCCGCGACTCGAAGCCCCGCAAGGGCGGCTCGGGCGCGGCGGCGAGGGCCTCGGCGGCCGCGAGGGAGATCCGCGGCCCCCAGTGCAGATGCAGTAGTTCGCCCCGGCCGGTGAGGTGCAGCGCGTAGCTGCCGCTCGCCCCGGTCAGCAGCCAGGTCCGACCCTGCTCACCCGTCTCGATCACGTCATCCCCGCATTCCCACAGTTCCGCACATCATCGGCCGCCGGCCGACGGCCGGGCAACGCCCGTGCGAGGGGAATTCCATGGGGTGTTCAGCGGGAAACGGCCGAGATGACGGCCAGAGAATTCAATGTCGTATCGTCGCAGGAACTGACCTCGCCGGCGAGCCGCGCCGACGCCAGACACTCCAGGAGACACCGTGACGCAGCAGGTGCCGCAGGTCCCGTCGACGGAACCCGAGCTGGCAGGTGTGCGCAACTTCCGCGATGTGGGCGGACTGCCGACCGTGGACGGCCGCCGGGTGCGGCACGGACGGCTCTTCCGCAGCGGTCACCTCGCGCACGCCACCGACGAGGACGCCGCGTTCCTCGGCGGCCTCGGGCTGCACACGATCTTCGACTTCCGCAATGCGGCGGACCACAGGCTCGAAGGCCCGGACGTGGACCTGCCGGGCGTGCGGAATGTGAACATTCCGCTCTCCGACCCGGCCGACGGCGCCGAGTTCTGGCGGATGGTCCGCGACGGCGACATCGCACAGCTGCGCTCGGTCCTTGCCGACGGCAAGGGAGCGGCGCGGATGACCGCCTCGTACAAGTCGATCATCAGGGACCGTACCGCCGAGCACAGCCGGGTGCTGCACGCCCTGGCCGAGGACAGCGTTCCCGCTCTGATGCACTGCGCGGCCGGCAAGGACCGTGCCGGTCTCTCGATCGCGGTTTCGTTGCTGGCGGTCGGCGTCGAGCGCGAGGCCATCGAGGCCGACTACCTGAAGTCCAACGATCCGCACCGCCGGTACAAGGTCCGGCGCACCGACACCTCGGCGACCGGGATGTCGCCCGAGGTGGTGGAGCTGCTCAGCCCGCTCTTCGACGCCCGCGCCGAGTACCTCGCCGAGGCCTTCAGCACCATCGAGGAGACCTGGGGCAGCACGGACCGCTATCTCGCCGAGGGCCTGAAGCTGACTCCGGAGATCCTGGAGCGGCTGCGCGGACGGCTCCTCGAAGAGGCGTAGCCGGACCGTACACCGGCCGAGGTCAGCCCTTTCCGGCCACCGCGAAGAGCAGGTACAGGAAGGCCGCGAAGATGTGTCCGGCGATGAGATAGGCGAACAGCCTGATCACCACGCCGCGCGGAAACTTCCGCTCCTGCGCGTCGTAGTTCTTCTGGGACCTCGGGGTGAGCGGATCGAAGTGCTCTGAATCGGACATGACAGTCCTTTCTGGTGACCGACCGGGCCGGTCTCAGCGACGGTGGGTACCGCTGCCGAGGCACAGCTCGGCGGCGGGGCTCTGCAACAGGGTGTGGACGAAGAGCAGCTCGGATCCGTCGCGGTCCACGGCGGCGATCCGGTGCGGGGTGAGCGAGTCGAAGTGGGCGCTGTCGCCCGGGTCGAGATCGTGCACGGTGTCGCCGAGGCTCACCCGCAGCCGCCCGGCAAGGACGTACAGCCACTCCTCGCCGGGATGGACCCGCACGAGATCACCCTGGGCGCCGTACGGGACCCGGACGCGCAGGGCCTGCATCGCCCGGCCGGACCCGCCGGCCTGCTGGTACATCCAGCCGTCGGCCTCGGCCCCCTCGAACCGGCCACCGCGGACGATCGCGTCACGTTCGGGGGCGATCTCGCCGAGCAGCTCGGAGACCGTCGTACCGTAGATCCTGGCAAGTCCGAGGAGCATGGGCAGCGACGGCTGCCTCCGGCCCGTTTCGAGCCGAGACAGATGGGCCGGGGACAGCCCGGCGTGCTGGGCGGCGGCCTCCAGGGTCAGACCACGGCGGCGGCGCAGATCGCGCAGGCGTGGCGCGACGCCGGGCAGCTCGTCGGCCACCCCTCCATCGGGAGAGTTCATATACCTATTGGGCCAGCATCCTGCCTCTGAGGCAAATATTTTGCCTCAGAGGCAATTCCGCGTCAGCGGTTGACGACGGTCTGTCTGACCAGCGTTTTTCCGAAGTCCCACATCAGGCCGCCGCCGCTGTGCGCGTCATCCATCACCGCTGTGAACGCGGTCACGAACCGGTCCACCTCCGGCTCCCCGATGACCAGCGGCGGAATCAGCTTGATCACTTCCAGATGGTCGCCGGAGACCTGGGTGAGGATCCGGTGCTTCTGCAGGAGCGGCACGACGACCATCTGCGCGAAGAGACCCTTGCGGGCCGCCTGCAGCATGGTCCATCGGCTGCGCAGCTTCAACGAGCTCGGCCGGCCGAACTCGATGCCGATCATCAGCCCGCGGCCACGGACCTCGTGCAGCAGTTCGTAGCGGCCGGTGAGCGCGGCGAGCCGATCGCGCAGCAGCTCTCCGGTGCGGCGGGCGTTCGCGACGGTCTCCTCGTCCTCCATCACCGCCAGGACCGCGAGCCCGGCCGCCATCGCCTGGGCATTGGAGCCGAAGCTTGCCGAGTGGACCAGAACCCGGTCCATCGACGAATAGACGCGTTTGAAGATCCAGTCCTTCCCGAGCGTCGCCCCGACCGGCACATAGCCGCCGGAGAGCGCCTTGGCGACACAGACCAGGTCGGGTTCGACGCCTTCCTCGTGCTGGTACGCGTAGAACTCCCCGGTCCTGCCGAGACCGGTCTGCACCTCGTCGGCGATGAGCAGCGCCTTGTGCCGGTGCAGCAGCTCCTGAGCAGCGCGCAGGTAGCCGGGCGGCGCCTCGTGGACGCCCTTCCCCTGGATCGGCTCGACGACGAGCGCCGCCACATCGCCCCGTCTCAGTTCGCGCCTCAGTGCGTCGAGGTCGCCGAGCTCGACAGCGGTGTCGGGGAGCAGCGGTGCGAAGCCGTCCCGGAAGCCCGATTCGCCGTTGACCGAGAGCGAGCCGGCGGTCAGGCCGTGGAAGGCGCGGGTGCAGTAGAGAATGCGGGGCTTCCCGGTGGCGTACCGGGCGAACTTCAGCGCGGTCTCGACGGCTTCCGTACCGCTGTTGCCGAAGAAGACCCGGTCCAGATGCGGACTGTAGGTGAGCAGCTTCTCGGCCAGCAGCCCGGGCAGCGGCTGGCAGTCGAAGCGGGTGAGGTCTGCGAGCGAGGCGTCCATCACGTCGTGCAGTGCCTTGCGGACGACCGGGTGGTGGCGGCCCAGACCCATGACGCCGAAGCCGGCGAGCATGTCGAGGTAGTCGTTGCCGTCCGTGTCCCAGAAGTGGGCACCCTCGGCCCGCTCGTACACCTTGTCGAAGCCGATGGTGTGCAGCATCCGCGGGAGCTGGTGGTTGAGGTATTTCGTGTGCAGCTCGTACCGCTCGGCCCCGCGTTCCGCGAGGAGCTGCGCCAGATCGAAGCCCTTGGGCCCGTCGTCCTTCATTCCCCGCTCTCCTCAATCCCCCGGGCCGCTTCCTTGGCGGCGAGCGCACCGCTGATCCGGCCGGCGATCTCGACCGGTGTGAGCCCGATGTCGGCCAGCACCTCCGCACGCTTGCCGTGCGCGAGGAACTGCTCGGGGATACCGAAGGTCCGCAGCGGTACGTCGACACCGGCATCACGCAACGCCTGCCCGACCGCCGAACCGACGCCTCCCGCCCGGCTGTTGTCCTCGACGACGGCGACCATCCGGTGACGTGCGGCAAGCGGGGCGAGCTGTTCGTCGACCGGCTTCACCCAGCGCGGATCGACGACCGTGCAGCGGATCCCGCCGCCCGAGAGCAGGTCTGCGGCCTGCACGCAGACGGAGGCGAGGACACCGACCGCCACGATGAGGACGTGGGGGTCGTCGGCGCGGTGCAGTACGTCCATGGCACCCACGCGGCCTGTCGCCGGTACCGGCTCCCCCACCGACTCCTTGGGGAAACGCAGCACGGTCGGTGCGTCGTCGACGGCAATGGCCTCGCGCAGCTCCTCCCGGAGCCGCTCCGCGTCACGCGGGGCGGCGATCCGCAGCCCGGGCACGACCTGGAGCACGGACATGTCCCACATGCCGTTGTGCGAGGCGCCGTCGGGACCGGTGACCCCGGCCCGGTCGAGGACGAACGTCACCCCGCACCGGTGCAGGGCGACGTCCATCAGCAGCTGGTCGAAGGCGCGGTTGAGGAAGGTGGCGTAGACGGCGACGACCGGGTGCAGTCCCCCGGTGGCGAGCCCCGCCGCGGAGACCGTCGCGTGCTGCTCGGCGATCCCGACGTCCCAGACCCGCTCGGGAAACGCCTCGGCGAACTTCGTCAGCCCGACGGGGTGCAGCATCGCCGCGGTGATGGCGACGACATCCGGCCGCTCGGCGCCGATCGCGGCGAGCTCGTCCCCGAACACCGAGGTCCACGACGGGCTCACCATCGGGGCGAGCGGTGCGCAGGTCAGCGGGTCCATCGCACCGACGGTGTGGAACCGGTCGGCGTCGTCCCGCAGTGCGGGCGCGTAGCCGCGGCCCTTCTCGGTGAGGCAGTGCACCAGCACCGGGCCGTGGAAGCGTTTCGCGCGGCGCAGCGCGGATTCGACGGCTGCGATGTCGTGCCCGTCTATCGGCCCGACGTACTTGAGCCCCAGGTCCTCGAACATGCCCTGCGGGGCGAAGGCGTCCTTGAACCCCTTCTTCGCGCCGTGCAGCGACCCGTACAGCGGCTGTCCGACCACCGGGGTGCGCTGCAGGACGTCCTTGCCCCACGTCAGGAAGCGCTCGTACCCGTCGGTGGTGCGGAGGGTGGCCAGGTGGTCGGCGAGCCCGCCGATCGTCGGGGCGTACGAGCGCTCGTTGTCGTTCACCACGATGATGAGCGGCCGGTCCCGGGCCGCCGCGATGTTGTTGAGCGCCTCCCAGGCCATGCCGCCGGTGAGCGCGCCGTCCCCGATGACGGCGACGACGTGGTCGGGGCGGCCGAGCACCTCGTTCGCCTTGGCCAGGCCGTCCGCCCAGCCGAGCACGGTCGAGGCGTGCGAGTTCTCGATGATGTCGTGCACGGACTCCTCGCGGGAGGGATAGCCGGACAGGCCGCCCTTGCCGCGCAGCTTGGAGAAGTCCTGCCGCCCGGTGAGCAGTTTGTGCACGTAGCTCTGGTGCCCGGTGTCCCACAGAATGCGGTCCACCGGTGAGTCGAAGGCCCGGTGCAGGGCGATGGACAGCTCCACCACCCCGAGGTTGGGCCCCAGATGTCCGCCGGTCCTGGCCACCGCCTCGACCAGGAACTTCCTGATGTCCTCAGCGAGTTCGTCGAGTTCCGGTCCGCTCAGCGCCTTCAGGTCGCGCGGTCCCCGGATGGTCTCCAGAATGGTCACGCTCGGGCCCCCTCTCCGGTCCTGTCTCAGCTCACGGTGACGGCGGGGACGCCCGACGGTGTCCCCGCGTCGTCCCTGCCCTCGGCAATCCTCAGGGCTTCTTCGATGAGCGTCTCGACGATCTTCGACTCCGGAACGGTCTTGATGACCTCGCCCTTGACGAAGATCTGTCCCTTGCCGTTCCCGGACGCCACACCCAGATCCGCCTCACGGGCCTCACCCGGACCATTGACGACACAGCCCATCACGGCAACCCGCAACGGCACCTCCATGCCCTCAAGACCCGCCGACACCTGATCCGCCAGCTTGTACACATCCACCTGCGCCCGCCCGCACGACGGACACGACACGATCTCCAGCCGCCGCTGCCGCAGATTCAACGACTCCAAGATCTGGATGCCGACCTTGACCTCCTCGGCCGGCGGCGCCGACAACGACACCCGGATCGTGTCCCCGATCCCCTCCGACAGCAACGCACCGAACG
>NZ_JBITER010000051.1:0-37552 GCF_044455345.1 Streptomyces sp. NPDC051286 | reverse complement strand
TGCAGGGGGGACCCTGTGGGAGAGTAGGACGCCGCCGAACAATTATTCCGGGAAAGCCCCGCACCTCTGGTGCGGGGCTTTTCTGCGTTCACGGGGCATTGCTCAATCCGGCGGCCCAGATCATCGATTCCAGCGCCGCGAGTCGTAGGCGGAGAGCAGGCCTTTCATGTCTGTCCCGGGAGCAGACGGTAGAAGATGGCACATCGTACGGATACGCGAATTCGATTGCTTGAGGGCGGAGTGCCGGACAAGATCGGGGTATGGACTATGTGATTCGCCCTGTACGCGCCGAGGAATGGGCGCTGGTCAAGGACATCAGGCTCGCCGCTCTGCAGGATCCCGCGGCTCCGGTGGCGTTCCTGGAGACGTACGAGCAGGGCGCGGCTCAGCCCGACGAGTTCTGGCAGGGGCGCGCGGCCGGTGCAGCGGAGTCCAGTGGCGACGCGGTACGTCAGTTCATCGCCGAGGCAACCGACGGGAGTTGGGCCGGCACGATCAGCGTGCTCATCGAGCGACCGGGCGAGGACCCGCGGTTCGGTGAGCCCGCCAAGGTTCACCAGGCCCATGTGGTCGGGGTCTATGTGCGACCCGAGGCGCGGGGCAGTGGGCTGGCCGACCAGCTGTTCCGGACCGGGATCGACTGGGCGTGGTCACTGGGCGAGCCGCGGATCGAGCGGGTGCGTCTCTATGTGCACGAGAACAACCCGCGAGCCAGTGCGTTCTACCGCCGGTTCGGTTTCGTACCGACCGGGGAGACCGTCGCCGAGCCGGACGATCCGACGGCGCTGGACCTGGAGTACGAGATCGTCCGTCCCGTCTGATGGCATGCGGCTCCCGGCTCGGCCGGCTGCCGCCCCGGACGGCTGGGCTCATCCGGCAGCCTCGACACCCGTCACGTAACTCCTGGTGCCTCTTCCGGCAAGTTTTGCCCCGTCGTGCCGTCCGGCACGCCCGCTCGCCGCGTTGGCCACAAGCCCTTGTAGCGGAGCTACCAGGACGTCCGGCCGCCTTGCGATCGCACGCACCGGACGACGTTCCGCATGGGGCACACACTGCCGGTCACTGGAGCGGGGACGACCAGCGGGCCCGGGCCTGTTCCTTCGAGCGGAGCAGGGCGAGCGTCGGCAGGCCCTGGTCCTGGCCGGTCGACAGCAGTTCGGGGAGTTGGGGGAGTGGAGCCACAGCCGCGACGTCGTCGAGGACCAAGGCCATTGGTGGGTCGAGCCGACCGTCGGTTGACCGTGCGGCCATGCGGCGGCCGTGCTCGACCACGTGTGAGGCGAGGGCGGTGAGCAAGGGCATCGCACCAGGTGCGGAGCGAGGATCCTCGATGGGTTCACCGACCACATAGAGCGTGCCCCCTTCGCCCGCAAAAGATTCCAGCACCAGCGAATCGGCCCGGTTCGGTGTGCAGGCCTCGCGGATGTGGACCGAGGAGAGTGCGGCGAACGCCCGTACCGTCAGCTCCTGGGCCATCTCCCGGCGCTCGGGGTGACCGGTGAGCGCGGACTCCAGAAGGCCGGCGAGTCCGGAGGCCGCCTTGGGGTGGGTACGGAGCAGGCGTACGGGTTCATGGGCGTTGCCGCCGAGGGCCCAGCGGTGGACCTGGCGGAACGGGCGACCGTCTATGGCGGCGGCGTGCAGCCAGCACTGGAGCAGGGTCTCCGCGGTCTCGGCCGTCATCGCGTCGATACGGGCCTGCGGCCGGACCGGGGTGAGGAGTGCGGCGGCGCGGGTGGCTGCCGTATCGGGCTGTTCGCATCCGGAAGTGGGGGACCAGTGGAGGCGGGCCGGGGTGTCGCAGAGGTGGCCGGGGTCGTAGACGAGCACCGGGCCGAGTTTGGCGCGGGCGTCCTTCGTCTCCGCCCAGACGGTGGGGTCCGAGGTGACGACGAGGGCGGGTCCGTCCGCTTCCCGGATGGCCTGGACGACCGTGGGGCGGCGAGTGGCGGCCGGGCCGTAGACGACGAGAGGTGGGCGGGGGGAGGGGACGGGCGGGGTGAGGAGAGGGGGCGCGAGGTCCTCCATGGATTCGGCCGGTACCGGGGTGTACGTGGCCGTGGGCGTGGGCGTGGGGATGGCCGTGAGCGTGGGCGTGGGGATGGCCGCGGGGGCGGGAGCGGGGAGCGGTGCGGGGGCGGAGACATCCACTTCGGTGGACTCCTCGCGCCCCGGGTGCGCCGCGTGTCTCGCGTAACGCTCCTCGGAGCGCTCCTCGCGACGCTCTTCCCGACGACGTGCTCGTACTGCGCGCCAGCGTGCCACCACGCCCATCACGAACACTGTCAGCACCATGAGCACCATGAGTTCGCCTATAAAGAGGCCCCAGAACAGCCCGTACCCGGAGAGCTCGTTTGCCGGTGTGTCGGGCCAGGCCGCCGGGATGTCGTGCGGGGACGCCGCCAGCCGGCGCATGGCGAGCGGCGTCTCGGTGAAGGTGACGCCCTCCGGCCACGCGCCGTGCGCGAACAGCCCGGACAGACCGGTGGCCGTCCAGGCCAGGAGGGCCAGCCCGAGCAGGAAGCCCAGCAGGCCGACCAGCAGACCGTCCGGGATGCCGCCGGTGCTCGGACCGGTCTGCTGCTCTGTACGCCCCGCCATGTCATGCCACCGTTGACTCGGACGACTCGTTCAGCCGTTGTTGGTGCTCGATGTGTGCCGCGCGCTGTTCGGTCTCCAGCTCCGCGGCCCGTACGTCCTCCGGCAGCAGATCGGCCGCGGACGACTCGGTCATCGCACGGTCGGTGAAGACCAGTGGTCGTTCCGCCTCGGTGATCAGGTGTTTGACGACCTGTACGTTCCCGTTGACGTCCCATACCGCGATGCCGGGGGTGAGGGTCGGGATGATCTCGACCGCCCAGCGGGGCAGACCGAGGACGCGCCCGGTCGCTCTGGCCTCGTCTGCCTTCTGCGCGTAGATCGTCCGGGTCGACGCCATCTTGAGGATCGCCGCCGCCTCGCGTGCCGCGGCCCCGTCGACCACATCGCTGAGGTGGTGGACGACGGCGACGAACGACAGGCCCAGCCGCCGGCCGAACTTCAGCAGCCGTTGGAAGAGCTGGGCGACGAACGGTGAGTTGATGATGTGCCAGGCCTCTTCGACCAGGAAGATGCGCTTCTTCCGGTCGGGCCTGATCCAGGTGTGTTCCAGCCAGACGCCAACGATCGCCATGAGGATCGGCATCGCGATCGAGTTCCGGTCGATGTGCGAGAGGTCGAAGACGATCAGGGGCGCGTCCAGGTCGATGCCGGCGGAGGTCGGGCCGTCGAACATGCCGCGCAGGTCACCGTCGACGAGCCGGTCCAGGACGAGGGCGACGTCGAGGCCCCAGGCGCGCACGTCGTCTATGTCGACGTTCATCGCCTCGGCGGAATCGGGTTCCGGGTGGCGCAGTTGCTCGACGATGTCGGTCAGTACGGGTTGCCGGTCGTTGATCGTCTGGTTGACGTAGGCGTGCGCGACCTTCAGTGCGAAGCCGGATCGTTCGTCGAGGCCGTGGCCCATCGCGACTTCGATGATCGTACGGAGCAGGGCGAGCTGGCCCGTCGTGGTGATCGACGGGTCCAGCGGGTTGAGCCGGATGCCGCCGTTCAGGGCCGCGGTCGGGTCGAGGCGGATGGGAGTGAGGCCGAGCTCCTGGGCGATGAGGTTCCACTCGCCGACGCCGTCCTCGCCCTGGGCGTCGAGGACGACGACCTGGCGGTCGCGGAAGCGGAGCTGGCGGAGGACGTACGTCTTCTCCAGCGCGGACTTGCCGTTGCCCGACTCGCCGAGTACCAGCCAGTGCGGGGCGGGGAGCTGCTGCCCGTACAGCTGGAAGGGGTCATAGATGTACCCCTTGCCGGAGTACACCTCGCGGCCGATGATCACGCCGGAGTCGCCGAGGCCGGGCGCGGCGGTGGGCAGATACACCGCCTGGGCCTGGCCGGTGGAGGTACGCACGGGCAGTCTGGTCGTCTCCACCTTCCCGAAGAGGAAGGAGGTGAAGGCATCCGACAACGCGGACAGCGGATCTCGCATGGCGTGACTGCCCTCTCGGTTAGCGACGGATGCCGGTGGCGAACGGAAGGGTGTTCACAAAGGCGCGGTGGTGCTCGCGGTCGCACCACTCCAGTTTCAGATACGACTTGCCGGCCGAGGCCCGGATCGTCCGCTTGTCACGGGCGAGGGACTCGGGTGATCGCGACGACACGGTGATGTACCCCACGAGATTCACTCCGGCCGCGCCGCTCGCGAGATCTTCACCCCGCTGGTCGAGCCTGCCGTGGGCGGCGATGTCGCGCGGGTCGACGGTCCGGTTCATCTTGGCCTGGCGGCTCGCCTCGGCCTCGTCGTTCGTCTTCTCCGTGAGCATCCGCTCGATGGCGATCTCGGTCGGTTCGAGGTCCATGCAGACCGCGACCGTACGGATGACGTCCGGGGTGTGGACCAGCAGCGGGGCGAGGAAGTTGACGCCGACGGGCGTCATCGGCCATTCCTTCACCCACGCCGTGGCGTGGCACCAGGGCGCACGGGTCGTCGACTCGCGGGTCTTGGCCTGCAGGTACGTCGGCTCGACCGCGTCCAGTTCGGCGGGCCAGGCGTTGCGCTTCGTCATCGCCTGGATGTGGTCGATGGGGTGGTCGGGGTCGTACATCGAGTGCACGAGGGAGGCGAGCCGGCTCTGGCCGAGCGGCTGGCGCACCCGGATGTCGGCCTCGGCGAGGCGGGCGCAGATGTCGGTCAGTTCGCGCGCCATGACGACGGCGAGCCCCGCGTCCCGGTCGAGCTTGCGGCCTGCCTGGGGCCGGGCGGCGCGGGCCATGGCGTTTGCCTCGGCGGCCAGTTCGCGGTTGAAGTGCATGCACGCGACGAGGTAGGCACGGTGCTGTTCGCTGGAGGTGGAGACCATCGACTGGAGCTGGTCGTACGACTCCTGCAGCCAGCCCGGGGCCGCCTTGTCGCCGCGTTGGGCGACATCCTTCGCGTGCGCGTCGGGGTCAGCGGGCAGGGTGCGGGCCAGCATCTGAATACGGGTCACGAAGCCGTCCCCGTTGGCCACATGCTTCAGCAGGGTGCCGAACCGGTCGACCAGCGCCTCCTGGTCCTCGCTGTCGCGGAGTCCGACGCCGGGACCCTCGATCTCGATCGCCGCGGTGACGGTGCGGCGGTCGGCGTGCAGCAGTACGGCGATCTCGTCCGGGCCGAAGGGGGCGGCGAGCCAGTTGATGCGGCCGATGCCCGGGGGCGGCCCGATCTCGACCTCACGGCCGTCGCCCCGCACGCCCGCTTCCATGGCGGCGGAACGGTAGGTGGCGCCGCGGCGCACGGACCGCTTGAAGCTGCGGTTGATTTCGAACCATTTGTAGAAGGTGCGGTGCTTGTACGGGACGTACACGATCGCCAGCGCCAGCAGCGGGAAGCCCGTGAGCAGCACGATCCGCAGGGACAGGACGGGGACGATCAGCCCGCTCATCATGCCGAGGAACGCGCCGACGATGATCAGCGCGATCTCGCCCGTCTCGCGGTTCTTGCCGACGATCGCGTTCGGCCGCGCCCGGCCGATGAGATACGTACGGCGGGGCGCGACCGGATGGGACTGGGTCGTCAACGCCCTCCACCTCCTGTGCTGTTGTTACCTGAATTGCCTGTACCGCCGCCCCGGTTGACGCGGCTGCTGTGCGGGGTGCCGGAAGTGGGTCCCGACCCGCTGCGGGGCGGAGGTGCGGCGGAGGGGACAGATCCGCCGCCGACCCCGCTCCCGCCGGTGTTGCGGGAGCTGTGCGCGGCCACACCGCCGCTGACCGGGTTGGCGGGCCTGCCCCCGCCGTTGCCGCCGCCCTGTCCGCCGTTGTCGCCGCCGCTCCGGCTGCTGTGGGTCTTGATGCCCTGGGAGACGAGGGCGGCAGGGGAGCTGATCAGCGCTGCGGCCTGGGCGCCGTCGGTGGCCTGCTTGCGGTTGGTACGGGCACCCTGGATCTCGTCGCCGAAGCCGGGGACGAAGCGGTAGATCATCGCCGAGGCGAAGATCGCCAGGAGGATGATGGCGAGCCCGGAGACGACGGCGGAGAACGCGTTCGGTCCCCCGTCGGAGGAGAGCGCGCCGGCCAGCCCGAGCACGATGACGATGACCGGCTTCACCATGATCACCGCGATCATGATGCCCGCCCAGCGGCGGACATGGCCCCACATGTTCTTGTCGACGAGCCCCGAGTAGACGACGACGCCGAGGAGCGCGCCGACGTAGAGCAGGGCGGCCCGGATCACGAGCTCCAGCCAGAGCACGCCCGCGGCGAGGATCGACACGAGCGAGACGACGATCAGCATGATCGGCCCGCCGCCGATGTCGGAGCCCTTGCTCAGCGCCTCGGCGAACGAACCGAAGAAGACATCGGTCTGCCCGCCGGAGGATGACGCGATGACGTCGGTGACCCCGTCGGTCGCCGAAACGACCGTGTAGAGGATGAGCGGCGTGAACGCGGACGCGAGGACGGTCAGCCAGAGGAACCCGACAGCCTCGGAGATCGCGGTGGCCACCGGAACGCCACGGATGGCGCGCTTGGCGACGGCGAGCAGCCAGAGGACGAGAGTGAGCACGGTGGAGGCGGCGAAGATGACCGCGTATTGCTGGAGGAACTTGGGGTTGGTGAAGTCGACGTCCGCGGTGCCTTTGACTGCCTCGCTGAGCTTGCCGACGATCCAGGCTGCGGCGTCGGCGCAGCCGCGGGCGAGGGAGGAGAGGGGGTCGAGGGCGTTGGTGGCGGAGTCGGGGGAGGTGTTTTTGGGGGAGCCTGCATCGCCGTTTTCGCAGAGGTCCTTGGCGAGTCCGACGATGAGGTCGCAGGCGTTGTTGCTCTTACTCGGAGACGGGCTCGGAGACGGGCTCGGCGTCGGGCTCGGTGCTGCGGTGGCACGGGACGCCGCGAGGACGATCGTGGCTGGGAGGCTTCCCATAACGGACGCGACAGAGACCGCGTGGGAGCGACGGCTATCGGGCATAGGTGAAGCCTCCATACTGCTCAACCGCACCGGCGATGTCGTCTGCAGTCGATGCCCGGTTGCCGCCGCTGACCGGCGTCGGGCCTTCTGTCTGGCTCGACGACTCGATCTTCCAGTCGTTCCCGACCCATTTCAGGTTCTCGGTGATGGTGAACCAGGTCTCGGTGACGGGCTTGGTGGAGTCTTGGCCGGCCATCCCGACAAGGCCTGTGCACCAGACCTCGACGGTGGCTGTGTCTCCGGCCTGTTTGGTCACCTTGGTGCCCACAGGCACGGTCCGGGAGACGAATGTCAGTCCACTGGGTGTGCTGCCGTCTTCGTTCAGCCCGACATTAGTGAAGAGGCTTGCCGAGTACGCCTTGTCCATGTCGGCCTGGAGTCGATCGACCGCAGCCGGGTCGTGGGTGGCTTGCAGGATTCTCCGGCGTGCATCGGCGTTGAACATGTCGGCGGAACCGAGTGCTACGGCGTAGTTAGTTGCCGCGCTCTGCGCACCCTGAGCATCGTGCGCGAACCCCGAGGGAATCGAGCCGTTCTTCCCCGTCACCGGCTTCGTGCCCGTCGCCGCGGTGGGCGCCGAGCCCGCCTTGTCGCCGCCGTTCCCGCCGGATGAGGCGCCCTTGTTGCCGCCACCGCCCACGTTCGCGAACGCGATAGCCGCGACGAGCAGGACGACCACGCCGACCACCATGATCAGGGACCGTGAACTGCGGGCCGGCCGACGGGATCCGCCGTAGCCGTCGCCGCCCTCGCCATCGGGAAATCGTGTACGGGTCTGGCGCGTTCCGCCGATGGTGCTGTATCCATCGTCAGTACGGCCTGAGCCCGAGTCGCTGCCGTAGCCGTGGTCGTTACCGGCACTCATGCTGCGTAGGCCCCCTCAACCGTGTGCGATTCCGCGTAGTACGACGGTAGCCGTGCTGGTTCCCGCGCGGGCGCGGTGTGATGACTCGACATCAGAGAGACGCAACCTCTGCCGGTGGGCACGACGGACGGATGGGGTGGAAGTGGATCGGGGCGGCGGCAGCCTTCCCCGCGCAGGCTGACGGACGGTTAGATGGCCATCCCGTAGACGATGGTGAACAGGGTTCCCAGCGATCCAATGATGAACACACCAGTCAGACCGGCAACGATCAGACCCTTGCCCTGTTCCGCGCTGAACGTGTCGCGCAACGCTGTCGCGCCGATACGCTGCTTGGCTGCTCCCCAGATGGCGATGCCGAAACAGAGCAGGATGGCAACGGCCATGACGACCTCGATCATCACCTTGGCTTCGTTGCCCAGGGCTCCGAACGGCCCCCACTTGGGAGCGATGCCGTTGATGATGGTGCTGATACCGCCCTTATCGGCCTCAGCTGCCAGGACCATGTAAGTCACCGCCCCTGTTGGGTAGTTCACTGCCCCTTGCCATATGGCACGGGTCACCCTCTATCTTCGCTGATGAATGCGCCTCGGTACGACGACTTAGCGCCCTCTCTTTCATGGGATCTCGCACGTTTGACCGGTCCGACCGCCCTGACCTGCGGATCGAATCGGTGTGTGACCACATGCATATGATTACTCTGTGTATCACGTGAGGTGACGCTGAGCAATCTTGGTCATTTCGCCGCCCGGCCCGAGGCAAGCCTCCGGCCCCTCCTCACACCCATCAGGGCGGGCAGGGTGATGGGGAGTCAGAGGACGGAGCGGCGAGGGCCCGGCGGGCGGGGCGGTGTCGTCCAGGTCTTCGGTGGCCGGAAGTCGCACCAGGAGCCGTCAAAGGGAAAGGTTCCAGCCTCGGCGAGCCGGGCGACTCTGGTGCCCTCGGCGCGGATGGCTGCCGCTTCGTCGGCCGACCAGTAGACGGGGTGGCCGGTCTTCTCGGCGAAGGACTCCTCGTCCTTCCACTGCCAGGACCGGTCCGGCGCGACGTTGATGTCGAGCTCGTGGTCGGCGATGTCGATGTCGTCGCCGTGGTGGAAGCGACGCTCCAGATTCACGTACCAACCGCGGAACTTTCCCCTGCGGCCGAAGAGCCAGAGCACGGAGTGTGCGGCGCCGGTGGGCTGATAGAAGAGGGCGCTGCCCATCGGCCACCGGTCGGGGACCACCGGATATCCGGTGGCAGGTCGGTCGTCCGGGGCGATGTCGCGGAGGTGTGCGCCTCCAGGGAGCTTTGTGCGCCACATGGGCGCGCCTGTCTCCATCCACACCAGCTGGCCCTCGTCCGTGCGGTTGACGAGGCGTACGGGCACCGAGGCACTCAAGTGGCCACCGATGAAGAAGTTCCAGTGCAGAATCCGGCCCGGTATGTCGTCCGTGGTGTTGATCACGTGGGCGAGTCGGTTCATGAATCACTCCTTGCGGTCGGAGTCAGTGGTGGAGATATGCCCGGTTTCGCCTGGTCGGGAACCCGTTCATGTGCGGGCGTCGTCGCTGGGTCAACGCGCGCGAACAGCAATGCCGTGGCCCGGTCGGGGAGCTCGTCGTTCACCGAGGCCACCTCCCCTCGGTACACCTCCGTGCTGTGCAGCCAGGACACCACCCGAAGGTCGGGGTCGTCGTTCTTCGGCATCGCGACCAGCTCGCTGGCCGTGGTGGGTCTGCCCTTGATGTCGACGGTGCGATACACGATCCGGTGAGCCCGCACGCCGTAGCGGACCTGTGCCGTATCGATGCCGGTCTTCGCAAGACGGGCCACGACCTCCTTGGCGTCCAGGTCCGCCACAGGGGTCGCGGATATCACCGAACCGCGTGCTGCGGGCTCCTGGGACGCGGTCAGGGGGGAACGCTGATTGTCGTCTCCGCACCCTGTCGCCGCCAGTACGGTCACGGCGCACACCAGGGCGAGCGCTCCGGGCTTGGCTGATCTTCCATGGAGCCGAGAAAAGTTCATGACTGGACTCTTTCGCTCCCGGCACGCTCGCCATATTTGGGACGAACACCCCACTTGCCAGGGGGATTTCCCTACCCGTGATCCTCGGTCGGCCTGAACGGCCCCGTTGGTACTGCTGAAGGAGGGCAGGCTCGGGCCCTGGCCTACCATCGCCTCCATGACCTCCGCGCTGATCCTCATCGACCTGATGCCACGCATCATCGCCCTGCCCCTTGCTCCGCACCCCGGCGAAGAGGTACTGGCGCGCTGCCGTCGGTTGGCTGAGGCATTCAGGGCGAGCGATCGCCCGGTGGTGCTGGTTCGAGTGGAGAGGCCGAACACAACCGAGCAGCCGCCAGGCAGCGGCTTCGCTGACGGTCTGGTCCAGCCCAGCGATGTTGTGGTCGTCAAGCGCACCGTCGGGGCATTCCATGGCACCGATCTGCACGACCAGTTGCGCAATCTGGGCGTGGACACGCTGGTGCTCGCTGGGCTGGTTACCACGATGGGGGTCGAGTCCACTGCGCGGGCCGCGAGTGACCACGGCTATGAGTTGGAGTTCGTCGCCGACGCGATGTCCGGTTTCGCTGCCGACGAGCACGACTTCACCGTGGAAAAGATCTTTCCCCGGTTCGGTGAAGTGCGTAACACGGCGGCCTACACCTGAGTCAGTGGTAGTAGGCGATCAGTGACCAAGTGTGCGCCGATCTTGTTGTAGTGCCAGATGCCGGCGGCCAGCGCGAAGATGCGCTGGGCGACCCGGATCGCGACGCCCCGAAGGTCCCCCCGCCGTGTTGTTCCAGGTCGCGGTACCGATTCGAGTTCATCCCCGTAGCGCGACGCTACGTCGTCAGGGAAAGAGCGCCAGATCCCGCAGAACTCAAGCCCGGTGGGTGGGTGATCAGTTCATGGCACCAAGTCGGCGCTGGTAACGCGTACCAGGGCGCTCGCCGATGCGGACGTCCCCCACCGCAGTGAACCCGTTGCGTCGGAGCACGGCCATGGACGCCGGATTGTCGAGGGTGGTGACTGCGGTGAGCGCGGAGAGCCGGTACGCCGTGGCAGCCAGGCGGCACACTTCCTCGACCGCGGCCGTTGCCATGCCCCGTCCCGCTGCGCGCTCACCGATCCGGTAGCCGAGTTCAGCGGCCCCTTCCTCGATGTCCACGAGATTGACGCGACCAACCAGCTCTCCCCGGTCGTCCATGATGACGTGGAACTGACACGCACCGGTGTCCTGTTCGGCGAGCAGTGCGCGATGACGGGTGGCGAACTCAACGAAGTACAGGTCGCCGCGATCCGGTATGGACCGTGCGAAGTACTCGCGGTTCTCCCGCTCGAAAGCCAGCAAGGCATGTGCATGGTCGGCCCGGAGCCGCTCCAACGTCAGCATGCTCGACAGCGTACGTAGTCTCGATCGCGCCCCACCCCTCTTCCGGGTGCGGAAGACAAAGGTCAAGCTGAGAGGCCACCGCAGTGGACGGGCTGGGTACCGACACGGAACGGGCGGGTACCCAGCCCGTCATGCCTGGGCAGCCAGGCCGCCTTCGCCACCGATCTCCGCGAAGTGGTCGAACTCGTCGGCCAGGACGCCCTTGGTAAAGGCCTCCCATTTCGTCCGGGTGGTCGTGACGATGTTGGCGGGGTCGCTCGTCTCACGGAGGTGGACGAGTTCGCCCTCGCCGAAGGCGATCTCGATCCAGGGACCGGGGCCTTGTTCGCCCTCGGGAGCGGCGCGGACCCAGGTGAGGTCGGCCGGTGCGCGCTGGTCAGCCATGGTTGGTGCCGTCCTTGACACTTCGGAGGAGGGCGGCCCAGGCAGTGGGGGTGGTGCGGAGTATGGCTCCGGTGGGGTCGCTGCTCTCGGTGACGTTGACCGTGTTGTCCTGGGTGGCGACGTGTACGCATGACTCGCCCTGGCCGCAGTACGACGACTTCTGCCACTGGGAGTGGGGCATGTTGGGTTCCTTCACAGGTGGGTGACCAGACTGTGGATGAAGTCCTGGGACTTTTCCGGTGTCAGTGCTACTGACTCCATGCGGGCCAGCAGAAGGCAGTAGGCCTCGAGCTCCGCCTCGGCGTCCACCAGGGCGGGACCGTGCGACTGGTCCAGTGAGACGGTGTCGAGGCGCGGTGCTGATCCGCGTACATACAGGATTGTCTGCCCGGATCCGGGATAGGCGCCGATGGCGAAGGGGATCACCCGGACCGTGATGTGCTCGCGTTCGCTCTGTTCCAGCAGATGGCGGAGTTGGTCCCTGGCGACGGTCGCGCCACCTACCGGTACGCGGAGCGCTGCCTCGTGGACGACCGCCTGGTACGGCGGGGGAGACGGACGGTCGAGGACGGCCTGGCGCTGGAGCCGGTGGCTTACGCGGTGCTCTATGTCCGAGCGGGAGAACTCCGGCACGACCTGTCGAAAGATCTCGCGGGCGTGGTCCGTGGTCTGGAGAAGGCCCGGGATGTGCGACGTGTTGGCGGATTGCAACCCGGTTGCGTGGTGCTCCAGTTCGGCGATGTCCAGCAGCGGGGTGGGCAGCACCTCGCGGAACGTCTCCCACCAGCCGGTCGTGCGGTCCCCGGCGAGGTCGAGCAGCCCCTCGATATAGGTGGTGTCCGAGCAACGATAGTTGCGAGCCATGGCACGCAGCCGCTCCGGGCTGACGCCGAAACGGCTCGCCTCGATGTTGCTGAGCTGGGCCTGGCTGATGCCGAGGAGGCGCGCGCCTTCAGTGGCGGTGAGCCCAGATCGGTCCCGCAATCTGCGCAGCTCGGTCCCGAGCCGAAGCCGTCGCACGCTGGGAGTGCCTCTGAGCGCCATGCGTCAACTCTCCTTGCCGAACACAGGGTTGATGTCGTCACTCACGTGAGTGCTTCTCTCAAGCAATTGTCGATCTGGCAAATATTTTATGCGGTGAGCCGCTAGCTTGAGGACAGGCCACCCGCCCGGAAGTACCCCGCTCGACGGAGCGGCCTCGTCACCGGGCAACCGAAAATGCAAGATTCAACTTCCCTCCGTGATCGGAGACTTCCATGGTCCTGGCCACCGTAACGCCGCCCTGGGCATACACACTCCAACTCCCACAGGATCCCCGCGCTCCGGGCATCGCCCGCGCCACTCTTCGCTCCGTGCTCCGCGTGCACGGCATGGGTGATCTCATCGACACCGCCGAGCTGTTGGCGAGTGAACTCGTCACCAACGCGTACCGGTACTCCTCGGGGCCGTACTCACTCCGGCTGCGCGACGCAGGCCGGCACCGGATCAGGCTCAGTGTCTGGGACACCAACCCGGACATCCCGCCGCCGTTCCAGGGCGGTGCAAAGGCTCCGGCGTCGCTCGCCGAGTGCGGGCGCGGGCTGCATCTCGTCACCCTGTGGGCGGACAGCTGGGGCGCGTATCCGCTGCATGGCGGGCTGCCGGGGCACGGCGGGAAGCTGCTCTGGGTGGAGTGCGTGTGGAAGCCGGACCGTCAGTGGAGTGACCTGTCGTGACTGTGTGCAGCGACATGGCCGGAGCGGCCGAGAGGGAGCCGGTGTCCCCTCCGTCATCGGACGGGCATGAGGGCGACCCCCGGTCCTCAAGCTGCGGACAGCGCCTGAGGCCCGGGGGCCGGGGGTGGTGTGGTTGCGGGCTTCCCGTTCAGGTTGCCCGGCGCACGCACCGTGCGAATGCGTGGCTCACGTCTTTGTCTCGGGCTCCGAGGTCCACGTTCCCAGGGATATCTCGGCGGTGATGCCCGGTCCGAAGCCGGCCATGATGCCGCGCTGGCCGTGGAGGGTCGACGCCTCGTCGAACATGCGGGCCAGGGCGTCGAGTACCACCGCGCTGGCGATGTTGCCGTACTCGGTGAGCGTGGCCCGGCTGAAGCGGAACGCTTCGGGCGGTACGTCGAGGAAGCGGCTCAGGTCGTCCAGGATGCGCGGACCGCCGGCGTGGATGATGTAGAAGTCCAGCTTGCTGGCGTTCCACTGGTGCTGCTCCGCGAGGGCGCTCAGGGCCGGGGCAAGTGGCTCCATGGTTCCGGGCACGCGCTTGTCGAGCTGGAAGTGGAAGCCCGTGGAGCGGACCGCGTAGGAGATCCATTCCTCGGTGTCCGGGATGATGTACGACCCGTTGCGTTCCAGATGGACTCCGGTGCCGCCCTGGCCCCGGACCACGACGGCGGCGATCCCGTCGCCGAACAGGCCGTTGGACAGCAGGGATCCGACACCCAGATCGGTCGGCTGGTAGCACAGCGAGCAGAACTCGCAAGCGATGACGAGCACGTTGCGGTCGGGGTACGCAGTGCAGAAGTCGTGGGCCCGGTTGACGGCTGCGCCACCCGCCGCACAGCCCAGCTGCGCGATCGGCATCTGCCGTGTCTCCGGCCGGAAGCCCATCGTGTTGATGAGCCACGCGGTCGGCGGAGGCATCATGAAACCGGTGCAGGAGACGTAGATGATCAAGTCGATCTGCGACGGCTCGAGTTGCGCGTGGTCCAGTGCCTGGCGGACAACAGCCGGGACACGGGCCTTGGTCTGTGCCTCGTAGATTTCGCTGCGTGCATCGAACCCCGGGTGTTGCAGCACCTTTTCGATCGGCTGGATCAGATGCCGTTTCTGGACCCCGGTGTGTTCGATCAGACGGAGGACCAGACCGAGCTGCGGATGGTCGCCGTGCAGCCGTTGTGCCAGTTCGAGGGTTTCGTCGTTGGTGATGACGTACTCGGGAACTGCGATTGCGGGCTTGCAGAGTACCGCCATGGATCTCCTCCTAGCGGACGATGAACCACACGGCCGAGCCTGACCGGATGCGGGGGCAGGTATCGGCCGACGGTAGCCACTGCGGCACCGTGCGTGGAGCGGCGCGGGACAGACTTTTTGGCTGCGGCGCCGAATTCGATGCCCCTGGGATGGGCATGGACGGGTCGATCGGCGAATGCGCTGAATTCTCACCGTATGGGCAGATGAATTTCGACCGCACCTTGATCGGCCTTGGAAATCACGCTACGGCAGGCGGATGACGGTCGCACGTCGGACGGAACGCGCTGTCCGGTAGCCCCGGAATCTTCCGGGTTTCCGCCCTCCGAGGGCCGATGCGGCATCGCTGACCATCGTGTTGTCCGTGGCCACGGCGGGCGGACCAGCCGTGCCCGGCGGCTGCCCAGCGGGTGCACGGCCGGCCCGCCGAGGGCCCGCCCCACGGTGAGAGATGCACCGCTGCGGGGCGGGCCCGGCGGGAGACGCACCGCTGCGGGGCGGCGCTCACCCCTCCCGCGGACCGATGACCACCGGCCGGAGTGGACCGCCCCCGCTCCGTCGCACGGTGCGAGCCACGAAGCCGGACACGGGCCGCCCTGCCGCCGGGCATCGATTCACTTGCTCGGCGGCGCCCGGGCTGCGCGCGGCGGCCCGGGCGTTCCCGCGCCATGGCCGGACCCGGGCCGCAGCGCGGTGGGTCTCTACCGGCGTCGCCTCGTCGGTAGCCCGGATCGCGTGCTGGGGTTGAACGAAGAGCCTGGTGCCCTGCTGGGGTATCGACCTCACCAGGCGACGGGCAGCTCGAGCGGATAACGCCAGATCGATGTCTTGTTCCAGGCCACTTCTCCGGCCGGCTTTGCCAGCCGGAGGTCAGGGAAGCGTTTCAGCAGGGTTCCGAGTGCGACTTCGAGTTCCGTGGCGGCGAGCGGGGCACCGAGACAGTGGTGGCCTCCCCAGCCGAAGGTCATGTGGGACGGACCGGTGCGTTCCAGGTCCAGCTCGTCGGGCCGGTCGAACTTCCGGCCGTCCCGGTTGGCCGTCAGATAGGAGACGTGCACGATGTCTCCCGCTCGGATCTTCACCCCGCTCAGTTCCACGTCCTCGGTGGCGACGCGGGGAATGCCGACGCCCTTGCGGAAGGGGATGAAGCGCAGCAGTTCCTCGAGTGCCTGCGGGAGCATCTCGGGGCGGGCGCGCAGCATGGCCAGCTCCTTGGGACGCGTGAGCAGGGTGTATGCGATGTTCCCGATCTCGTATGTGGTGGTGTCCTGGCCGGTGATGAGCAGGACCATGGCCATGACGGTCAGTTCTTGATCGTTGAGGAGCTCGTCTCCGTCGCGGGCGGCGGCCAGCGCGCTGATCAGGTCGTCGCCAGGGTTCTCCCGCCGGTGCGCGGTCAGCTCCGCGAAGTAGGCGCGGAGATCGGCTTTGGCGCGCACCGCGTTGTCCCGGTTGTCGATGCCGACGTCCATCATGGTGCGCGCGTGGGCGCGCAGCTGAGCCTGGTCGCCCTCGGGAATGTCGAGGACCTCGCAAATGGTGGTCAGGGGCAGGGGGGCCGCGAGGTGCCCGAAGAGGTCGGCGGGGGAACCGTGCTCCTCCATCCGGTCCAGCAGCTCATCCACGACATGCTGGGTACGGACCCGCATGCGCTCCATGTGGCGCGGCGCGAAACCCTTGGAGATCAGGCTGCGCAGGCGGCTGCTGGCCGGTGGGTCCATCACATTGATCGCCTCGTCCTGAACGATGGGTTCAGGGGTCATCCGCGGGAAGTTCCGGCCGATGATGGCGCTGCGGCTGAAACGCCGGTCGGTGGTCACCGTGCGTACGTCGTCGTAGCCGGTGACGAGCCATGCTTCCCCGTCGCCGTGGGGCAGCCGGATGCGGGAAACGGGGGCGTCGTTCTGCAGTTGCTTGAGCAGCGGATCGAATTCGAGGGCCTCGGCGTAGTCGAATGGACAGTTCCGCGGCGTGGGGGCTGGTTCCATACGGAGCTCCAGATATCGGATCTGACGGATGGTTCATTCTCTATCGGGGTGAACGGGACATAAGTGCCCGATCGTCTTCCGAGGCACGCACCGCGCCGGGGCAATTGGTCCATTGGAATTGACGATCCCGCTGATGCGGAAGGTTCTGCCCCGCGGAAGGGGCGGGGCAGGCCGGCGTCGCGTACGCACGCCTGCGAAAGGTGCCGCGTCGGCGCCCGAGGGCGCCCAGGGGCCCGGGAGCGGGTACCCGAGAGCAACCCGCTCCTCATCCCTCTTTGTCAGCCGGCCGGCACGACGTTGGTGGCGTCCACCGCGGGGCGCAGCCCTCGGGCGAGTTCGACGGCGTCGCCCACGGCCCAGAAATGGGTGAAGAACAGGCGGGGGTTTTCCGTCAAGTGGTGGTTGTGCAACTCGACGAGCTTGATCCCGCCGCGGCGCAGGGCCCCCAGTACGTTCTGGACCTCCTCGGCGAGCATGACGCAGTCGCCGCTGAGCGCGGCCCGGCCGCCACCCAGCGGCTGGAAGATGAACGCGCTGGTCGATCCCAGACCGGGAGGCAGTACCAGATGGCCGTCGCAGATCGTTTCCCGACGGGCGAAGACGACCTTGTAGACCACGCCATCGGGGGAACCCTTGGCGCCCAGCGCAGCCTCGATTCCGGCGATGTCCAGGTCGTGGGGGATCGGCGGGCCGGTCGGAACCGCCGGCGGGGTCCCGGTGAGGTCGAATCCCGCGCGCAGGCCGCGTGCCAGGGCCATTGCGTCGTAGCCGTGTCCGTGGACATGGGTCCACCAGATGTCGGGTGTCTGGGCGAGCAGATGCTTGTGGAGCGCGGTCTGGGCGATTCCATGCGACTGGAAGGCGTCGCTCACCTGCTGCAGTTCGTCCTCGGTGACCGCTACATCGCCCATCACCATCGTGCTGCCGTCGGCGTAACGGACGAAGGACACGTGCGTGCCCAGCGCGAGCGCCGGTGTGATGGAGATGCCGTCGGAGACCACGCGAAGATCCCCGCGGGGGAAGGGCGTGTGGTAGGCCGTTCCCCGCAGCATGTTGCCTCGGCGGCCCAGCGTGCGTGCGACGTCCGCCCAGTCCGACTCGGTGGTGGTCACCGGCTTGATCCGCCGGTGATTCCGGCCCCCCGGCATCCCGGGCATCCCGGGCACCCCGGGGGGCGGGGGATGAGCGGCGGCCGCCCCCGCCCCGGCTCCGGCCAGGATCGGTGCCAGTGCCGCTGCGGCCAGCACGCGCCGCCGCGACGTAGTCGCCCGTGTGTGCGTGTCCTGCTGTCGATCTTCAGCCATCATCTGATCGCCTCCATGGCGAGATGAAACCATGCGAAAACCGGATGAAAGCGGATGCTTCGTCATGAGGCGGGTCCGGATGGGCCAAGCGTGTGACGCACGCTCAGGCCAGCGGGGCGCAGGAGCGTCCGATGGGGGAGCCGGCCCGATGGGAGATACCTGGGCCGTCGCTGCTCGGCGGGGGTGGCGCACCGTCGTTCGACGGTTCCGCCTGAACGGCACCGTCTTCACCTCAGAGGAAGGACAGTTGGGGCGACAGGCCGAACGCGGCGAAGGCGTCCGGGTCCTGGAACAGGGGGTGCGGCTGATGCCGGAGACGGTGACGGTGAAGACCTGGAGTGTGTGCAGACGGTACGCGCCGTCGGCGGCTCCGGCTCTCGATCACGTTCAGGCAGGCGTTGGTGGCGATGCAGTACAGCCAGGTGCGCAGGGAGGCCCGGCGGTCGTCGTACCGCTCGTACGCACGCCATGCCCGCAGGTACGTCTCCTGGACCAGGTCCTCGGCGGCGTGGAGCGAACCGAGCATCCGGTAGCAGTGCACCAGCAGTTCACGTCTGACGGGGTCGACGCGGACGGCGAAGTACACGCAGGACGCGACCGCGGTGCTGCCCGGTTCGTACAGCGACGGAAAGGAGGCGTTCCGTGCGCGGATGACGGTCGGATACCACAACTGCCCGGCCGGCAAAGCCTGATCTCACGCCCTCCGGCGGCCCATCGATCGGGTGAAATTCCGCTGGGGGCGGGGTGGGCGTTCGGCCTTGCAATTCAGGGCCGAACGCCCGCCCCGAGGGTCGACGCGCATGGCATGTCGGGTGCGCCGTCTTTGGGACAGTGCCGCTCCACGATCAAGGAGCGGGGTGAGCGGCGTGGCCGTGGTGGGCCGGCAGAGGCTGAGCGATCTGGGCGGGGCGGGCGGGGCTGGTGACGGTGCGGGTGGTGGTGGCAGGGATGTGCTGAAGCACAGCGACGGCCCCTGGCTGCGGGCCGCCGGGGGAGCCGAGTCGCTGTACACGCTGTTGGGGCCGGTGAAGACCGAGTTGGAGACCGCGCACGAAGGGGTCGTGACGGGGATCGTCGGGCTGGAGGCGCTGGCCGAACTCGGCGCCGTACGCGAGTCGTGGCAGCGGCGGATCGAAGCCGCGCGCTGCGAGTGCGGGAGCCTCGCCGGGAAACTCCGCGCCGTCGCAAGGACCCAGGGCGTCACGGACGAGACCGTGAAGTCGTCCTTCGCAGCGGTTGCGGCACGGAACGGTGGGCAATGACCTCGAAGATCACGTGGGCCCAACTGCGCGACGTGAACTGCGCCGAACTGGAAGGCGCGGCCGATGGCTGGGGCCGGGCCAGCAACCTGGCCGACGCCGGCCGGGACCGCATCGACAAGCAGATGCTGAACGAGTTGCGCGGGACGCAACAAGGCGAGGCGGCCGACGCGGCCGTCGGGCGGCTGCGACAACTCAGCCGGAACTTCCAGTACGTGTACACGGAGTGCGGTCTGCTCCGCACCACGCTGAACAGCATGGCCCACGAAATCAGGGGCCAGCAAAGGGCGTTGCAGGAAGCGCTGGACGACGCGGAAGCCTTGAAGTTCACCGTGCACCCGGACGGGTCGGTGACCTACCCGGAGGCCGGCGAGGGGCTGATCGACGGCAAGCCCATGCCGGGTGGGACGGCGACCGGGGGAGGAGTACCGGGACTGCTGCCGCCCTCGGGTCTCATCGCCCCCAACCCGAACGTGGCCAAGGCGCAGGACATCGCCGACCGGGTGGTCAAGGCCGTGCGGACAGCAGCCGACATCGACTGGCGGTACACGCGGATCCTGCGGGAGTTGAAGGCCGAGGAGGGCCTGAAGGTCCCCGACTCGACCTGGACGGACGCGGCGACAGACGCGGCAACGGTAAGGAACGCTGCGGGCGCCTACCTGAACGAAGCCATCCCGCACGACGCCAGCCCGGCCGAACGCAAGGCGTGGTGGGCCGGGCTGACGCAGGAACAGCAGGAGGAGTACCTCGCGGTGTACCCGGACCAGATCGGCAACCTGGACGGAATCCCGGCGGTCGTACGGGACGCCGCCAACCGGGACAACCTTCAGCTGCTCATCGGAAAGCTGGAAGGGCAGGACGGGGACAAGGCGGAGACGCAGTTGGCGGGGTTGCGAGAGATCGACCGGCAACTGCACGACGGCCGGAAGCCACCGATGTTCCTCCTTGGGATTGGCGACGAGGGGAATGGGCGGGCGATTGTTTCTTACGGGAATCCGGATACGGCTCGGAATGTGTCGGCTTATGTGCCGGGGCTGAATACGTCTTTGGATGAGGACTTCGCCAAGGGGGACCTTAAGCGTGCTTGGGATACAGCTAAGGGGGCCAATAAGTACGACCACTCGAGCGCGGCGATCGTTTGGCTCGGTTACGACGCACCACAGACCCCGGACGGATTGGGGAGTCTCGCGGTAATGGGCAACGATAGAGCCGAAAGGGGTGGCAGTGCATTTAATGGATTCATGGGCGGATTGGTGGCTACGAATGAGAATGAGGATCCGCACCTGACGGCTATTGGGCATTCCTACGGTTCGCGCACTGTCGGTGCTGCAACTCAGCAGGTTGGTGGGATTCCCGGGGTGGACGACATCGTGCTCGTTGGCAGTCCCGGGGTCGGCGTGGATCACGCTGAGGATCTCGGGGTTGGAAAGGATCACGTCTTTGTCGGTGCGGCTGAGAATGACGTGGTGACCAAGCTTCCCTCCAAGCGGCAGGCGGCTGTCGGCGTTGTGGGATTGATCGCTGGAGGACCGGCCACTTCCTATGTGGCCGGCGACCTCGCCGATCCGGGAGATGACGATCTCTGGTTCGGTAAGGACCCGGCGAGCGAGGCATTCGGTGCGAGACGTTTCCCTGTGGGTGAAGGGCCGCGGCTGATCAGCGGGCATGGCTTCTCTATCGACGCGCACTCCCAGTACTTCGATCCGCAAAGGGATGCCGTTTCGGCAGACAGTATTGCTCTCATCGCTGCGGGTCGTTCCGGCAAAGTAAAGATGGAGGAGCCGCGTTGAGTCGTCGACTCCAAACCGTTGGAGTGGCAATGCTGCTCTGTTTGGCGTTTGCCGGATGTTCGAACGAAGAGAAGCGATCCGATATGGACATGCAGGGCGCAGCGAACCGGGCTGACAAGATTCTTGACGCAGTACTGGCTGAAATCCAACCTCAGGTTCAATGGGCGCATGGCCCGACTAGTACCGGCAGCTGTGACGTGTCCCGGATGCGCGTCGTGATGACGATTGTGTCCGAAGAGCGTCGAGGTAGCTTCCTAGGAGTAGTGGATCGATTCTGGCGGAAGAGCGGCTATCGGATCAAGGCAATCAACAATGATGTGGACGTTCCTGCGATTTATGCCCAGACAACGGACGGCTTCGGCGTCACCCTCAGCATCGGCGGCAAGGGCCAGGCCTTCTTCGAAGTCGACAGTCCCTGCGTGAAGGAATCAGAGGTGGCCGAGTCCACCACGCCACCCAACGGTCCTGCGTACGAGGACGTCTATCCCCTTCCACGCCCCAACGTGCACTCCGACTTCTGGTCCGCCGGAGCTACCTGACGTCACATCAGGACAAGGTCACCTGAACCTCCATATGCACCGTGCACTTTGAGTCTCGCATTGGGTCCTGGGACCCATGCCTCACCCAGTGCCTGTGTGGTCGCATACGTGGAGTGGCGGATCTGTCGCTGCTCACTGCACCCACTCACAAGGCAGGGGACTCGCCGTGTCTGGCATACGAGGGTTAGCGGTTCCGGGTGGCGTTGACCCGGATGCTGTCGTGGTCCATCCGGGCAGGCAGCCCCTGCCGAGCACGTTGCAAGCAGTGCTGATCCTCGTCCGTGTGCTCTTCGTGGTCACCGTCGTCGGTGTGATCGACGTGTTGTCGGTGGCGTCCTCGGTCGATGCGGTGAACGGCCGGCTGCTGGGCATGCTGCTGTACGCGGCGTTACCGGGTGTCACCGGGTTCGTCCTCTCGCTGTATCTGTGGACCGGTGGCGTCCGGATCCGGCGCGGATTCCTTGCCGTACACGTCTGGCTCGTCCTCGGGGCGCTGGCCACCTTGGGTGGGGACGGCGGCGTCCAAGGTGTCTTCCAGTTGGTGATACCTGTCGCCGTCGTCGTCCTTTTGTGCCTGAGGAGTTCCCGCGCCTGGTTCAGGCTCAGCCCTGAACAGCGCGCCGCGCAAAGGCCGTTTTTTCTCACGCGGGTGATCAGGTCCCGTCGTGACCGTGGCCAGACCGCGATGGAGTACCTCGGCGCGGTCCTGGTGGTTGTGGCCCTTGTCGGTGCGCTCATGGCGACGCAGGTCGGCGGGCAGCTGACCGGTGAGATCCAGAGTGCGATCTGCCGGCTGACCGGTAGCGCCTGCCCGGCGGCGGGCAGTGGCGTGGTGGCCGGTCATGGCGCCGATGGCGGTGGTGCTGCCTCTGGCGGTGGCGGTACGGAGTCCGGCGGTGTGGACTCCGGAGGGTCGACCGTCGCCGGAGGTACTTCCGCGTCCGGTGGGTCGGGGGCATCCGGGGGCACGGACTCGGGTGGGTCCGCAGCATCCGGGGGATCGGACTCCGGGGGGTCGGGCTCCGGCGGTTCAGCGGCCTCGGGTGGTTCGGACTCGGGTGGCACGGATGCCTCGGGCGGGTCCACCGCTTCCGGCGGACACGGCGGCAGCGCCACCCAGGCCGCCAAGGGTGGCGGCGGTTCGAGCGCCGCCGGTCACGCATCGGAAGGCGGCTTCTTCACCGGGCTCGTCGGCGACGGCCTCTGGGGCGATGTCAGCGGTGCCGCGGATGCTGTCCTCCACCCTGTCACGAACGGCAGGAACCTCGGCGACCAGGTCGCCCAGTATGCGCAGAGCGCGAGCGACAAGTGGTCCCAGGGCGACCGCGCCGGTGCGGCGGGGGAGCTGATCAAGGGGGCCACCGGGGTCGGCGGCGTCGGCGCCGGGCTGCCCGGTTCCGGCTCCCGTGTCGGGGCGGCCGTGCAGGCGGACCAGCGCGACTATCTGAACGCCCGCATCCCGCGCAACGGCACTGCTGCCGGGCGCAAGGCGTGGTGGGACGGGCTCACGCAGGACGAGCGCGACCAGTACCTCGCCCTTTCCCCGGATCAGATCGGCAACCTCGACGGAATCCCGGCGGCGACCAGGGACGCGGCCAACCGGAAGAACCTGACTCAGCTGATCGAGAAGCTGTCCGGGCAGAAAGACGCGAAGTCGCAGAAGCAGCTCGCCGGACTGCTGGAGATCGAGCGGCAGTTGAAGGAGAACGGGAAGCAGCCGCCGATGTACCTGCTCGGCATATCGGACGAGGGGAACGGCCGGGCGATCGTTTCGTTCGGGAATCCGGACACGTCGAAGAACGTGTCGGCGTATGTGCCCGGGCTGAACACCTCTCTGGACGTGGAATTCGCGAAGAACGATCTCAAGCGGGCTCGCGACACGGCGATCGGCGCCCAGGGGTACGACCAGTCCAGTGCGGCGATCGTCTGGCTCGGCTATGACGCGCCGCAGACGCCGGACGGGCTGAGCAGCCTGGCGGTCATGGGTACGGGGCGGGCGGAGAAGGGCGGCGCGGCGTACAACGACTTCATGAGCGGGCTGGTCGCCACCAACCAGAACAAGGATCCGCATCTGACGGCCATCGGGCACTCGTACGGTTCGCGGACCGTGGGAGCAGCTGCGCAGCATGCCGGCGGAATCCCGGGGGTCGACGACATCATTCTGGTCGGCAGCCCGGGGGTGGGTGTGGATCAGGCCGTTGATCTCGGGGTCGGTGCCGGACACGTCTTCGTCGGCGCCGCGGCGAACGACCCGGTGACCAAGCTCCCCTCCAAGCTGCAGGTTGCCGTGGGCACGCTGGGGATGCTGGCGTTCGGTCCGGCTGGTGCATACTTCGCCGGGGATCTGGCCGACCCGGGGGACGACGATCTCTGGTTCGGCAAGGACCCGGCGAGCAAGGCATTCGGCGCCAGGCGCTTCCCCGTGGGCGACGGACCACCGGTGGTCAGCGGCTCCGGCCTGAGCTTTGATGCCCACTCTTTCTACTTCGATCCGGTGAGGGATGCCGTCTCGGCGGACAGCATCGCTCTGATCGTGTCGGGACACGCCGACAGGCTCAAGATGGAGGCACAGCGATGAAGCGACGGTTCCGGATCGTTGCGGTGGCCCTGGCCCTCGGCTTCTCCCTGTCCGCGTGCGGGAGCGAACACCAGGTACAAGGGGACGCCGGAGGAAAGAAGGGGCGCATGGACATGCAGCAGGCCGCCGAGCGGTCCGACAACATGCTGGACGCGGTGCTCAAGGCCATCGATCCCGAGGTGCAGTGGGCGCACGGGCCGACGACTGCGGGGACGTGCGATGTGACCCGCAGGCGCACCGTGATGACCATCGTGTCGGCGTCGCGCCGGGCGGATTTCCTGGATCAGGTGAAGGCGTTCTGGCGGAAGAGCGATTACCGGATCAAGGCGATCAACAATGACACGGAGTTCCCGGCCGTCTATGCCCAGACGGACGCCGGGTTCGGTATCAGTGTCAGCTTCCGTGGAAAGGGGCAGGCGTTCTTCGAGGCGGACAGTCCTTGTGTGAAGGAGTCGAAGGTCGCCGATTCCACGTCCAAGCCGAACGGCCCGGCGTACGAGGGTGTCTACCCCCTGCCCCGTCCCAACGTGCACTCCGACTACTGGTCCGCCGAGGCCTCCTGAAGGCGCGTCAGTGACGGGAATCCGCGCGTGGACGCCCCGGTCGGTGACCCCGGTGAGCCCGCCTGTGCTCCGAACAGTTCGCACACACCCGCGAAACCGACCTTGAACATGCCCCCGATGGGGGATGGTTGAGGGGTGCGGAAATTCTGGGTGGTCGGTGGGATCGGCATCGGGGTCGCCATGAGCTTCGTGGCCCTGCTCGTCGTCGGTACGTACTCCGCTGCCGCCGGCCTCGGTGGCGTCGGCGGCAACGGGGCCGTCGGGCTGGCGAAGGGGGCCGTGCCGGCGAAATTCGAGTCGCTCGTGCAGAAGTGGGGCACCCTCTGCTCGGCCATCAACCCCGCGCTCCTCGCCGCACAGTTGTACCAGGAGAGCGGGTGGAACCCGCGGGCCCAGAGCAAGGCCGACGCGCAGGGCATCGCGCAGTTCATCCCCGGTACCTGGTCGGGGCACGGGATCGACGGGGACGGGGACGGGGACCGCGACGTATGGGATCCGGCCGATGCCATCCCCTCCGCCGCCAGCTATGACTGCGAACTCGCCGGGTACGTCAAGAAGGTGCCGGGGGATCAGACGGACAACATGCTGGCCGCCTACAACGCCGGTGCGTACCGGGTCATCAGCTCGGGCGGCGTACCGAAGATCGCGGAGACGCAGAACTACGTCAAGATCATCCGTTCGCTGGAGAAGAGCTTCGCCCGGCCGGTCGGGCGGGTCGAGCCCTCGCGGCAGGCGGCCGGGGCAATCTACTTCGCGCAGAAGAAGCTCGGCACGAAGTACCTGTGGGGTGGGAACGGCACGCCTGAGCAGGGCGGACGGTTCGACTGTTCCGGGCTGACGCAGGCCGCGTACCGGACCGTGGACATCGAGCTGCCGCGGGTGGCGAACGACCAGTACAACGCTGGGCCGCACCCCTCGCGGGACGAGCTGCTCCCCGGTGACCTAGTCTTCTTCTCGGAGGACCTGACCAACTCCCGGGCAATCCACCACGTCGGGCTGTACGTCGGGGGCGGGTACATGATCAACGCGCCGTACACCGGGGCCGTGATCCGCTTCGACAAGATCGACACGCCTGACTACTTCGGTGCGACACGCGTGACGAAGGACGGCGCCGCGGCACTGCCGACCGCCCAGCCGACGGGGTGACAGGGAGTCCACCGTGGCCGGAACTCTCCGTGAAGCCTGGGCCCTGAGCTGCGACGACGAGTCTCTCTTCGATAACGTCATGGTGATCATTCGGTGGAGAGTGGAACGTACACGCGGAGAGCGTCGTTCCCTGGACTGGGACAGCATGCGCACTGACCATGCGGCGCTGACCGGCACAGTCGCGTACCTCACGCAGCGGTGATCGAAGTAGTGGTCGAACCGAAACGGGGGTTCGTCAAATGCGGTGCACACGGGTGTGCGCCGCGGCAGCAGACAAGGCAAGGGGCTGCAGCGGATGGCTGGACTCGCACTGGATGCGTCGAACCCTGACGTCAGCCTGCTCTATGACATCAATGGGCTCGCGAAGTCCGCTCCGACCTGGTTCGACCGGGTCATGGAGTTCGTCGGCGAGTACGGGATCATGCTCGGCATGGTCCTCGTGGTCCTGTGGTGCTGGTGGAGCGTCCGCCGGCGCGGTACGGCCGAGGACTCGGTGACCGCGGTCGCCGGGATCGTCTGGGCACCGCTCGCCGCCGGGATCGCGCTGCTTGTCAACATTCCGATCCGGGGCTTCGTGGAGCGGCCGCGCCCGTTCCGCGACCACCAGGGCCTGGATGTTCTGGTGTCGGGGAAGAACGACTTCTCGTTCGTGAGTGACCACGCCACGATGGCGATGGCCCTCGGCGTCGGGCTGTTCGTGGCCAACCGGAAATTCGGCCTCGCCGCGATCGCCCTCGCGCTGGCGGAAGGGTTCTGCCGGATCTACATGGGGGTCCACTACCCGACCGACGTCATCGGCGGATTCGCGCTCGGCACGGCTGCCGTGCTGCTGCTCTCCCCGCTCGCGATGGC
This sequence comes from Streptomyces sp. NPDC051286, assembly GCF_044455345.1. NCBI lineage: Bacteria > Bacillati > Actinomycetota > Actinomycetes > Kitasatosporales > Streptomycetaceae > Streptomyces > Streptomyces sp. NPDC051286. The sequence continues at coordinate 10,960 of NZ_JBITER010000051.1, read as the reverse complement.
GCTGCTGACGCCGGTCGTCGCCGCCGTCTCGCGGTCGGAGCGGGTGGGATGGCTCGTGCGGTCGCGGCGGCCCGTGCCGGCCGCGGCCGAGGGGCGCCCGGTCGGGATCCCGGAGCCGCGCCCGCGGTCGGGCGGCGGTGGCGAGAAGGGTCTGGCCGCCTGAAGGCGACGTGACCGAGGGAGAACCGGGGGCGTTCACGCCCCCGGTTCTGCGTTACAGCGCCTGCGGGAAAGTGAAGAGGCGCTCGGGGTCGTACTGCTTCTTCACCCGGGTGAGCCGGTCGGCCGCCGTTCCGTAGTACGCCTGCCGCCAGTTGGTCAGCGCCGGGTCCGTGTAGTTCTGGTACGCCGCCCCGGACGCGTACCGCCGCAGCGCGCCATGGGTGTTTTTCAGCCAGGCCTGCTGGGCCGTGCCCGCCGTGCCGGGTCGCCAGGCGGCGATGTACTGAGCGAGCATCCGTGAGCGGCGGTGGACGAACGCCGTCGCCCGCGGGTCGACCCGGTTGATCGCCCCGCCGAGCGCGGTGAGCGCGATCGATCCGCCGCCGCCGCTCGAGGTCACGCCGATCCGGGTGAACGCCTCGGTCCGGTCGAGAAGGGCCCGTATGCCCGCCGGGGACAGGGAGTGGTCGAAGAAGTCGGACGCGGCGGCGTAGGTCTCGCGCTGGAGCGCGCCCTGCGTGGTACGGCCGGGTGTCGTACCCGGCAGCCGGCACTGCGCGGCGGTGAGGCCGGAGCAGCCCGCGTACACCAGCATCGCCTCCTCGTAGCTGCGGCGGCGCAGCGACACCGAGGACGCCGGTGCGCCGATCCGGTCGGCGAGACGGTCGACGGCGTTCTGGAGGTCGCCGTAGGTCCCCAGGCTGAACGCGGCGACCGATACGGTCGGGTTGCCGCCGCCCGGTCCCGCGGCGAGATGTACGGAGGACCAGATCTCGTCCGGCTGGTCCGGGCCCCACTTCTGCCAGGCGGCGATGACGGACCGGGCGCGCGACCACGGCCACGACATGTACGCGGTGACGGTCTGTGGGGCCGGGCGGGTGCGGAACGTCAGCTCGGTGACCACGCCGAAGTTACCGTTGCCCGCGCCGCGCAGCGCCCAGAAGAGGTCGGGGTGGTGCTTGGCGTCGGCGGTCACTGTCTTGCCGTCAGCGGTGACGAGCGTTGCCGAGGTGAGGCTGTCGCAGGTCAGGCCGTACGCGCGGGACGCGACGCCGTGGCCTCCGCCGAGCGTGAGACCGGAGATGCCGACCGTGGGGCAGGAGCCTCCGGGGACCGTCAGCCCGTGGCGGCCGAGACCCCGGTAGACGTCGATGAGTTTGGCACCCGCGCCGACGGTGCCGTCCCGGTCGACCCGGGAGAGTGACGAGACGTCAATGACCAGGCGCCCGTTGCCGCTCGACCAGCCCGCGTAGGAGTGGCCGCCGCTGCGGATCGAGACGGGGGTGGAGGTGCGGCGGGCGAAGGCCAGGCACTCACGGATGTCCGCCTCGTGCCGGACGTACGCGACGGCTGCCGGTTTCTGGCCGTCGAAACGGGTGTTGTAGAGCTGGCGGGCCGTCCGGTACGCCGCATCCTCGGGGCGCACGAGGGTGCCGTCGAGGCTCGTGGCCAGGGCGGGCCAGTTCGCCTTGCCGGTTGGGGCGGACGGTGAGCCGGCTGATGCGGGCGACGTGCGGGTGGTGGTGGCCGCGGTGGTGGCCGAGGAACCCGTGCCGGCGCCTCTGCAGGCGGTGGCCGTGGCGCCGGCCAGGGCCGTTGCCGCGCCCGCGGTGAGCAGGGTGCGGCGGTTCAGCAGGGTCATCGGACCTCCGGGTCGTGGCCTCGCGGGTCGATCGGTCGGGCGACCGTCGGGTGGATCGGTTGTCGGTGATCCGTGATCAGCGGGCGTTGTGGTGTTGCTCGGCGTCGGTGCGGGCGCGGTCGCGGGAGCGACGGGCCGGGCCGGCCCATCCGCATCCGCAGCGGGCGATGCAGAACGAGCCGCGTTCGATGGTGAAGGGCTCGTGGGCGGGGGGCGTCGGCGGGGTGGCGGGAGCGGTCGGCGGGACCTCCGCGGTGTGTTGGTCGTACACGCGTCCACGGTACTGGGGACGGGCACCCGTCCGTGAGGCCCATGAGGACGGCGTGACGGTGGACACGGGTGGTCGTTATGCGGGGCAAGCGGTACGTCGTTGAGGGTTGGCAGGCGATGGTGGTGCAGCAGCACAGGTCCGGAAGCGGGGCGCGCGCTGTCTGCGCCCTCGCCGTGGTGGGCGTGATGGCGGCGGCCGCCGGATGCTCGGACAGCGGTGGTCGGGGCGGGACCGGCGCCGGCGGCCGGAGTGCGGCGGACGAGCGGGGCGGGGGCGATTCCCTCGATGTGATCCACCGGGCGGCCGCGGTGCTCGCCGGGGCAGGGGGAGGGAATCGGCCAGGGAGCCGGGACGTCGCCGGGCGCGCCGAGGTGCGTACGTCGATGGAGACCGCGGCAGGCGGGACGCGGGTGACGATCACCGGCCGGGGGACGTACGACTTCCGCAGGCAGCTCGGGCGGCTCACCGTGGTGCTGCCGAAGGACGCCGCGGGCGAGTACGAACACCGCCCCATCACCGAACTCCTCGCCCCCGGTGCGCTCTACATGAAGAACCGTGGTGCCGGAGTCCCCGCCGGCAAGTGGGTCAGGGTCGATACGACGGCCCTGGAGGACGGCAATCTCGTCACGGGCGGGGTCACCGATCCCATGGCGGCCGCCGAACTGCTGCGCGGGGCGGACAAGGTGACGTACGTGGGGGAGAGCGAGCTCGCCGGGGTCATGGTCCGGCACTACCGGGGGACCGCGGACCTCGGACGCGCGGCGCGGGCCGCCTCGCCGCGATCGCGTGGCGCACTGGCCGCGGCGGCGAAAGGGTTCCGCACGGACGCGGTGCCGTTCGACGCGTATCTGGACGAGGCGGGGCGGCTGCGGAAGGTGCGGCACCGGTTCAGTTTCGCCAACGGAGGACCGGCGGTGGAGGTGGTGTCGACGACGCTCCTGTCCGGGTTCGGGACGCCCGTGGATGTGCATCTTCCGGACGATCGCGACATCTACACCGGGCAGATCGAGCAGGGGTGGCGATAGCGGCGGGCCGGGCGCGTAGGCATCCGGCGGGGCCGAAATGGTCCGTCCGTGCCATGCGCGGTGCCTGGTCCGCTCCTTACGCTAGTGCCGTGACCGGCAATGTGTGCCCGATGAGGAGTGTCGTCCGGCGCGTGCGATCGCAGGGCGGCCGGACGTCCTGGGTGGAGCTACCAGGGCTTGTGGCCACCGCGGCGAGCGGGCGTGCTGGGCGGTGCGACGGGGCAAGGCCTGCCGGGAGGGGCACGAGGAAGTCGGCGACGGCAGTGAGAGGTGACGTACGTGGTGACGCTCAGCACTCGGACCGTTCAGGACCATGTGGCCCTCGCCGAGATCGAGCTGTGCGGTGAGTTGATGATCGCGGCGTCGGCCGCGATCGGGGAACGGCTCAGCGCGGACCGTATCGACGAGGTGCTCAACGTCGGTGCGGGCATCGAACACGCCGCCGTCCCCCGGCAGAGTGACCACCGGGGATGACGGACAGAAGCGCACGTCAGGCGGCGCCTCGGACGGTGCCCCACGAAGTGCGACCGCACGCCGTGCGACCTCCCGCGGTGCTGCCTCAGGTGCGGAGCAGGCGCGCGATGGCCTTCGTGGCTTCCTCGACCTTCGCGTCGATCTCCTCGCCGCCCTTGACCGCCGCGTCGGCGACGCAGTGGCGCAGATGCTCCTCGAGAAGCTGGAGCGCGAACGACTGGAGAGCCTTGGTGGACGCCGAGACCTGCGTGAGTATGTCGATGCAGTAGACGTCCTCGTCGACCATCCGCTGCAGGCCACGGACCTGGCCCTCGATCCGGCGCAGCCGCTTGACGTGGTCGGCCTTCTGGTGGTGGTAGCCGTGTATGCCGCGGTCGTGGTCGGTGAGGATCTCCGCCGTTTCCTCGGTGGGTTCCGTCGCCTCGGTGGTGGTCATTGCTGCCTCCCGTTTTCCCTTTACCCTGCGCTTTATATACCCCTGGTGGGTATATCTTAACGAACTCGGCTGAACCGTGACCGGGGGCCCGTGCTGATCAGCGTGTTCGATGCGCGACACTGAAGAATGCCGGTTAGCCGTGGCCGGATGATGCGCCTAGCATCAGCCTGACCGAAACCAAAGCATCCTGAGGACCCCACGTGCGCTTTCGTCTGACCCCCAGGGAGACGAGCTTCTACGACATGTTCTCCGCATCCGCGGACAACATCGTCACGGGCTCGAAACTCCTCATGGAACTGCTCGGGGCGGACGCTGCCTCCCGAGTCGAGATCGCGGAACGTATGCGGGCAGCGGAGCACGCAGGGGACGATGCGACCCACGCGATCTTCCACCAGCTGAACTCCTCTTTCATCACGCCGTTCGACCGCGAGGACATTTACAACCTCGCATCGTCGCTCGACGACATCATGGACTTCATGGAGGAGGCCGTCGACCTGGTCGTGCTGTACCAGATCGAAGAACTCCCCAAGGGCGTCGAGCAGCAGATCGAGGTGCTGGCGCGGGCGGCCGAGCTGACCGCCGAGGCGATGCCCAACCTGCGCACGATGGACAACCTCACCGAGTACTGGATCGAGGTCAACCGTCTGGAGAACCAGGCCGACCAGATCCACCGCAAGCTGCTCGCCCATCTTTTCAACGGCAAGTACGACGCCATTGAGGTGCTGAAGCTCAAGCAGATCGTGGATGTGCTGGAAGAGGCGGCCGATGCGTTCGAGCACGTCGCCAACACGGTGGAGACCATTGCGGTCAAGGAGTCCTGAACCACGTGGACACCTTTGCGCTGATCGTGACCATCGGTGTCGCGCTCGGCTTCACCTACACGAACGGCTTCCACGACTCGGCGAACGCCATCGCCACCTCGGTCTCCACCCGGGCGCTGACCCCGCGGGCGGCTCTGGCGATGGCCGCGGTGATGAACCTCGCCGGTGCCTTCCTGGGACAGGGAGTCGCCAAGACCGTCAGTGAGGGCCTGATCGCGACGCCCGAGGGGCAGAAGGGGATGGGAATCCTCTTCGCCGCCCTGGTCGGCGCGATCATCTGGAACCTTGTCACCTGGTATTTCGGTCTGCCCTCGTCGTCCTCGCACGCGCTGTTCGGCGGCATGGTCGGTGCGGCGCTGGCCGGCGGAACGCTGGTGCACTGGAACGGGGTGCTCGACAAGATCATCATCCCGATGTTCGTCTCGCCGGTCGTCGGTCTGGTCGTGGGCTATCTGGTGATGGTCACGATCATGTGGCTGTTCCGGAAGACCAACCCGCACAAGGCCAAGCGCGGATTCCGCATAGCGCAGACGGTCTCGGCGGCAGGCATGGCGCTCGGGCACGGTCTGCAGGACGCGCAGAAGACGATGGGCATCGTGGTGATGGCGCTGGTCATCGCCGATGTCGAGAGTCCGAGCGCCCCGATTCCGGTCTGGGTGAAGCTCGTCTGCGCGCTGATGCTCTCGCTGGGTACGTACGCGGGTGGCTGGCGCATCATGCGGACGCTCGGCCGGAAGATCATCGAGCTGGACCCGCCGCAGGGATTCGCCGCGGAGACGACCGGGGCGTCGATCATGTTCGGCTCGGCCTACCTGTTCCACGCGCCCATCTCCACGACGCATGTGATCACCTCGGCGATCATGGGTGTGGGGGCCACGAAGCGGGTCAACGCGGTGCGGTGGGGGGTCGCGAAGAACATCATCCTCGGGTGGTTCATCACGATGCCGGCCGCGGCGCTGGTCGCCGCCGCGAGTTACGGGGTCGTTGTTCTGCTGTTCGGGTGAGTGACGCCCCCCGGGCTTGAAGTGAAAGGGGTCCGCCCCCGCTCCCTTGTGAGGAGCGGGGGCGGACCCTTCGCCTTGAGGGTGGCACCGCCATGCAGCACCCCAAAGGCTGTCTGTGAACGGGGCCGGTTCGCCGGAGGGGTGTGGTGGGTTCGCCGGTGGAAACCCACCACCGGCAGTTACCACCCACGCCCCCGTCCCGGGCCGACCCCGTACCCGGGTGACCTGGTCACCCGAAGCGGCCGGAGATGTAGTCCTCCGTCGCCTGGACCGACGGGTTGGAGAAGATCCGTTCCGTCTCGTCAATCTCCACGAGCTTGCCGGGCTTGCCGACCGCCGCGAGGTTGAAGAACGCCGTGCGGTCCGAGACGCGGGCCGCCTGCTGCATGTTGTGCGTCACGATGACGATCGTGAAGCGCTCCTTCAGCTCGCCGATCAGGTCCTCGATGGCGAGGGTGGAGATCGGGTCCAGGGCGGAGCACGGCTCGTCCATCAGCAGCACATCCGGCTCGACCGCGATCGCGCGGGCGATGCACAGGCGCTGCTGCTGACCGCCGGAGAGGCCGGAGCCCGGCTTGTTCAGGCGGTCCTTGACCTCGTTCCAGAGGTTGGCGCCACGGAGGGACTTCTCGACGACGTCCGACAGCTGACTCTTCTTGTACGAACCGTTCAGCTTCAGGCCCGCCGCGACATTGTCGAAGATCGACATGGTCGGGAAGGGGTTCGGCCGCTGGAAGACCATGCCGACCGTGCGGCGCACGGTGACTGGGTCGACGTTGGACGCGTACAGGTTCTCGTCGTCCAGCAGGACCTTGCCCTCGACGCGGCCACCGGGGGTGACCTCGTGCATCCGGTTCAGGGTGCGCAGGAAGGTGGACTTGCCGCAGCCGGACGGGCCGATGAAGGCGGTCACGGAGCGGGGCTCCACGGTCATCGAGATGTCCTCGATGGCGAGGTGGGAGCCGTAATAGGCGGACAGACCGCTGACGTCGATGCGCTTGGCCATCTGAATCACTGCTTCTTTCGTGCCGCGGTCAGCGGCCGGTCTTCGGGGCCTTCCAGCGGGCGATGCCGCGGGCCACCAGATTGAGGATCATGACGAACGCGATCAGGACCAGAGCGGCGGCCCAGGCACGGTCGTACGACGCCTCGCTGCCGATCTGGAACTGCTCCCAGATGTAGAAGGGGAGCGACGACTGTGCGCCTTGGAAGGGATTGGTGTTGATCAGCTGGGTACCGAAGACCAGCAGAATGATCGGCGCGGTCTCGCCGGCGATCCGGGCGATCGCGAGCATCACACCGGTGGTGATACCGCCGATCGCGGTGGGCAGGACCACCTTCAGGATGGTGCGCCACTTGGGGATGCCGAGAGCGAGTGATGCCTCGCGGAGCTCGTTCGGGACGAGCTTGAGCATCTCCTCGGTGGAGCGGACCACGACCGGGATCATCAGGATCGCGAGCGCCAGCGAACCCATCAGGCCGGACGGCTGGAGATCCGCCATCAGCATGATCGTCAGGATGAAGAGACCGGCGACGATGGACGGGATACCGGTCATCACGTCGACGAAGAACGTCACGACCTTGGCGAGCGCGCCCTTGCCGTACTCCACCAGGTAGACGGCGGCCAGCAGGCCGATCGGGGCGGAGATCAAGGTGGCGAGGCCGACCTGCTCGAGGGTGCCGATCAGCGCGTGGTAGACACCGCCGCCCGGCTCCATGCCGAGCACGCCGGACATGGAGTGGGTGAGGAAGTAGCCGTTCAGGATCTTCGAGCCGCGGTTGATCGTCGTCCAGACCAGCGAGGCCAGCGGCACGACGGCGAGGAGGAAGCACACCCAGACGACGCTGGTGGCGAGCCGGTCCTTGGCCTGGCGCTGGTTCTCGACGACCGACGTCGTGATGTACGAGATGACGACGAAGAGCACTGCGGAGAACAGACCCCACTGAATGTGGCTCTGCCAGCCCGCCGCCGCGCCGATGCCGACGCCGAGCACGAGCGCGACGGCCGCGAAGGCGAGTGGGGCCCAGCGGGGGAGCGCCCGGCTGCTGAGGCTGTTCCGGGAAGCGGCCGCTGCGGGGGCGGGGCGCTTCTGTATGCCGGTGTTGGCTGCCTGGCTCATGCGTTGGCCCCCGAGTACTCCTTGCGGCGGGCGATGATGAGCCGGGCCGCGCCGTTGACCAGCAGGGTGAGGATGAAGAGGACGAGGCCGGAGGCGATCAGGGCGTCACGCCCGAACTGGTCGGCCTCGCCGAACTTCGCGGCGATGTTCTGGGCGAACGTTCCGCCGCCGGGGTTGAGCACATGCGCCGAGATGACGAAGCTCGGCGACAGGACCGTGGCGACGGCCATCGTCTCGCCGAGTGCGCGGCCCAGGCCCAGCATCGACGCGGAGATCACGCCGGAGCGGCCGAAGGGCAGCACCGAGAGGCGGATGACTTCCCAGCGGGTGGCGCCGAGTGCGAGGGCGGCTTCCTCGTTCATCCTCGGGACCTGGAGGAAGACCTCGCGGCTGACGCTCGTCACGATCGGCAGGATCATGATCGCGAGCAGGATGCCGACGGTGAAGAGCGAGCGGGCGACGCCGACCTCGGTCTTGTCCAGGACGTACGTCCAGCCGAAGAACTGGTCGAGCCAGAGGTTCAGTCCCTCCAGGTACGGGACCAGGAAGAGTGCGCCCCAGATGCCGTACACGATGCTCGGCACTGCCGCGAGCAGATCGACGACGTACGCGAGGGGTGCGGCCAGCTTGCGCGGCGCGTAGTGCGAGATGAAGAGGGCGATACCGACAGCGATCGGAACCGCGATGACCATCGCGATGATCGAGCTGACGATCGTGCCGAAGAGCAGGACCGCGATACCGAAGACCGGCTTGTCGCCGACCGGGTTCCAGTCCAGCGTGGTGAGGAAGTTGCCCTGGTCCTTGGAGATGGCGAGGGTCGCGCGGTACGTGAGAAACACGGCGATCGACGCCATGATCACGAGCACCAGAATGCCTGCGCCCCGCGAGAGGCCCAGGAAGATTGTGTCGCCGGCGCGTCCGGCGGCCTTGGGCCTGGCGCGCTTGCGCTGCACCGGGGGCACCGGTGGCGTGTCTATAGGTGTGGTGGAAGCCATGGTCTTTCCGGTCTGTGTGGGGGAGCGATGTGCTCCCCTGGCGGCGGTGCACCGGATGGGGGTGGTGCCGACGGGCCGGTCCGGAGGGGTGCACCGGGCCGGCCCGTCGGGTGTTGCTGGTGGAGCTGGGTTTCAGCTGGTGTTACGGGTGTTGCTTGTGCTTACTTGAGGGACGCGATGGTCTCGCGGACCTTGGCGTTGATCTCGGTCGGGATCGGCGCGTAACCGGCCTCGGTGAGGAGCTTCTGGCCCTCGTCACCCGCGGTGTAGTTCAGGAAGGACTTGACCGTGGGGAGCGTCTCGGCCTTGTTGCCCGTGTCGCAGACGACCTCGTAGGTCACCAGGACGATCGGGTACGCACCCTCGGCCTTGGTGGTGTAGTCGAGGTCGAGCGCCAGGTCCTTGCCGGTGCCCTTGATCTTGGCGGCGGCGATGGCCTTGGAGGCGTTCTCCGAGGTGGCCTTCACCGGGGCGGAGCCACCGGTGTTGATGTCGACCGTGGAGATGGACTGCGACGAGGCGTACGAGAGCTCGAAGTAACCGATCGAGCCGTCGACCTGCTTCACCTGGGCGGCGACACCGGCCGAGCCGGACGCGGCCTGGCCACCGGGGGCCGGCCACTTCTTCTCGGGCTCGTACTTCCAGTCGTTCGGCGCGGTGGCGGCGAGGTACTTGCCGAGGTTCTGCGTGGTGCCGGAGTCCTCGGAGCGGTGGAAGGCCTGGATCGCCTTGGCCGGAAGCTTCGCGTCCTTGTTGAGCTTGGCGATCGCCGGGTCGTTCCACTTCTTGATCTTGCCGTCGAAGATCTTGGCGAGCGTGGGGGCGTCCAGCGTCAGGCTGTCGACACCCTCGAGGTGGAAGCCGATCGCGATGGGGCCGCCGACCATCGGGAGGTTGATGCCCTGGCCGGTCTTGCAGACCTTCTTCGAGTCCGCGACCTCTTCGGGCTTCAGCGCCGAGTCGGAACCGGCGAAGCCGACCGTGCCCTGGTTGAAGGCGATGATGCCTTCACCGGAGGACGACGCCTTGTAGTTGACCTCGACGCCCTTGCAGCCCGCCATGTAGTCCTTGACCCAGAGGTCCATGGCGTTCTTCTGCGCGCTGGAGCCGGAGGCGAGGAGCTGACCCTTGGCGTCGTCGCACTTGATGTTCGACGCGGCACTCGTCTTCTCGCCGCTGCCGCCCGTGTCGCTGCCGCTGTTGTTGTCCGAACCGCACGCCGTGAGGACCAGGGCGCTGGAGACGGCGAGGGCACCGAGCGCGGTGGCACGAAGCCGGTTCTTGCGCTGAAGCTTCACTTTCGGGTTTTTCCTTCCAGGAGCCGCCGAGGTCTTGTTTGTTCTACGACGGCGTGCGAAGTGATGGGTGGTGCGGCGTCTCGCCGCGCACCGTGCACCGTTGAAATTAGGCGAAACAGGTGAAGTGGCTTACGGGAGAGAGTGAACAGAAGGTGAACCGTGGCGGGCGGCCTGGTTCTCGCCGCGGGGGCCCTGGGCGGGGGTTTTGTCCTCGAGCGCCGGGCGGGCTGGGTGTGCGGGGTTGCCGCGTGCGGCGGGTTCGGGTCCACGGGGTGGGCGGTTCCGTCCTCAATTGCCGGACGGGCTCCGTTGGTGCCCCGGTCCGGGGCGGGGGTTTTGTCCTCGAGCGCCGGGCGGGCTGGGTGTGCGGGGTTGCCGTGTCCGGCGGGGTTCGGGTCCACGGGGTGGGCGGTTTTGTCCTCAATCGCCGGACGGGCTCCGTTGGTGCCCCGGTCCGGGGCGGGGGTTTTGTCCTCAAGCGCCGGACGGGCTGGGTGTGCGGGGGTTGCCGCGCGCGGCGGGTTCGGGTCCACGGGGTGGGCGGTTTTGTCCTCAATCGCCGGACGGGCTTGATGTGTGCGTCTGGCCCCTGGTGGCACCGTTCGCCTGCCCGGTGAGGGGTGGTCCGGGGCCCCTCCGGGGTGTCTCCTCGGGCGACGAACGTTCGGCGGGTACGCGAGGGGTGCCCGGGTCTTTGTTCGTCGCCCTGCGG